>NZ_JAPJQP010000007.1:0-89006 GCF_030825015.1 Mediterraneibacter sp. | reverse complement strand
AAGAGGTTTCGATCTCTTCCCTTTATTTTTGCCAATGATAATTATACTCTAAGCTTGGAGAATTCTCCCCAAGCCTCTATCGATAACTTTTGTCTTCAATAGCAATGATTTCTATGAGTACTCTATATTCCAGACTCTTCTAATGCATTGTTAATCTGTTCTTCGGTATAGCCGTAATAACGCATCATTTCTGTGATTTCCCCTCTGGACTGGCCAGATGAATTTTGCTTTACATATAACACTGCTTGTTCATCAAAATTTACATCCATATGATCAACTGCAAATGTTGCATCCTCTACGCTAAAGTAATCAAATCCGACCAATACATCATTTATTAAATAGTCCCTCGATACGTGCCAGAAATTTTCCTCTTCATATGCCCGAATCACCGCGTTTTTCTGTCCTTTAGTCAATTCTATTTTGTATTCTCTCGTCTCCAATTCCTTATTACATACAAAACATAATACAGATTCTACTCCTGGAGTTACTGTTCCATCTCTATTCACTTTATAATCTTTTGTTACAGTCCATTCCCCCGGTGTATGATCTGTCATTGGGATTTCCTCTGGTAAACTTTTTTTACATCTTTTACATATTGCTTCCTTTTCTCCAACTGCAGTACATGTAGCTTCTTTTATTATAGACCATTTATCTAGATTATGCCCTAACTTCTCGCCCTTTGTTCGATTACATACGGAACAAATTTGTGGTTCCGTACATGTTGCATCTCTCCATTTATGACCCAATGCTTCCCCCTCAGTTTTTCCGCAGATACTACATTTCTTTGGTTTTGAGCACGTTGCCTCATCCCATGTATGGTAACCAAAATATATTCCAATACCTGATATTGTTATAATTGCAACAGCAACTAACGCAATAATTAAAATTTTTTTCTTTTTATCCCTCATTTGTTTCTCCCTCTTTCTTTATTGCTTTACAAACTAGCTATAACTTGATTTGCTTTTTCAATCAACTCGCTAATTTCTGCTTTTTCTTTTTTTAGTTTCTGCACCTGCGCTTCAAGTGCTGCCTTCACTAGAATATTCGGTGCATCAATGATACCAATAATCTCTTTAATAGAAAATCCTAACTGCTGATAGAACTTAATTCGTGCAATTCTCAACATAGCAGCTTCATCATAGAGTAAGTGTCCGTACTTATTCCGGTCTGTTGCAGACACAAGGCCTGCTTTCTCATACCCTTGAACCGCTCTCCTAGACACCTCCAATACTTCACATATTTCTCGCAGAGTCATACCTTCCATACCTTTCTCCTTTTACCCTACAACTGCACGTTGCGTGCAGTCAAAGGCTTTTTACTCGGAAGATTCAACTGTGTTTTCTAATCTTCCATAAGAGGAAATGGTTTTTTCGCGAGAATTTTTTTGCATTAAAAAAAGGCATTAACACCCATATAATTGAATGTAAATACCTTATAATCCTTTCTTATTCTACCACCTACACAAAACTTTCTTTTGTATTATATTCATATCTCCAGTCCTTTTACTGACTCCAAATTTTTTCATCGTCTGTCGCACTGTTCACAATTGCAGCAGCTCTCTTCGACATAATCTTTCTCAAAATTTCCCTAGATACATCTTTTTACAATGTATGTGGAAAATAAAGATTATGTTAAAACAGTTCAAATAACGATGACATGTCAAAAAGTACATCATTCGGCAGACATAACCCATATGTTTTTGCGAATGTATTTATAAATTCATTTGACGGCTCTTTATTCTCTTCGTAATCTTTCTCAAGAACTTTTTTAATTTCCTCAAATTTTTTATAAGTTTGTTCTCGACTACAATAAATAATTCCATACATAGTTCCATATGAAACATAAATTTCATCTGCTCCTTTTCCATTTCTCCCGGAACAAACCCAACGCACATACGTATTTTTATAAGTACGAACTGTCCTTCGGAAAGACCAGCCACATTCTTTACATTTAATCAATGTAGAAAACAAATATTTGTTGCTTTGCCGCTCATGATTCAAATTAAATGCATCGTTTCTTCCACGAAGAATTTCCTGTGCTTTTTCAAACACTTCATCTTCAATCATACGAAGTTCCGGACGTTCCACAACAAGCCATTCCGTTTCATCCTTCTCTCTTCTCTGACCAGTCAGAAAATCACTGATTTCCTGCTTTCCATTGATAATCTTTCCCGTATAAATCTCATTGGTCAAAATCCTGCAGATGGCATTCTGGCTCCATTTGCAGTTTCTCTTTGTCCGATAGCCCTTTTCGTTCAGCATATTGGAAATCTTGGCAGCACCATATCCTTCTTCTGTGTACCACTTATAAATTTGCTTTACAACCTTTGATTCTTCTTTGTTGATCTTAAGATTGAAATAATCTCCGATTGTTTTATCGTATCCATATACAATGTTGGGAACTCGTCCTTTTTCTGCGTTTAATTTTTTTCCAAATTTCACTCGCTTAGATGTATTCGCGCTTTCTTCCTGAGCCAATGCTCCAAAGATGGTAAGAACAAACTCACTGTTTCCCATACTTGTCATATTCGCTGTCAGGAATTGCGTTTCAATTCCTAACGCTTTCAATTTTCGAATATTCTGTAAAAGATCCACAGTATTTCTGGCAAAGCGGGAAATATCCTTTACAACGACCATATCAAACATTCCTTTTTCTGCATCGGACATCATGCGAAGGAATTCCTTACGATTTTTGATTTTCGTTCCTGAAATACCTTCATCTGCATATAATTTTACTAAAACGTCTCCGGTACGCTGGGTATACTCAGAGAAGAATTCTTTTTGAGCTTCTAAACTATTGAGCTGATCGGCTTTATCTGTGGAAACACGGCAATATGCTGCTATTTTCATAACATACCTCTCTGTTAAAATCATTTTATCTGTTACATCTATATTATGTTAGGAAAGAAAGATTCAGAAACAGAAAAAGAGGATATTCTACATTTTGTAAAACATCCCCATTAATTTCTTCTTCGTATGCTTCAGATTTATGCGATTACTTATATGGCAAATATTCTTAGTACTTCGACAGAATATCTCACAGGAAAAACTGACAATCCCATGCCCAATCATTATCTAATCAACAAATCCATCTATATTTTATACAGGCTTTATAAATGCCATCTTTCACATTCTCATCTGTGACGTAATCTGCCTTTGCTTTCAGCTCATCACATCCATTTCCCATTGCTATTTTTAAGAAACGCTCATCAAACATATTCAAATCGTTATAATCGTCTCCAAATACGACAACATCTTCCGGAGTTCCGCCTGCATAAGAAAGCATTCTTAAAATCCCTTCTTTCTTGGCGTCTGGCTGAAACATCAAATATTCCTTTTCAAAACGCAGGTGTCCTACCAATGCTTTCGTTGTCAGTCGATCTTCTTCTCCCTCCGGCACAGATACATACATCTTATAGATTTTCTTGTCCCTCGCAGGATCAAATTCCGGATCAATAATATAGACACTTGGTTCTTTCCTCATTCCCACTTGTTCATGAAAAAGGAAATCTGTAGCATATACTTTATTCGAATCATCTATTGCGGTATAAATTCCATAACCAAGTTCTCTCGCCTGATCGTACACTGCTTTGGCAGCTTCATAATTTAACGGACGATTTTCTTTTAATTCACCATCATAAATGATTCCGTGCCCGCCATTACATACCATATTTTTAAATCCATTGGCAACTCTGAATTTTTCCGCCTTATAGCACGCGCGTCCGGTGGCAATCGAAACAAAATGTCCTGCTTCTTGCAGCCTTTTTACTGCCTCAAGGGCAGATGGTACAATCTGCCCTGTTTTCCTGTCTGTCAAAGTTCCATCAATATCAAAGAAAAAATATTTTTTACTCAAACGAATACACCATCCCCCACTGATTTCTGATTGTCGTCAAAGTCTCCATTACATCACGAACGATTGAAAGATTCTCTTTTCCACCATTATTCCATACATAATCCTGCATATCAGCCACTTCATATTGAAGCGCCTTCGCTGACTCGCCTGCCTCAATTACTTCCGTCTTTCCTGTCTCTGTATAAGTAATTGTAGCTTTCGCTGCACGCGGATAATCATAGATCTCAATAAATCCCTTTTCTCCTGCTACAACTCCTCGTTTTGGCTGTTTTGCTCTCATAGTAAGCGCCATAACAGCCATCTCACCGTCCGGGTTCTTTAAGAGTATTCCGCTTGTCTCGTCTACACCAGTCTCAAAATAATTGGCTGTTGTCAACACAACATTTGGCTTACTCTTCATAAAGTATCTTGCAAAGGAAGTTGCGTACACCCCAATATCAAGCAATGCGCCTCCTGCCAGCTCTTTTGAAAAGAAACGATTTCTCACATCATATTCCTTGCAGCTTCCAAAGTTCACCTGAACCATCTTCACATCTCCGATCACGCCTTCTGCGATTTTCTCTTTCAGCGCTTTGTAAAGAGGCATATGAAGTAATGTCATACCATCACAAATCACAAGTCCTTTTTCTTCTGCAATTTTAACACATTCTTCCAACTGACGGCTATTTACAGTGATTGATTTTTCACAAAAAACATGTTTTCCGGCTTTTACCGACTGAAGCAGGAACTGATAGTGAAGGTTATGCGGCGTCGCTATATAAACAATATCTACTTTCGGATCTGCAATCATCTCATCCGCACTTGCGTAAGCTTTTGTCACTTGAAACTCTTCTGCATATTTCTGTGCTCCTTCCAGTGTCGTATCACATACGGCATAGATTTCTCCATTTACTGCATTAAGCGCCTCACCCATCTCATGAGCGATCCATCCTGTGCCAAGAATTCCCCAGTTTAATTTTTTCTTTTCCATATGAATAATCCCTTCTTTCCGATCTATCTTCAAGATCTATTGTTTTTCATTTTTAACTCAATTACTTTTCATAAATATCTATTTTATCTTTCCCGGCCACAATCACACCAGTTGCTTTCTTATAGAACAATCCATGGCCAATAATTCCACTCATCGCATTCAGTGCATCATTCAGTTCTTCTGCATTCTGCCTCTCTATAAATCTAGCTTCCATCAGATAATTTCCATCATCCGTAATTGTCAGTCCTGTCTTATTATCACACATTCTTTCTCTGACCTCTGCCCCAAGAAGACTTAACTGCCTTTTCACGTAACTCCTTGCACTTGGAAGCACTTCAACGGTCACAGGATATTCAAACTTCAATTCCTCATGATATTTTGATTCATCCGCAAGAAGGAAATACTTCTGTGCCATATCTGCCACCAGCTTTTCTCTCGTATGGATTCCACCGCAACTTTTTAAAGCATTGAATTCCCAATCTACTTCATCACATCCATCAAATGCTACATCAATTTTCTCTACCTGTGACATCGGAAGCACAGTGATACCATTCTTTCTACATAACTCTTCTGTATTCATAGATGGTGTAACCGCCTGAATCTGCTTCCCGGAATTCTTAATCTCTTCGATGAGAAAACCAACCGTGCTTCCTCCTCCAAGTCCTACGATCATTCCCTCACTTATCATCTTTATTGCTTCTTCTGCACACCTTTTTTTCACTTTATCTTTCTCCTCCTAATGGTTTTTTTAAGATTCCAAGTATCACGCATCCAATCAGTGATCCGATCAAAATTGATAACGCGTACATCATCGGATGTCCAATCGTCGGAAGTACAAAAACTCCACCATGCGGTGCACGAAGGGTACATTCAAAGAACATAGATAATCCTCCTGCTACAGCTGAACCAACAATACAAGATGGAATTACACGAAGCGGATCACTTGCTGCAAATGGAATCGCACCTTCTGAAATGAAGGATAATCCCAGCAGATAATTTACCAGTCCTGACTCTCTTTCCTTCTTTGTAAAACGGTTCTTGAAAAGCGTGGTACAAAATGCGATCGCCAGCGGCGGAACCATTCCTCCTGCCATAACAGATGCCATGATCTCAAAGTTTCCTTCTGCCAACTGGGAAGTTGCAAATACATAAGATGTCTTATTGACCGGACCTCCCATATCTACTGATTGCATTCCCGCACAAATAGTTCCGAGTAAAACTCTGCTCGTCCCATTCATACTGTTCAATACTTCTGTCAGCGCATCATTGATGCTTCCCATAAAAGGATTGATCAGCGTTGTCATAACCGCACCGATCAAAATACCGGCAACCGGATAAATAATCATCGGACGAATGCTGTTCAGGCTCTGCGGAATCTTATTTGTCAATTTCTTAAGCGCAAGTACTACATATCCCGCTACGAAACCTGCAAACAATGCTCCCAAAAAACCTGCATTTACATCTCCTCCTGCCGGATTTGCAAATGTACTTCCCGCTTTCGCTACCAAACCTGCAACAAAACCAACTGCAAGTCCGGGGCGATCTGCAATACTCATTGCAATGAATCCTGAGAGGACCGGAAGCATCATTCCAAATGAAAACTCACCAATCGTTTTAAAATAAGCTGCAATCGGTGTATTCTTACCAAAATTTGACGGATCAATACTATAATCATCCAAAAGGAATGCGATTGCAATCAGAATTCCTCCTCCAATTACAAATGGAAGCATATTGGATACTCCATTCATAAGATCCTTATAAATCTTTCTTCCGAGGCTTTCTTTTACTTCAGGCTGCTTCTGCTCCTTTTGGCCATCATGATGATAAATTGAAACATTTCCGCTCTCAATCTTCTGTATCAGTTCTTCCGGTTTATGAATTCCATCTGCAACTTTTGTGATCAGAACCTTTTTCCCATCAAACCTTGCAAGATTCACATTTTTGTCTGCCGCAATAATAATTCCGTCAGCCGCTTTGATTTCCTCTGCTGTCAGTACATTCTTCGCTCCATCTGCTCCCTGTGTCTCAACTTTGACCGGAATCCCAAGTTCTTTTCCTTTCGTCTCCAAACTTTCCGCGGCCATAAAAGTATGTGCGATTCCTGTCGGACAAGCTGTAATAGCCAACACTTTGTAAGAAGTACTCATCTCTGCTTTTTCAGATGCCTTTTCATCTAACTTCTGTTCTTTCTTATCAATGATAGCCAAGAACTGATCTGTATCTTCTGCTTGAATCAACTGATTTCTAAATTCATCATCCATCAGCATGGTGGATAATCTTGATAACGCTTCCAAATGTTCATTTTCTCCGTTATCCGGCGCTGCAATCATAAAAATAAGTTTCACAGGTTCTCCATCCAAAGAGTCAAAATCAACTGTTTGCTTCAATACCATTGCAGCAAGTCCTGCTTTTTTTACTGCTGCATTCTTCGCATGCGGAATGGCAACTCCTTCTCCAATTCCTGTTGTTCCTTCCGCCTCACGTTTCAACACGCCTTTTAAATACTGTTTTCTATCAGTCAGATTTCCTGATGCTTCCATAAGAACGGTCATCTTTTCAATGATATCTTTTTTATTTGCAGACTTCGCTCCAAGCGCAATCGACTGACTGCTTAGTAATTCCCTTATTCTCATACAATTTTCCTCATAACTTTCAATCAACCATTTTGCAAATTTTTTTCATTCAATAAATAATCGCGATATTTATTTTCTTGCTTTGAATTATACTACAATATTTATTTTCGTCAACACTTTCATTTCATGAAAATTATTTTTATGAGAAATGCACAAAAACCGGAAATTATTTTTGTATAAAAAAAATCAAGAAAACTTTTTCATCTTCCTGATTTTTTCAATTCGTTCATTTAATTAATAACTTCTGCTTACTTATAGCCCCTCTACGATTTTCAAGTATTGTAACTGCTGCAATACAAGAAAGTTACTCACACTTTTTCATCCGCCATCAGATTCTCACACTCACTCAGTCTTGCATAACTCTGAGCCTGCCCTACTGTCAGAAACAAGTAAAGAATCTCTATTACCGTCATTGCCGAAACTCTTGAAAAACAAAACTCGTTCATAAACAGTTTTTCTCTAGTGGCAGTCTGTATATGATAATCTACTTCTTTTGCAATCGTTGAATTCGGATTATTTGTAATTCCAACTGTTGTACAACCATTTTTCTTAGCTGCCCGCACCATCTTCACGACCTGCTTAGACTCGCCCGAATTTGAGATTGCAATCTGTACATCTTTCTTTTTTAATGTCATAGCAAATGAAAGCTGAGTTTCCCAGATTGTACCTGCCATGGATGGAATCCCAATCTCATTCAATTTATATGCCCCGTCCAGTGCTACCGGAATCGTATTTCCAACTGCAACAAACTGTACCATTCCTGCATGCTGTATCTTATTTAAAATCGTCTCCAACTGCTTTTCATCAAAAAGCGAAACAGTCTGTCTCATCTCTTCAATCTTATTGGCCAGAATATTCTGCAGTGACTGCCCAATCTCTTTTCTTGAAATATCATTCGAAACCGTAACTTCTTTTTCTCCCATTACAAGTTCTTTCGCCAAACCGATTTTCAAATGGTGAAATCCATCTACTTCACATTTCCTGCAAAATCTAGACACTGTAGCTACGCTTGTTCCGCTTGCATCCGCCAAATCTCCGATCGTCATATTGATAACATCTTTATAATTCTGTAAAATATAACCTGCTATTTTTTTCTCCTGTTCAAAAAAGCTGTCATATCTTATCTGAATAATATCTAATACAGACTGTTGATTTTCCATGATTTTTCCCTCCACGAAAATTATTTTCGCTTTTTCTTATCATATACCATTTCATTCTATTTATCAACTCAAACTTCTCACATAAATTTTACTTATGCACGTTGAAAGTTCAATACCCGCCAATAATTCTTTTGTTCTTGTTTTTTTCACCTATTGTATACATTTCTATAGCATTCTCTTCCAAATTCTTCTCTGCAGCCCCTTTTATCACCCGCTCCACCTTCTTTTCATTCACTTCCATAAAAATTTTCAATATGTAATCGGCGGTAGCTTCTACCGTATTCGGATTATGAAATCGATAATTCAATTTTTGCCTTGCCACGATAAACAACTACCTCCCTTCCTGTACTCTTTGTCCATTTCTATGAAACCTTCAGAAGAAATAGTCCTATAGTTCCAAAATTTCTTTCATATCATGACTTTTATCTGCCGCAAGCTCTTCTCTCTTATTGCTGCCATTCATTTTCATCAAAACAGACATTTCTACTCCTGCACCTAACAAAGCCAATTCAGCAATCGGCACACTAAATGCTTCCTTATTTGCGATTTTACCATTCTGTTTTAATAATTGTAACACTCACACCATGTTCCTGTCGTTCTTTCACTAGCTTTCACAAATATAATCGCAACATTTCGTGGAAAATTTTCTTTTTTGAACAAAATAAGAGCACCCAACTTTGTCAGATGCTCTATAAACCTCTATTTAATTTTTCTATATGTAACCAATCAACGGGTACGTGGATGTTCCATCATAAGATCACTCTTGGTATCCATATGCTAAAAATTGTGATATGGCAATACCAGGGTGGATCTTGCTCTATTTCTTAGTATCTAAATATGTAATCGGATTCTGTGCGCTCTGATTCACTTTC
The DNA here is from genome assembly GCF_030825015.1 of Mediterraneibacter sp. Lineage (NCBI taxonomy): Bacteria > Bacillati > Bacillota > Clostridia > Lachnospirales > Lachnospiraceae > Mediterraneibacter > Mediterraneibacter sp. Next base: position 79,516 of record NZ_JAPJQP010000007.1, on the reverse strand, counting down.
AAACCAGCAATGGATTTATACAAATAAAACTTCCCCGCTTCGTCCAACAACTCATGATTCTCAAATCCTTCATCTATAAAAAATACTCTGTTCTCCATTTTCGAAGTCAACTGTGCAACATGCTTTGGCAACTTTTCTAATGCTTCTTTACAAACATACCACGTTGTCGGTCTATATACCGCAACTATTAACGAATTATAAACCCCAAAAACATATTCTACAGTCTTCGCGCGTTCTAGTGATGCTCGCCAAATACCACGTACCGAATCATACAGAACATCTTCCGTCATCCCTTTTTGATAAAGTTTATTTATCTTAATAATCATTACTTTGTGCCGAATATCTGATTCTTGTAACTCTTCTGCTCCATATATCTTTTCAAAATCATCTACTGTCAAAGCCTCCGCCGAATGATGTCCTGCAACAATGTTTGTTAACCTGGTATCTTCAACATAATTAAACGCATTAATTAGTGCCGCTTCTGCCGCAAATGCTTCCGCTTCTGTCAGATTGCAGTTAATAATAACTTTTTCAACTTCCAAACCAGCTGATTTAATCTCTGCTATCATCTTTAACTTCAACTTTTCGCTCTCTGGACTTCCCTGACTTTCCAATTCATGTTCAAAAACCCGATTTCCGGTTCCCTTGCCAATGTAAAATATTTTCCTATTCCTGGGATCAATCAGACTATAGACATAATAATCTCCAAGCGATAATAAACTTTTCTCTGAAAACTTCTCCAAATTCTACTCCTTCTTGTTCTAATTCCTCATTATCTTACCCTGCAATAAGATATATTTTATCATCATCAAAACAAATTTTATCAGTCTGATTATAAATCTGAATCATATCTTCCATTTTGTCCATAAAGACGCCAGTTCCCGGATTGTGAAGTGTTGCAAATGCTTCCAGTACATTCCTCTGCATACCCTGAGCATTTTCTTTCAAATGTACTCCTCTGTCTTGTAAAAATTCATCCACTTGACCTTCCTTCACAACCGGGATGCTGCCAATAAACTTTCCTACCGCTTTACTTGCAACTCCGATCCCCTTCATGACACTTGCTTCTACAGATACTGAGGTCATCTTTTCAAGGTACATTGAACATTCTGTAAATAAATCTCTGTATTCCAATGAGAACTTTTTAACTTCCGCTTTTACATCAGAAATATATTCCTCTTTGAAATTACCACTAAGCATAATTTCTACCAATGAAGCCATCGAGAAAGTATATAACGACAATCTGTAATATTTGAATTTCTTCTGTAAATCGCTTAAAGTTGATTTTACCTTAGCCTGAGCGACACTCAATTTGGGGGAATCTATTAATTCTGCAACCTTCTTTTTATATGAAAGCATATTTTTTCTGGCTGTTCTCTGAATATCCAACACCATCTTATGATTACTTGCAACAAAATGTTCATTATTCCAATTATACTTGTATGTAGTAATCATTTTAGACAGTATCTCGACATCTGCTTCAATCTCCGATTCTTTTTCAATTTCAAGGAATAGCAGAATCTGTTTCTGCATTTTCTCTATATTTTTTAGCTGTTGCTCTATTGTAAACAGTGCTACTGCCATCATCATTGTTGCCGGATCAATGGGCATTACTGCAGTACTGGTAGTTGAAAGAGGCTCTGCTGCTTGAAGCTGTGCAAATTTCGATGCCCCATCTGCAGTTTTGAATGCTCCCCAAAAATTGCCATTCTTTGCTATCTTTAAAGTATCTCCTACTCCTGCATTCGCAAGCTGATATAAGCCCTGAGTATTAAATGTTGTTGTTTGTGTCACTGTCCTTAAAGCCGGGATTAAAGACGCTACTCCAGTTCCTAATAAAGCCAGTTCCGCAATCGGCACACTAAGAGTTTTCTTATTTGCAATTTCTTTTCGTGCATCCAACAACATTTCTTCTGTCATCTCAGCTAAATCATGGCATTCTCTCACAATTTCATCATTCTGTTCTGCAACTAAATTTCTATCATCATTAATTTTTATTATATTGCTCATAGAAACCTCCCCAAAATATTCTTTATAATATCTTTTGTAAAATTCACGAAAATTTTTAATCTACCTAAACCTGATAATAATCAATTTGATTATATCACACTTTTGCCTAACAACGTATCACCTATGAATAAAAGATACACTACAGTATTTTCACTCTCAGCCATACTTTTCTACTCCTACTTATTTCCACATGCAAAAAGCCCAGTCATCACCGAGCTTTTTCATCACAGATTTGATTCTGCGGAGTCATTTCCTCCCACCAAATCCCCTTATATACTTTACTTTTTATCTCTTTCATCTCACCACATACAAAACCTTCACATTCCAGCTTCTTTTGTTACATCCATATGTACAGTACTCTTACTAATCCTGAATTGTTTTGCCGTCTGCCGTACTGTCGCATTATTTTCTATGATATATGCTGCGATTTCAACGGCTCGTTCCTCAATATAATCTTTCACAAATATTCCCCTAGACACATCTTTTTACAATGTATGCAGGGACATGATTTAATATGTTATATACAAAAGCTGTTGCTGCTTCTATCATTTTCAACTTACACTTCTTCGGTAACATGTTCCTGTACAGAATTTTTTACAGGAATTTTTTTAAGCATATTTTTCGGAACATTTATCTGTATTCCGAATAATAGTTTCAGAAAAGACCTTGCAAAATAAACATTCTCCCTTTCAAAAATAAACATTTGCTTTCATAATCACCGGAAATGCCAAAAGGCACATTCTGGGATTGTAATCACAAAAATTGAGCGCCTGCTTTCACGCAAGACGCCCGTTTCTATTCTCTCATAATTAATATGTACACACTGGAAAATCACGCCAAAGGCAAACTCTCCCTTTCCTGTTTTAACCATTTTTTATAAGTCAATTCGATCAGAAAAGCCCCCAGCGGCGCAGTGATCAAAATCGCAGTAACCGCAACTGTCAGAACGATATTTCCGCAGGACAATCCCATCGCAAGCGGCACGCCTCCGATCGCCGCCTGTACAGTAGCTTTCGGCATATATGCGGCCATGCAAAACAATCTTTCTTTCACAGTAAGCTTCGTTTTCAGCAGACACAAAAACACCCCCAACATCCGAAATACCAAAACTGCAAAAATCAGAACAACAGTTGCGATCCCCGCCGACACAGCATACTGAATATCCACAGTTGCTCCAACGAGTACAAAAAGCATTACTTCTGCTCCAACCCAAAGTTTATTGAATTTTACAGACAATCGTTCTGCCACGATTTTTCTCTTCTGCTGCAAAGCGATACCGATCGTCATAACCGCGATTAGAGATGCAAACGGAATTACAGATGCAAATTTGTCTTCAAAGGTAACCAACAGAAAGGAAACACACAAAAGAATGATCACTTTTGAAGTATCTCTTATGTGGATCTTTTCAAAATATTTTGCAAATAAAATTCCGATAAGAAATCCTGCCAAAGCTCCGACCGCAATGGAAACCGGAATATTAATAAAACTCACAGCCGAAATATGGTTTCCCTGTTCCAGTCCTGTAAATACCGTAAACATTACAATTACAAACACATCGTCAACTGACGCACCAGCAAGAATCATCTGCGGGATCCCCTGTTTCACACCATACCCTTCCTCCATCAACTTCAGCATTTTCGGAACAATAACCGCAGGAGAAACTGCGGCGACAACCGCTCCCATGATCGCCGCATCCAAAATCGAAATCCCAAGCACTTTTGGAGCCAGCAGGATCATTCCTGCCATTTCAAAACAAGCCGGCACAAAACACATCAAAACAGCTGGGCGACCCACCTTTTTCAGATCATTAAAATCCAGTGACAATCCTGCTCTCGTCAATATAATGATAAGCGCGATCCGTCCTAGTTCCGATGAAATATTCAAAATCGAACCGTCAATCAAATTCAGCGCATGCGGTCCAAGTACAATTCCTGTTACGATCATCCCAAGCAGGCTCGGCAGATGAATCTTTTTACAGATCCATCCCATAGACATCCCAACTAACAATATCATTGCAATACTAAGCAACATAATCTCATCCTCCTCACCTTCCTTCTGCGGCATCCTTTCTGTAACTTTGATCTTAGATAATCGGAACATCCATATTCCAAGCGCATATTTTTGTAACTCTATATACTCCTTTTCAGAAACCTTTTCTCCGCAAGTCATGATCTCCGTTTCTCCGCTCGCTCCTGAAATTATCGGCGAAAACGGATATCACTACTATACATGTTTTCAATTTACAGAATTAGAACTGACCCTTACTTTACGCAAGAAATGATTACGATCCCTTGCGGCTAAACTGCTTCTGATCCATTATCTCTTTCCGCTATTATTCACATCCAATATCAAATTACGGCTCATATATGCATATGAACCGTAATCTTTTTCATTCGCTCTATTTTCTTTTTCACAAACTTCTCTGCCGTCGTCTGTTCCCCAACAAAACGACCGCAAACGATCGGCAGGAAATAACGCCTGCACGATCTTTCTCAGACATTACGCGATCTCGTACCAGATGATCTGGTTCGGCTCAAGCTCAAGCTCAAAGCAGCTTCCATCTCCACGGTAAATCGTTGTCTGCTGTGACTCATCCGTATTATTTACAACACAGTATTTATTGTTCTTCGGATAAGCATGTACATCTACGTTATAGTTTGTACTGAACCATCTGTTCAGTTCATCTTCACTGTGTGTGCTCCAAAGCACTGCACGGTAAAGTACACGGCTGTTCTCAAAGCTGTACGGAAGTCCGCTGATATAAACGGCGCGTCCTTTTCCGAATTCGTTTACTGCCATCTGCACTTCTTTTTCTTTCTGTACAAGAATCGTTGCGTTCGGAAGAGCATAGATATTCTTCTTGCCTTCTCCGAAATCTACTTCTTCGGAATCTTCCAGAATGAAGTGTTCGTGCTCATCCCAGTTGTATTTATCATATCCGAGTGTAAATCCTGTTTCTTCCTCTACGCCGAATACGTTCGCAAGCTGGAAGAAATGTCCCTGATACTGATGTCCTGAAGGTTCGCCGACACCGATGATTCCGCCGCCGTTATAAACGAATCTGCGGATAGACTCGATGATCTGCGGGTTCTCCCACCATTCGCCGCCTGTATGCGCCGTATCTGCATCTCCGACATTGATGATCACATCGATATCGTCAAGGATCGCCGGATTGTCCAGAATATCCTGGAAGTTGATAAATACAACGTCAAACGGCGCTCCTGAGAGAGACTCAATGATTCCTGCATAAGAGTAGTTCTGTTTCTGATACAGGGCATGATGCACCATATGGCATCCCCATGCTCTCATCTTGCCCCAGCAGTTAAGCACTGCAACTTTCTTCACGCAGTATGGTGTCGTTCCTTTTACATTTGCATAAAGCGTACGGAACTCGTTGCATACCTGCTCTACATAATCAAGGAATTCCGGGAACTGGAGCGCAAGCTTCAGATAACCGCCGTATCCGATACGATCGATCGGTTTTCTTAAGATTGCTCTTCTTGCTGTCACCCAGTTATATTTTGCTTCTTTAACCGGATCACCGTTCTCATTAAATACATCCGGGAAGAAGTACGGAAGGAGACGTCCTTCTGTATATTTCACGCCTTCAATATCACTGATCAGACGAAGTGTAGAACCATTTCCGACACTTCCTACGACAGCGTCAAGACCAAGTGTTTTAAACTCTTCCATAAACGGCTCCGTTCCGATCCAGTGATCTCCGAGGAACATCATTGCCTTTTTGCCGCATTCGTGTGTGATGTCTGTCATCTCTCTTACGATCTTAGCAACTTCTCTTCTCTGGAACGCCTGGAAATCCTGGAACTCTTTGCTCGGAACACGATACTGGTTATTGTAATATCCCTGATCGATAATATATTCCGCGCGGAACGGATATCCGGCTTCTTCTTCAAACTGTTTTAAGATATACGGACTTACTGATGCCGAATATCCGTACCAGTCCACATATTTCTCACGGGCGAGCTCGTCAAACACAAGTGTGAACTGATGGAAAAACGTAGTGAAACGAAGTACGTTTACATACGGATGATCCTCGATAAATTTTCTCAAACGTTTCAATGTATACTCATGTGTCTTCGGCTGACGAACATCGAATGTAATCTGATGCTCTACATCTTTCCAGTCATTTGTAACTGCATTGTACATATGTACCGGATCCCACATGATATAGGCGAGGAAGCTCACCGTATACTCATGGAACGGAACTGCCTTAAGCGTAACCTTTCCGTCCTCTTCATTATAATCCCACTCGTCTGTCGGAACGACTTCTCCTGTCGTGCGGTCTACAACTTCCCACCAGCGTTTAATATCATCGCGTGTGTTCGGACTGAGCATGTCAGGATAAAGTCCTTTCATGATTTCGATCGACAGACTCTCAGAATCAGCCGTATAGAACGGCGTCATAAGATACATCTGCTGTATCTCTTCCGGATTCGCCTTCGCCCAATCGTTATCTTTTCTTGTCGTATAATATGTAGAATAAATTTCCGCATCTGCGTCTTTGAGCGCTTCCGGAAAATCTGTACCGTCACAGTCTCTGATCGCATCTGCTCCCCAGCGCTTCATCAATTCCAAAGTCTCAGGAACGACGTCGAGATCTGTAGGAATGGTCACAAGTCCTTTTGAATTTTCCATGAATTATATCCTCTTTGTTCTTTCCTATTTTCTGCTTAGATTTTCTGTTATGATTTGTTACTTATATTTATGATTGTAAAAGGCAAGAAGCCCGATCAGACCTGCAAGCCCTACAAGCATTGTCAGAAGTCCCTGCGGTCCGATATGTTTCTGACCGATAATGATAAGGGCAACAGATACGATAAAAATAACAGCAACAACGATTCCTACTAAAATCTGTTTTGTTCTTTCATCCATGATATCAACCTCCTAACCCTTCAATCCGCCAAGTGTCATACCCTGTGTCAGTTTCTTCTGTACACAGATGTACAAGATCAATGTCGGCAGCATAACGATAACAAGACCTGCATACATCTGTCCATATTGAACAGCCGATTTCTGCGCCGCCATCAAGTTCATAAGTCCTACCGGCAAAGTTTTCAGTTCCGGTTTCGTCAGAAGTGTCATGGAAATAATATACTCATTCCAGAAGGACAGGAAACTGAACAGAATAACCGTAACGATACTCGGTTTTGCCATTGGGAATATAATCTTTACCATCGTTGTAAAGTAGCTTGCTCCGTCTACATAAGCCGCTTCTTCAAAATCTTTTGCCAAAGACCGGAAATATCCGGACAAAAGATAGATTGTAAACGGAAGCGCTGTAGCCGCATACACAAGCGCCAGCACAAACAAATTGTTCAGGAAGAACGTATTGCCCGTCATCTGGCGAATCGCCTTATCCCAGTTGTTGAGCATAAGGAAGATCGGCACAACGATATAACTTACGTTGATGAACAAACCTGCCATGAAGAGTACGTTCCAGAATTTTGAAGTTTTAAATTTGAATCTGGAAAGTACATATGCAGCCGGAAGCGAGATCACGATCAGCAGCAGCAATGCAAGCGCTGTTACGATCACTGAATTGAGCATATAAGTACCCATGCTCGCCTTCTGCCACGCATCAACAAAGTTTTGGAAATAAATCTTCTCAGGAAGTACCCACGGACTTCCGTAAAATTCTGAATTCTGCTTAACAGATGCAACAAATACCCAGCCAACCGGGATGATAATTGTGATCGCAAGGAGAATTAATAAGATATATACTACCACTTTTGAAAGTGTCAATGGTTTTTTTGACTCTTTTACTTTTGTTTTTCCCATCTTGATCCTCCTCCCTTAAAATTCGATTTCCTGACGTTTTGTTGCCGCATTCAGAATTCCTGCAAGTGCAAATGAGAAGAGGAATACCATAACGCCGATTGCCATACCGTATCCATAGGAAGAGTTTGTGTATGCTTCCTGATACATATAACTTAAGAATACGTTTGACGCTCCGTCCGGTCCGCCGTTTGTCATTGCTTTTACAAGCAGGAAACTCATATTGATCGTACTGATAACAAAGAATGTAAGTGTTGTTCTGATATTTGTCCAGATCAGCGGAATTGTGATCGTAAAGAACTGTCTGATCTTTCCGGCTCCTTCCAAAGCCGCTGACTCATAGAGGCTTTCCGGCACATTCGCCATACTTGCCATATACATAACCATGTAGTATCCGATTGCCTGCCATACAAGCGCGATCACAATACTGTAAATAACAATCTTCTGATCTCCGAGCCAAAGGATCGGATTTTCCGCTCCTCTGAACAGATTCAGGAAGGAGTTCAGCAGTCCGAGATTCGGATCGTAGATTGCTGAGAAGATCGCACTGATAACTACGACTGACAAAATATTCGGGATGTAGAAAATAACACTAAAGAATGTTTTTCCTTTAATTTTTTCGCGTGACAAAATATAAGCAAATACAAGCGCAAACGTAAATGTTACAAGTGTAACAAGAACGATCAGCAGAATTGAATTCTGGAACGCCTGATAAAATTTGTCGCTCTTAAACAATATTTTGAAGTTTTGTAATCCTACAAACGTCTTATTATCTGTATATCCACCCCATTTAAACATAGACATACGGAAAATATCGATCGTAGGCAGGATCATAAATACGATAAACAATATCGCTGCCGGGGCAAGGCAGCAAAATACAAACAGCCCTTTTCCTTTTCTTGCTTTCATTGATTCATCTCCTGTCAGGATAAAACGGGCGGTGAAAACAGATTCACCGCCCGCCTACACCTTTGATATTCTTCCGGTCATCAGGACCGGTAAATTTCCGGTGATTTATTTTATTTATTTGAGTGCTTCGTGGAATTTAGCACTGTCAGTCTTGATCTGATCGATCCAATCCTGCTCTGTCTTGTCGCCAGTTACAAGAGAGTTAACCGGGTCAAAGAATGTAGAACGTGTTGTAAGACCTTCGATCGGTTCTGTTGCTGCGAATGCATCCATAACTGCAACTGCGCCTGTGTCATAGATTGAGTAATACAGTTTTGTATTATCATCTGTGATCATATCAGACATTCCTTCGATCGGCTGAACTGCTCCGCCTTTATCGAAGAAGATCTTAGCTGCTTCATCAGAGTACAGGAATGAGATAAATTCTTTTCCAAGATCCTGCTCTTTTGCTTCTGCCGGCATCCAAATCTGCTCGAAGAATGTGTAAGAAGCTCTCTCTCCGCCATCTTTAACAGCCGGAAGAGCTGTGAATCCCCACTCAAATCCTTCTGCTCTCGGAGCGTCTTCCATCTCGCCGATTACCCAGTTTCCGTTCGGCATGAACAGCGCTTTGTTGTCAAGTACAAGCTGCTGGTTCTTACGGAAGTCGTTGTCGTTTGCGTTAGCCGGTGTTGTCGGCTCTGTGTATGTAGCAAGTTTTGCAACAATGTCAAATGCCTGTTTCGCACCTTCTGTATCCCAGATACCATCTTCATATGTAAGAGCTTTAGAGAAGTCGTCTCCCATTGTCTCATGCAGCAAAGCATAGAAGAATGCATCAAAGTAACCTGTTGTCGGATATGTAAAGAGTGAGATTCCTTCAGCTTTTGCTTTGTCGCCAAGTGCCCACATCTCGTCCCAAGTTGTCGGAACAGTCCATCCTTTTTCTGCGAACAGTCCTGCATTGTAGAACAATCCACACGGACCGTAGAACATCGGCATCAAATATGTTTTTCCGTCTCCGTACGGATTTGTAATTGTATTCTCAACGAATCCCGGAAGGATCTTGTCTCCTACAGTTACGTCTTCGCCCGGTACTGTCATATCAAGAACATCTGTCAGGTCAACAAGGTTGTTGTCTTTTACAAATGTCTCTGTAATTCCTGATTCAGCTCCTACAGCTCTTAAGATCACGTCCGGATACTCGCCGGATTTCATCTGCGGGTTGATTACATCTTCAAGTTTTTTGTCGATTGTAAGTTCAACCGTAACGCCTTCATGAGATTTCTCGAATGCGTCGCAAACTTCATTCCACATATCTGCACCGTAAGCTGTTTCTACCGCTGCAACCTTCAGTGTTTTTCCGTCTCCACCTTTGTCAGCGTCTTTGTCGTCTCCGCCTGATGAACCACATGCTGCAAGGCTGAATGCCATAGAAGCAACGAGTAACAGACTGATCAGTTTTTTCTTTTTCATAATCGTTGGTCCTCCTTTATTTAACGATTTGCTTTGTTGCTCTTAGAATAAACGAAAATGCATCTTTTTTCAATACCCATTCTTGTCCTTTTTTTTATAAATATTGCTTTTTTATATTTCTCCCCCTTTTTTTGCGTTTTTCCGACAAAATCTTTTTTTATTTCATTTTTTTGTGCATTATATATAATTTATTTTCCCCCAACTTCTACAATGCATCTATTTTACCTTGATTTTTTTTTAAGAATTCAATATAATAAACACATTAAAATTTTTACTTTTTTAGCTAAAAACAAAATTTCTAAACCATTTTGGACAAATGACGGAGGCTGTATCTATGGGAAATATACGACATTCATTCAATACTTCTAATCAGGAAACGACGTTTTCACAGATGCCGTATCACCTTCTTTACTCCAGCTATTCTAAATACGAAGAGGACTGGGAGAGCTATCCGCATACCCATTATTTCCCCGAGCTTTTTTATGTACTAAACGGATGCGGAAGTTTTATCGTAGAGGAGGAATCGTTTCCGATCCAAAAACAAGATCTGATCATTGTCAATCCCAGCATTCGCCATACAGAAGTCTCAGACAAAAATTCACCGCTGGAGTACATCGTCCTCGGCGTAGAGGGACTGAACTTTCTTATTTATGATGATAAAGAATATTTAAACATCCATTGTGAACCTTTCCACGAAAATCTTAACTTCTATTTTTATACGATCCTTCGGGAGATGGACGAACAAAAAGAGGGCTACGAGACGGTCTGTCAGAACCTTCTCGAAGCCCTTATCATCCAGCTTTCACGGCACACCGGATCTCCTGTGGAGATGCTTCCTGCCCCCAAAAAGATTACCCGCGAATGCAGCTATGCAAAACGCTTTATCGATTCCAATTTCCGGGAAAATATTACGCTTGACACACTTGCCGAACTAACTCATCTGAACAAATATTACTTTGCCCATACATTTACAGAAATCTACGGCATCGCTCCTATGAACTATCTCGCACAGAAACGGATCTTTACAAGTCAGGAACTTCTCACTTCAACAGATCTGAATCAGGCAGAAATTGCCAAACAGTGCGGCTTCTCTTCCTCAAGCTATTTTTCTCAATGCTTCCGCAGAACATGCGGCATGACGCCCACCGCTTACCGAAAGCAGTTTATGCGGTAATTCCTGACAGCCGCCGAATCTTCAGGCTGCCCGCTGCTGCCGTTGCCGCGCTCTTAAATTCTCACAACAGATAACTGTTACGCCCCTTCAGACTGTCTGCGGCGCTTCGAACCTCCCCTTAAGAGGATAAGTCCCACCGCATCCGCCAGCGCCCACCCGATCGGAATGGCAAGCCATATTGCTTCCACACCGAATAAAGGCGCACAGGCATAGGCCAGAATTACCCTCGTACCGAGAGAAAGGATCGTAAGAAGAAGCGAAACTTCCGGTCTTTCCACTGCCCGAAAATATCCGTAAAGCAAAAATAAAATCCCGATTCCACAATAACATGCTCCTTCGATTTTCAGATACCCCACTCCGATCCGTAGGATCTCTGTCTCCTGTGGATCAATAAAAATCCCCATCAGAACTTCTGCTCCGAAAAAGACCGCAGCAGAGGCTGCCGCGCAGAAGATCAGCGCGGACACAGCAGCGCTCTTCGTTCCTTTTCGGATTCTGTCTTTCTTATCCGCGCCATAATTCTGAGAGATAAAGATCGAATACGCGTTTCCGAACTCCTGTGCCGGCATATACGCCAACGTATCAATCTTCACTCCCGCAGCAAACGCCGCCATAACCGAAGTCCCAAAACTATTTACAAGTCCCTGAACCATAAGAATCCCAAAATTCATTACCGACTGCTGGATTCCTGTGGACACCGAATAAGAGAAGATCTCTTTCAGCAGATCCTTCCGTATACCGATCCCTTCTTCTTTCATTTTCTTTCTATTAAGTTCCGATTCTTTCAAAAGTGCATATAATCCAATCCCAATCCCCGCTGCCGCCTGAGCAAGAACGGTCGCTTCCGCAGCCCCTCTCGCCCCGCGTCCAAGTCCTGCAACAAAAAGGAAATCCAGTCCGATATTAAAAACCGTTCCGATCCCGAGAAAAAACAGCGGAACGATTGAATTGCCAGACGCCCGGAGAAGGAATGCAAAATAATTATAAAGAAAAACGAAGACCAGTCCGATAAGGATCGTCCCCATATAGGCGCGCATCAGTTCATAAATATCCGAAGGAGTCCGCAGCAGACTGAGGATCGGATCAAGACACAGATAGGAAACAATCGTCAGCGCTGCAGTCACCAGGAAAATGAGCACAAAGGATGAAACAATATATTCTTTCAGTTTCTTCATCGCCCTGCGTCCATAGCAGATTGAAAAAAGAGCGCCGCTTCCCATACACATCCCGATCAGGATTGAATTCAGAAACGTCATCAGCGTATAGGCGCTTCCCACCGCAGCCAGCGCGTCTGCTCCGACGAACCTTCCGACAATCCACGTATCCGCCAGATTATAGCATTGCTGCAGCACGTTCCCCAGAATCATCGGAACGGCGAACAACAACATGGTCGCCGTTACATTTCCTTTTGTCAGATCACGTTTTTTCATAGTCCCTTATCCGATCAACTCTTTCACAAATTCATCTGCCGGATGTTCCTTTACCTGTTCCGGCGTATCACACTGCACAATCTTTCCTTCTTCCATAACAAGAACACGGTCGCCTAATTTCATCGCTTCCCGAATGTCATGTGTAATGAATACAACTGTCATACCCAGTTTTTTCTGAAGAGCCAGCAATTCATTCTGCATCGCCCGTTTCGTAATTTCATCCAGCGCTCCGAACGGCTCGTCCATCAAAAGCAGCTTCGGCTGTGACGCAAGCGCCCTCGCAATTCCGACCCGCTGCTGCTGTCCTCCTGAAAGTTCTTCAGGATAACGGTCAAGCATCGACTCTTTCAGTCCGACAAGCCTAATCAGTTCTTCCGCCAGTTTCCTGTTTTGCTTCTTATCTTTCTTTCCGCTGATCATCGGCACATAAGTGATATTCTTCTCAACCGTCATATGAGGAAACAGTCCTTTATTTTGTATCACATATCCGATTTTTCTGCGAAGACGGATCAAATCCGCTTCCCCCACATCTTCTCCTGCCGCATATACTTTTCCCGAATCCGGTTTTTGCAGCCCGTTTATCATGCGAAGCATCGTTGTTTTCCCGCATCCCGATCTCCCGATCACCGTCAAGAACTCTCCTTCTTCCACGGCAATGCTCACATCATCCAATGCTTTATGCCCGCCAAAACTTTTCGTCACATGTTCCAGACGTATCATTTCCATACATATTGCTTCCTTTGTATTTTATCGTTTCAGAAAGGATCCGCTCTCAAGGCTTCTAAGAACCTATAGCAAACCTGCAGATTTCAAAAACTCTTCTGCCACTTCCGCCTCATCGCGTCCTTCTTCCTCTACCTGATAGTTCAGCTCCGCCATCTTCTGATCTGTAAGAATCCCATCCATGAGCTCCAATGTTTCTTTTAACTTCGGATATTTTTTGAGCGCATCTTCACGGACAACGGTTGAACAAAAATAATTCACCTGATAGGATTTATCATCCTTAAGCACTTTCACATCGTCCTGACTGATCTGTGCATCTGTCGTATATCCATTTGTCACATCAATATCTCCGCTTCTAAGCGCCTGATATTTCAATCCGATATCAATATCCTTGATCTCTTTAAACCGGAATCCATACGCCTCAGACATTCCGGAAAGTCCGTCCGCCCGCTCAATATAATCAGGATTTCCTCCGAAAATCAGTTGATCAGAAACTGCCGCCAGATCCGAGCATGTCTCAAGGCCGTATTCTTTTGCCGTATCTTCTCTGACTACAACAGCATAAGTGTTGTTCTGACCGTACAGACCGATCCATGTCATATCAAATTTTTCTTCGTATTCTTCCTGAAGTTTCGCAAACATCTCATCATCGCTCACTTCTCCCGCTTCATGCCCGAGCACAAGGATCCATCCACTGGACGTATATTCCGGGTAAAGATCAAACTCGCCTTTTTCCATCGCAGGCTGGATATTACTCGTTCCGCCGCCGATCCCCTTTGTAAGTTCTACTTTATAACCGGCCTTTTCCTCTATAAGCTGTTTCAGCATCTCTCCGAGAATAAATTGTTCTGTCATCGGTTTTGTCGCAATCTTCACCGGTTCTTCCGGGCTTTTGGACGTTCCTTCTTCTGTTTTATCTTTTCCATCATTTCCCGCGCATCCTGCCATAGAAAATACAAGTGCGCCTGACAAAATAATCGCTGCTATCTTCTTTAACTTCATCTGCCTGCCTCCTTTTGTTGTTTCATTTTTCAAATTCTTGTTTTTTAATATCTTGCTTTTTCAGCCTTTTAATTTTCTTCTTTTTATTGCCGTTTATATCCGCCTGTTTTCTTTTTCAGCTTTCGTTCCAGCAACCCCAACAGAAAATCACTCACAATCGCCAAAAACGCGATCAGAAAACTCCCGCAGAATGTCATCGCCGTATCGTAGATCGTGATCCCTCTGTAAATTGCCACTCCTAATCCTCCTGCACCGATAAATGAAGCGATTGCCGACACCGAGATCGTCATAACGACCATATTTCTCACACCGGCGATAATCACGCCTGACGCCAGCGGAAGCTTGATTTCCGTCATGATCTGAAGCCGTGTGCTTCCCATCCCTTCTGCCGCCGCGACAACTTCTTCTCCAACTCCGGTAATCCCCGCATAAGTATTGCGTACCATCGGCATGATCCCGTAAATAGTCAGCGCCGTCACCGCCGTCTTATCGCCGATCCCCAAAACAGGAATCAACATTCCAAGCAGCGAGATCGCCGGAATCGTATAACAGATATTTGCAATGGTCAGAACAGGGGCAGCTGCTTTTTTATGCTCTGAAATAAAGATTCCCAAAAGAAGCCCTATAACTCCGGCGCACACAGCCGCGGTCAGCGCCAGCCCCACATGAGCTGCAAGCAGTTCCAAAAACCAGTCTTTTCTCTCCGCATACAGATGAATGACTTTTTGAAAAAACTCCACGCCTACTCCTCTCCAAGGCAGAACACCCGGTAAAATGTTTCAAGCGACTCAAACAATTCCCTCTTCGTCTGCTGTAGCTGCTTGATTTTCAAAACACTTCCGATCTCATCAAAAGCGAAATCGTTCTCCTCATGTTCTACTTTCAACTCCAAATTGCCATCTTCATCATATACAACCATAAGAATTCCGCCGACATCTTCCGTATACAGCACACACATGATCTGTAATTCCTGCCGTACCGCTTCAGGAAGAGACGCAAACTGCGGATTCAAATAAAATTTCTGCTCATATGCACTTGCTGCACAAAGCACGATCTCTTCATCCATATAAAACCTCTCTTTTTCAAACGTTCTCTCAACATCCGATCAGACTGTTCTGCCCGGACTGCTGCGTCTTTTCTTTCAAACACGCAAAATCTATACATATCCGTATACGCCTCTGACTGAAACTTCTCCGGCATAAATCGCTTCCTGCGTTCCGTCCTCCCGCCGCACGATCAGTTCTCCTTTTTTATTGATCCCCAATGCATGCGCTTTATATTCTCCTTTCGGAGTAAGCACGAGAACTTCTTTGTCCCGATTAACCAGCATCGACATATAAGAATCCATCAGTCCTGTCAGATCTTCCGTTTCAAGGAAGATACGGTAATTCTTCTCCAGACATTCCATGATCGATGCGATCACAGGCGCGCGCCTCACCGTATGCCCGCATTCCATGTAAAGAGACGTTGCGCGTTCTTTAATATCTTTCGGGAATTGTCTTGTATTGACATTAATCCCGACACCTACAGTCACATGATCGATATAATCAATCTGCGTACTCATCTCTGTCAGAATACCAGCCAGTTTTTTCCCATTGACAACAATATCATTCGGCCATTTGATCTGGATCTTCGAACAGATACTTTCTTCCTGCCTCAGACTTTGTTTTAACCCCTCCGCCACACTGCATGCCATCACAAGAGTCAGCATGGACGCCTTGTCCGGCGCAACTTCAGGCCTTAAAAGAATCGACATAAAAATCCCTGTTCCGGCAGGCGAATCCCATGACCGCCCTCTGCGTCCTCTTCCGGCAGTCTGCTCTTCTGCCACAACCAACGTTCCGGCAGGCGCTCCTTCGTCCCCGAGCTGTTTCACCCGCAGATTTGTTGAATCTGTCACCTGACAACAGACAATCTTCCTGCCTGCCCACTCGGTATGCATACAACTTTCCAGTTCTTCTTTCGTCAGCAGATCCGGAATTTCTACCATATGATAGCCTCTGTTTCGCACAGCCTCAACCTTATAGCCTTCTTCTTGAAGCTGTCGGATGACCTTCCAAACAGCCGTGCGCGACACGCCGAATTTTTCACAGATTTCCTGACCGGAAATATACCCGTTTGTCTCACGCAGCATTTTCAAAATTTCTGCTTTCATGTTCTCTCCATTTTTAACTTAAAGTGTTGCCGCCATGACCGCCTTAATTGTATGCATCCGGTTCTCTGCTTCATCGAACACTTTTGACTGTTCAGACTCAAACACTTCATCCGTCACTTCAATATCCGTAATTCCAAAACGCTCGCCGACTTCTTTTCCGACTTTCGTCTTCAGATCGTGAAATGCCGGCAGACAGTGAAGGAAGATCGCTTCCGGTTTCGCATTGCTCATCACTTCTTTTGTCACTTTATATGGAGACAACGCTTTGATCCGTTTTTCCCACACTTCGTCCGGCTCTCCCATAGATACCCAGACATCTGTGTAAATAATATCAGCGTCTTTCGTTCCTTCTTTCACATCGCTTGTCAATGTGATCGTCGATCCTGATGCCGCTGCATAACCGCGGCATTCCTCTACAAGTTCCTGATTCGGAAAATATTCTTCCGTCGTGCACGCAACAAAATCAAGTCCTAATTTCGCACAGGCAATCATAAGAGAATTTCCCATATTATAGCGGGCATCCCCCATATACACAAGTTTCAGTCCTTTCAGCTTTCCGAAATTTTCACGGATCGTAAGCATATCCGCAAGCATCTGTGTCGGATGATACTCATTTGTCAAACCATTCCAAACCGGAACGCCTGCATATTTCGCCAGTTCCTCGACGATCTCCTGTCCATACCCCCTGTACTCAATCCCGTCATACATTCTTCCCAGTACTCTCGCCGTATCTTTAATGCTTTCTTTCTTACCGATCTGTGATCCTGTCGGTCCGAGATAAGTAGAACCCATCCCAAGATCGTGAGCGGCAATTTCAAAAGAACTGCGTGTACGGGTACTGTCTTTTTCAAAAATCAGCGCTACATTTTTGCCTTTGTGCCATTCCGTCAGGATGCCCTGTTTCTTCTTCTCTTTCAGTTCTGCGGAAAGATCCAAAAGATATAAGATCTCTTCCGGTGTAAAGTCTTTCAGTGTCAAAAAATGTCTTCCTTTTAAATCCATTGTCTTTCCCTCTCTCTTCTTATTGATTTTTATTTTCTTTTGTTTTCTCTTTCTATCCTTTATCACTCTGTCTGCGTCTCTGCCTTCCAGCCTCAAACATGAGCACCGCCGAGGCAACCGCAGCGTTTAAAGATTCCGCCGATCCTTTCATCGGGATCAGGATCTTCCTGTCTGCACATGCCGCAGTTTCTTCCGTCAGTCCATTCCCTTCGTTTCCTATGAGAAACGCACATGCCGTTCGGTAATCTTCCTGATCATAATCTGTCTCGCCGCCCAGATGCGCCGCATAAATTTTAATCCCTGCCAGTTTCATCTCATTGATCGTTCCCGTCAGATCATCCGTATAAAGAAACGGAAGCCGTAAAACCGCTCCCATAGTCGAACGGATAACTTTCGGATTATACAGATCCACACAATCTTTACTCAACACGATACCCGTTGCCCCCGCAGCCTCTGCCGTTCGAAAGATCGTTCCTAAGTTCCCCGGATCCTGAATATTTTCCAGCACGAGCACATGAGGGTTTTCTCCCAAAACGTCTTCCATTGTATATTCCATCCTGCGCACAACGGCAAGAACTCCCTGCGGAGTCTTTGTATCAGACACACGGGCAAACACCGGATCTGACATGACTTCCGCCGATTTTATGAACTGTTCGTTTTTTTCTTTCCTGCATTTTTTTTGAAAGCTTTCCGAAATATACAGCTTTACAATGCGTTCCTTTGGAATCTCGGCTGCCATTCGCGGGCCTTCGGCAATAAACACGCCTTCGGTTTCTCGTTCGCGGCTCTTTTTCTGAAGCCGAATCAATTCCTTCACTTGTATATTAGATGTACTTGTAATCATTTTATCACCTGTCGTTTCTATCTGTTCTTCGTATCAAATTTTTCAAGAATATCGTTGGAACCGATTACGATCAAGATCGTATTTTCCTGAAGATGTTCCTGCGGATCGATCGCCACTTCGATCTTTCCGTTCTTAATTATACCGACAACATTGATCCCCAGACGTTCCCTTATGCCAAGATCAACAAGACTCTTGCCGATCCAGTTCTTTGGCACAACGATCTCTACCATACTGTAATCGTTCGAAAGAGATATCCAATCCACAAATTCTTTCGACACAAGACTTTTTGCCACACGGCTTCCCATCTCGATCTCAGGATACACGATGCGGTCTGCCCCGACCCTTTGCAGAATCGCTCCCTGGAGCTTATCTTTCGCCTTCGCCACTACAAGTGGAATTCCCATTTCCTTGCAGAGCATCGTCGCCATAATACTCGCCTCCAGACTTTCCGAAGTGGCAATGACAACGCCGTCTAAATTCCGTCCTCCAAGAGACTGTAACGCATCAGGATCTGACACATCTGCCTTAACTGCATAAGAAACTTTATCGGCGATCTCCTGCACCTTTTCATAAGATTCGTCTACTGCCAGCACATCGCATCCCATATTTTCTAATGTAAGAGCCACACTCGAGCCAAAACTTCCAAGTCCCAGCACTGCAAACTGTCTATTCATAATCTGTCTCCCTTCGTTTTCATGCATCATCCTCTTTTATCCGTCTTCTATCCAAGCATTACATTTTCTTCCGGCAGTTCTCTAAACTGTGAATCCCTGTCACTTCGTCCTGATAACAGCAGCGCCATCGTCAGCGGTCCGATCCTGCCGACATACATAAGGATCATAAGGATCACATGACTGCCCCTGCTCAAAACCGGGGTAAGATCAGCCGTCAATCCGACTGTCCCCATTGCAGACGCCGCCTCATATGCCAGATCAAGAAAATCAACTCCCGGTTCAAAAATCGTAAGAGCCGTAATTCCCGTCATCAAAAAGATCAAAGTTACCATCGTGATCGTAATTCCCGATCTGACAATATTGTTATCAATCTTTCTGTCAAAACACTCCGTATCCTTTCTGTTTTTCAGCACACAGAGAACCGTAAGCAAAAGCATCGCGATCGTCGTTGTCTTAACGCCTCCGGCCGTACCTGCCGGAGATCCTCCGATAAACATAAGCATGCATCCCAAAAGCTTGGAACTTTCCCGCAAAGCGCCCTGCGGCACAGTGGCAAACCCTGCCGTTCTTGTCGTAACCGACTGGAACAGCGACGCCATCATCTTCTCAAACAGATTCATATTTCCTATCGTTTCCGGATTGTTGAACTCAAGGAGGAAAAAACCGAGAGTTCCGCATAAGAGCAGCATCCCCGTCATCACAAGTACGATCTTGCTCTGCAAACGAAGGCGGGTAAACATCCATTTCAACGGTCGTTTCTTCATTCCCCACAGCTTTCTTGCATTGACCGCAATATCATGCCATACCGGAAAACCAAGTCCTCCCATAACGATCAGAAACATTGTTGTAAAATTAATAAGCGGAGATCCAGCATATTGAATGAAACTGGTACTTCCAAGAATATCGATCCCCGCATTACAAAATGCCGAAATCGAATGGAAGATCCCATAACCGATCCCCTTTATAAAGCCAAATTCCGGGACAAACCGGATCGCAAAAAGTACTGCGCCGATCCCCTCCACCAAAAACGTTCCTTTTAAAATGCGGATTATAAATCTTACAAGTCCCGAGAGCGTATCCAGTCCATATGCCTGCCGTATCGTGATCCTGCCTTTCATATTGATTCTTTTTCCTAATAAAAGAAAAAACGCGGACATACATGCGATCACCCCAAGTCCGCCGACCTGTATCAAAAGCAGCAGGATCAGCTTTCCCAGCAGCGTAAACTGCTCTGCCGGAACTACGGTCATAAGACCCGTAACACACACGCCGCTGACAGACGTAAACAATGCATCGATAAATTCAATCGGTTTTTGATTACAGACCGGAAGGCTAAGCAGTATTCCTCCTCCGAGGATCACACCGAAAAAGCCCATTGCTACAGTCTGCACTGTATTTAACTTCAATTTTCTCGGACTCTTTTTCCCTTTTTCCATTTTTCAAAATCACCCTTTGATCTTAATCTGTCTTCCCCTATATCCGGCATCCATCTTATCATGTCCGCCGTTTCTCTTTTGACTTCTATATGATACACGCATTTATCAACATTTACAATAGAAAAGGAGCTCCGAAAACGAAACTCCTTTTTGCCCGCTGTAAATGCAGATTTCTTTTTATTTCTCGCACGATTATACTTTAAAGCGATAACCGACGCCCCATATCGTTTCAATATACTGCGGATGCGACGTATCGTATTCGATCTTCTCGCGGATCTTCTTAATATGAACCGTCACGGTAGCGATATCTCCGATCGATTCCATATCCCAAATCTCGCGGAACAATTCTTCTTTCGTATACACATGGTTCGGATGACTTGCTAAAAATGTAAGCAGATCGAATTCCTTCGTCGTAAACGACCGTTCTTCTCCTCCGACCCAAACCCGTCTCGCTGTTGTATCGATCTTCAGTCCGCGGATCTCAATAACTTCATTTTCTTCCGCATTGCTGTTGATCAGACGTTCATATCTGGCAAGATGTGCTTTCACACGCGCCACGAGTTCGCTGGGACTAAATGGCTTTGT
Organism: Mediterraneibacter sp.; assembly: GCF_030825015.1. Lineage (NCBI taxonomy): Bacteria > Bacillati > Bacillota > Clostridia > Lachnospirales > Lachnospiraceae > Mediterraneibacter > Mediterraneibacter sp. Next base: position 58,321 of record NZ_JAPJQP010000007.1, on the reverse strand, counting down.
CATATAATCGTCCGCGCCAAGACCAAGTCCCCTGATCTTATCAATATCATCTTTTTTCGCAGAAACCATAATGATCGGAGTATTCTTCTGATCTCGTATCTGACGGCAGATCTCAAAACCGTCAACACCCGGAAGCATCAGATCAAGAATAATCAGATCGAAATCGCCTCCAAGCCCTTTTTGCAGTCCCAGTTCTCCGTCGTTCGCCACTTCCACTTCAAAATTACTCAGCTCAAGATAATCCTTTTCAAGGTCTGCAATACTTTCTTCATCTTCCACGATCAAAATACGCTTACTCATCAATCGATACCTCCTGATATTTTCTGATTACAAAATACATTGTTGTTCCGGCGCCCTCTTCACTGGTCGCCCATATATTGCCTCCGTGCTCTTCCACGATCTTCTTCACGATCGAAAGCCCGATTCCGCTTCCTCCCTTTGATGAATTTCTGGAAGCATCCGTCCGGTAAAAGCGATCAAAAATGTACGGCAGATCCTTCGCCGCAATGCCCTTGCCGTTATCGCCTAATTCAATCTGAATAAAATCACCGACATCTTTTACTTCCATCGTAACCTTTCCGTTCGGTTTATCCATATATTTTAAAGAATTAGACACAATATTGTTAATAACTCTTCTAAGCTGCTCCGGATCAACGATCACTTTACAGTCTTCTTCCATGTCGTTTCGATAGGTAAACTCTACCCCCTTCGACTCAAGCTCCATGTGAAGATCCTCTCCGCAGTCTCCGAAATAATCTTTCGCAGATATTGTCGTAAAATTATACGGGATACGGTTCGTATCGATCTTTGAATAAAGAGTCAGCTCATTAATAAGCAGATCCATCTCATTTGCTTTATTATAGATTGTCTTAATGTATCTGTCCATCTTTTCCGGTGTGTCGGCAACCCCGTCCATGATGCCTTCTACATATCCTTTTATGGCAGTGATCGGCGTCTTCAGATCATGAGAAATGTTACTGATCAGCTCTTTGTTCTCCCTGTCAAATGCTACTTTTTCTTCTGCATTGGCTTTCAGCCTGAGCCTCATTTCCTCAAAGTCCTGACAGAGCTGCCCGATCTCGTCGTCTGATTCCTGCCTGATCTCAAAATCAAGGTTGCCCTCTTTGATATTTCTTGCCGCCTTTTGAAGTTTTGCCAAAGGAAGCGAAACCGAACGGTAGATCCAATAGATCAGCATCGTCGTCGTAATAAATACAACGATCATATAAAGCTGCTGAAGTTCTCCCACCTCCCGCGGTGCAAATGTATGCATCACGACCGTCATAAAGATCATAGGCAGGATCATAACAGACATAAATGCCACGATCAATTTTGTCTTAAGTTTCATAAGCGCTCCTCCCAAAACAGATTCTCGCTTTCGCGTGATAATATTATTATACCGTCATGACACTGCTTCTTCAACGAAACTTTTTATAAACAAAGCCTGCCCCGCCTTTTTTCACCTTGTCTTCAAAATTCACTTCTTCAAAAAAAGAAACCGCCGCCCATTCATGCTCTCCATGTCCGGGCAGCGGCCTTGCTGCATTTCACATGCTGCAACCGTTTTTGGTCTACGACTAAAGATATTTTTTCAGATCGTCAACTTTATCCAGTTTTTCCCACGGAAGTTCAACATCCAATCTTCCGAAATGTCCATACGCCGCAGTCTGTTTGTAGATCGGTCTGCGCAGATCCAGCATTTTAATAATTCCTGCCGGACGGAAATCAAAGTTCTCACGGATGATCTCTACAAGTTTTGTATCCGAAACCTTTCCCGTACCGAATGTATCTACCGATACAGATGTCGGCTGTGCTACGCCAATCGCATAGGAGAGCTGAATCTCACAACGTTTCGCCAGTCCTGCCGCCACGACATTCTTCGCCGCATAACGTGCTGCATATGCCGCAGAACGGTCAACCTTCGTGCAGTCCTTTCCCGAGAAAGCGCCGCCGCCGTGGCGCGCCATTCCGCCGTAAGTATCAACGATGATCTTGCGGCCCGTCAAACCGCTGTCCCCATGAGGTCCTCCGATTACAAAACGGCCTGTCGGATTAATGAAAAATTTCGTTTCATCATCTGTCATATGCGCCGGAATCATTTCATCAAAGACATATTTCTTAATATCTTCATGGATCTGTTCCTGCGTCACTTCCGGGTCATGCTGCGTAGAAAGAACAACCGCATCCAGACGTTTTGGAACACCGTTCTCATCATATTCCACAGTTACCTGTGTTTTCCCATCCGGACGAAGGTACGGCAGTGTTCCGTTCTTTCTCACTTCTGTCAGACGGCGCGCAAGTTTATGTGCCATTGCCACCGGGTACGGCATATATTCTTCTGTTTCATCGGATGCATAACCGAACATCATTCCCTGATCTCCTGCTCCGATCGCTTCAATATCATCTTCTGACATTTTATGCTCTTTTGCTTCAAGCGCTTTGTCAACGCCCATTGCAATATCTGAAGACTGCTCGTCGATCGTTGTGATCACACCGCACGTATCCGCATCGAATCCGTATTTTCCTCTCGTATATCCGATCTCACGAACTGTATCGCGCACAATCTTCGGAATATCTACATATGCCTTTGTCGTGATCTCACCCATAACCATTACGACGCCTGTCGTACAACATGTCTCACAGGCAACACGGCTCATCGGATCTTGCTCCATAAGCGCGTCTAAAATCGCATCCGAGATCTGATCGCACATCTTATCCGGATGTCCTTCTGTAACTGACTCAGAAGTAAATAAAATCTTTTCTCTTTCCATAACCGTTCTCCTTTCATCCACTTTCTCTATTTCTTTATGATCAAGAAAGAATTCTGCCTGCAGAATTCTCCGCCTGCGGCGGGTTGCTTCAGCAACATAATTCCTATCCGCCGCAGTGCAATCCTCGCGGAGCGTTTTTATTTCACGGAACACAGTTCCTATGAAATAAAAACAGCCCGCAAAAGCGGACTGTTTCTCTATCACAACAATCCTCTTATTGTTCGATGACTCGCTCAGGTTGGCACCTTCCTGCTCAGGGGTTGCCGCAGCTTCTCAGATCCTTTGTATCTCCACTGCTCTGAATAAGAGAAAGTATTTTTATTCAATTATTTGTTCCAAACAAGACTTTACAATGTACATACAGAAATGTCAATGCTTTTCTTCATTTTTCCACAGAAGTTCTCACTTTCATCTCCCTGCTTCCGGTCAGATTCTGAAGCCACACTCCCTTTTTCACCATGACCGCGCCCGCAATACATTTCAGCCACTCTCCAATCTGCATCGCGCTGTAAACAGCCCACGGAGCAAGACTTGTGTATCGGCACAAAACAAAAACGACCGGAACGTTCACGCACCAAAGGAATACACAGTCAAAGAAAAAAGTAATCCCTGTTTTTCCGCCTGCCCGAAGCGTAAAGTAAGCGGCATTCAAAAACGCATTCTGCGGGGTAAACACCGCCTGCGCCAAAATAAGCCCCATCGCCGCCGTACGCACAGCATTTGTCGTATTATAAATCCGCGGGAAAAACGGTGCGCAAAGAAACAGTAAGACAGATACTGTAAAACTGATAAAAATGCAACACGCAATCATCTTATTATCCGTATCCCTTGCCTTTTTCATATCTCCGGATCCAAGAACCTGCCCTACTATAATAGCCACCGATTCTCCCATCGCCGCAAAAATAACACTGAAAAGGTTATTGATCGTATCTGCAATATTCATTGCCGCAATTACCGTCAAACCTCTCACCGAATAATTTTGCACCAGCACGGCCATCCCAAAAGACCACAACGCCTCGTTCAGCAAAAGCGGCATTCCCTTCACAAAATATTTTTTCACAAGATGGCTGGGGATGGACATTGTTCTGTAAATGCCTTTCATATATGTATTTGTTTCAGTATGAGTATGCGCCCAAATCACAACGGCCGCCGCCTCTACATAGCGAGACATTACGGTCGCCACAGCAGCCCCAGCCACACCGAGCCTTGGAAATCCAAACTTTCCATATATAAGCAGATAATTCAAAATAAGATTAACTGCCACCGCCATGATTCCGGCTTTCATAGGCACAACTGTTTCTCCGCATTCGCGCATCGTACTTGCATAGATCTGTAAGATCATAAACGCCGGAAAATACAGTAGAACAATCCTCATATACGCCATACCGTACTTCAACGTCGCTCCTGAACTACCACCGTTCTCCCCAGTCAAATACAAAAGAATCAGTTCTTTTCCAAAAAATAAAAAAACAAAAACGGCGCCGACAGTAATGATCAGCGCCAGCCAAAACTTATAGCGAAACGTACTGCGTATTCCCTCGTCATTTTTCTGTCCAAAATATTGCGCGGTGAAAATTCCCACCCCGGCAACCCCGCCAAAAATACACAGATCATACACAAAAATAATCTGATTGACAATCGAGACTCCCGACATTTGCTCTGTCCCAAGTCTTCCGACCATAATGTTATCCAGCAGATTCACAAAATTCGTAAGTCCGTTCTGCACCATGATCGGAATCGCGATCGCCATAACCATTGTATAAAAAGCCTTGTTTCCGATATATTTTTCTTTTATTTTTTTCATATCATTTTATACACGCATATACTGTGCCTTGCGCAGATTGTCAATCATCTGTTCGCTCACCTCATATCCGTCTTCCCTGCATGCCAGTATAATTCCGCCCGCAGACGGCAGAAGACACGGTTCTGTAAAAACGCATGAAACGTCCTGAAGTTCTTTTTCCATAGTTTCTTTTATATATTTCATCGCTTTGAACACGCCGCCTGAATAAGACACATAGACCGGAGTATCAAAATGTCCGTTTCGGTATACGCCTTTTACAACCTTTGCAAGTTCACGAGCCGCACTTTTGAAAATATCTGCCGCAGCAGCGTCGCCTTGTTCCGCAAGCTCATATGCATCCTTAGACATAGAAGCCAGCTTATCCCGTTCCCCTTTCCACTCGTTAATGACGAGCTTAAGAATGTCTTCAGGACACGCAAGATGATATTTTGTTAAAATGTAATCAAACATAGCGGTTTTTTCTTCTCTTCCATCCGCCTGCATCGTAAAATGCCGGATCAACTGACATCCGATCCAGTAACCACTGCCTTCATCTCCTCCAAAAAGATGATGCCATCCTCCGCTTCGCACATAACGTCCGTCTTTATCAAACCCAAGGCCGATCGATCCCGTTCCTGCAATAACGTGAATCCCCTGTTTCCCAAGAAGCGATCCCGCCAGCGCATTTTCCGTATCGTTACCTAGTGTTATCGCCATTCTCGGAAACGTTTCCTGCACAAGACGTGTGAGAATCGGCACATCCGACGGGATATCCTTAAAACCTGCGATTGCTATAAAACTATGTGTAATCTCACTTTGTGCAATCCCGGCCTGACAGCAGATCTGCAAAATGCCGTCTTTTAACACTGACAGAACATGATCGATCCCATTCACCATATAATTGCCCGGACCTAATGTACACGCAGCCTCCAATTCTCCCGTCTCACGGCATAAGAGGAACGCCGTCTTCGTTCCGCCGCAGTCAACGCTTAAATACCGTCTCATCTCACACCTCCCGCAAATCTGCTTTCGTCAAGGGAAAGAACCTTACACGCATTTTTGTAGTAAATTTTTCTCAATATTTCGTCCTCCAGTCCGATCCCATAGATCGCCCATCTTCCCTGACCCGGAAGTTCTCCTTCCGGCTGATACGGAAAATACTCGTCTTTCGTCTCAAAGAAACGATAATAAATCTTATGACATCCCATACTAAGCGGCGTACAGTCTGTACCGAACAAGATCCGATCCTGATGCTTCACAAAAAACTCCCGCGCGCTGTAAGGCACTCGTCCAATCTCCGCCAGACGCGCCGCAACATCAATATACATATTCGGATATTTCTCCAGCTGCGCGCTCACCCAACCCAAATCTTCCGCATAACTTCCGACATGAGCGATCACAAACGTTGTTTTCGGATGGCTGCGCACTGTATTCTCCTGCATTTGCATAAGTTCTTCAAAGCTCATATATGTTTCACGATCTGAAAAATCCCACTCCGGACAGACATCAAGCTCTTCCCAGCGTTCATTCCTCTCACTCTTCGGAGTAAAAAACGCCGCCGGATCGGCAATATGCATCAATACCGGAATATGCAGTTTTGCCGCCGTATCATAGATGATATCAAAACGAGGATCATCTGTACGGATCGGCTTGCCGTATTTATCCCGCTTCCACAGCGAAAGATCTTTCCACAACTTAATTCCCCGACAGCCCTGTCTGTACGATTCTTCTATAACCGTTTCTGTCCTATTACAAAAATCAGGCTCATCATATGCAGAAAAATCAAGCTGCATAAAATTGAAAAACATTTCCTCGAACCCTTCTTGTTTCTTTTGCATCTTTTTCAGTTCTTGTCCGAAATAGCCATCCATGTTTACAGCGCATACAACGCCGGATTCTTTCAGTTCCCTTACATACTCCTGCGTATCATACTCTGTTTCATACGATTCCCCTAACAGCATTTTTCCCATGTGCATATGAAAATCTATCACCGGATATGCCGGCTTATCAATTTCCGTCTTTTTCAGCACTGCGGCACAGACAGGATCAAACTTTTCTAATTCCATGCAGGATCACCCCCTTTGATTTTATCTTTATAATTCTCTTTTGATATATTTTACGTTATTTCATTCCCGTCATCGTAATTCCTTTAATGAACTGCTTCTGGAAGATAATAAATACGATTGACGCCGGAATCATAATAAGAGAGGCCGCAGCCATCGTCGCCGAAAGATCTGACAAATGCTGCGTTGAAAAATACGACATCGCAAGCGGCAGCGTCATATTTTCCGAACTGTTCAAATAGATCAACGGTGTCTGATAGTCATTCCAAAGTCCCAAAAACGTAAAGATCGTCAAACTTCCAAGCGCCGGGCGTATCCCCGGGAGCACGATTTTCCTATAGATCGTAAAAGGTCCTGCATTATCGAGCATCGCACACTCAAAAAGTTCCTTCGGCATATCGTCAATAAACTGTTTGCACAGAAAAATTCCAAATGCATTCACAAACGTAGGCACAACAAGCGAAATGATCTTATCATACCATCCCAGCTTTGAGATAAGCAGAAAATTCGGGATCATCATCGCCGCTGTCGGCATCATCATTGTGATCAATATGACATAAAACAACGCTTTATTCAATTTGAATCTGTATTTCGATAACACGAATCCGATCAAAGAACTTGTAAACAAAACAACAATCGTATCTATAATCGTCACAAAAAGCGAGTTTGCCATCCACCTGAAAAATGGGGACTCGGTCAACACTTTCACATACCCGTCAAGTGTAAACTGCTTCGGCAGCATATTCGTAGGTTCCAGCAAAATCTCTTTCGTTGATTTAAACGAATTAGAAAGCATCCAAAAGTACGGCGCAAGAAACAGAATTGCTGCCAAAAACAAAATCACAAATGAAATGATTCTTAATTTTCTGTTCTTTTTGTCTTTTAACATTTTCATAACTACGCCTCCTAATATTCCCAGTCTACCGAGCTCTTCTTCTGTTCGATCAAAGACAGCGTCATGATAATAACAAACAGCACAAGCGAAACGGCAGATGCATATCCCATATCTTTATATTCAAACGCCATCTTATAAATATATCTTGAGAGCACAAGTCCCGAATTTTGAGGTCCGTCTTTTAAAATGAGTACCGCAAACTGTGCAAACATCTGGAAATGTGAAATCAATGTTTGTACGATCACAAACTGAAAACTTCTTCCAAGCAGCGGCCATGTAATCTTACGGAATTTCACCCATTCGCTCGCCCCATCCAGATCTGCTGCTTCATATACATAAGAAGGGATTCCGTCTATTCCTGCTGAAAACAAAATAATATTATATCCGACATCCACCCAAATGGTATAAATAATCAGAGAGATCATGACTACTTTCGGATCTCCGAGCCAGTTGATCGAATCGATCCCTATTTTATTAAGCGCCACATTCAAAAATCCGGTTGTCGTTGGAAAGATTGAACGAGAAAATACAACAGAGGTTGCAACCATAGGCGCAATACACGGAAGGAAAAATACCATCCTGAAAAAACTTCTTACCTTATTCGATTTGAACCATGAGATCATCTGTGCAACGACAAGAGCGATCCCGATATTTAAAGTAACTGTAACAAGTACAAATACTAACGTATTAATAAGTGCCTTACGAAAATCCGCGTCCTGAGCAAGCCTCACAAAGTTTTCTAGTCCTATAAATTTATTATCCGAACTAAGTGGATTATAGTTAAAGAACGAAATCACAAGGCCGATCACGATTGGGATAACAATAAATATAAACATATGCAGCATAGCCGGTATCATAACCGTCCCTACAAACTTTTTGTTTTTCATGGCGTACCCCCTTGTGAATCAGGCTGCCGCTTCACATCTGTTGCTCTCGTCTTTCATAGTTCTTCTCATGTCTGATCTGCGACAGCCGATATACATTACTCTAATATTCCATTCAGTTTCTCATTCATATCTGTCATTGCCGCATCAATCGAGTCATATTTACCTGAGCAATATGCGACAAATGTATTATTGATCGTTTCTTTCAAACGGTCTGTATTAAAGCTTCCGATAAATTGTCCCTGATCGAGAATTCCGACAAGAATGTCCGCATACGGAACTTCTTTCTTATATTCTTCGCTCTGAGCCAGACTCTTTTTCGCCGGGATCTGTGTACAGCGGATATTATGCTCTAACATAACATCATCCTGATACAGATACTCAAGGAATTTTATCGCCGCTTCCTGCTCTTTACAGCTTGCACTGACTGCCAGAGACCATCCGTTTTCTGAAGCAAATTTTTGATTGTTTCCATACTGAGGCATTGCAACATAATCAAAATCTGTACCGAGTTTTAATCCAAATGACTGCTCACCTTCCGAAATCGTCCACGGACCGCGTGGAACCATCATATTTCTTCCTGCATATAACTGCTGATAACCTTCCATATCGGCTCCGCCTGTCAGACCTTCAAGATCTGTAACTTTGTCTTCTGTTACCATCGTCGCAAGTTCGTTAAAAGCAGTCTTAGCTGCATCTGTCGTTACGTCGAATTTCCCGTCATCCGTCATATAATCCGCATCCTGCTGAAGTATAAAAGCAAGGAAATAATACGGTACGGAATCCCAGTTAACAAAATCAAATCCTTTGCACTGGAAAATATTTCCGTCATGTTCTGTTCCTTTTATAGCCGTTTCTCTAAGCTCCGCCCATGTCGTCGGAACAGTAAGCTCCTTCGCTTCTAAAAGCGCATCGTTTACAAGCATTCCACCGTACTCAATATTATACTCTAACGGGATACCGTACATTTTATCTTCATACTCAAGCGCTCCATATGTCGGCGCATAATTTTCTTCCCGCACTTTTTCTGCCATTTCCTCAGGCAATTCCATCAATGTTCCGTAAGGAGTGAAGTCTAACGCCCAGCCTCCCCACAATTCATAAATATCAGCTCCGCCTTCTCCATCGATCAAAGCCGTCTGCACTTTCGATTCAAACTCGTCATACGGGAACGTCTCAAGTTTAATGTGAATTCCCTTGTTTTGGGCTTCAAATTCTTTGATTGCGTCCTCATATGCCGCATTCCACGGTTCATTGATATGACTCCACATTGTCAGCGTAACATCATCTTTTCCCGCCTTATCTTCTCCGCCGCCTGAACATCCTACCGCTGAAAATACCATAACTCCGCATAATATTAAACTAACGATTCTCTTTTTCATGTAGCACCTCCATATTTATTTTCAAGGATTTAAAATAACCTAAGTATTCTGCATTTTTATCAAGCATTTCCTGAACCATGTTCTGAATTTCATCCATACTGCACACCGCGCTTGTAAGCGGATCATATAAAACAGCCTGAAATACAAGATTCGGATCTCCTTCAATAGCCGCTTTCACAGCCAGATCTTCAATCAGCGCCGAGTTGTTTACGAGCACTGCAAGGTGGTCGGGAAGCGTGATCTGTTTGATCGGAACAATCCCTTCTTCTGTTGCGACCGTCGGAACTTCCACACATACTCCCTGTTTTACATTCGTGATGTAGCCGTGGTTTTTCAGGTTTCCGTTAAAGAAATAAGGTGTATGATCGCCAAATACCGCATTGAAAATATTGGAAGCATATTCTTCTCCTCTTTCAAGTTCCACCTCGCCATTTTCAAGCCAGTCTGTATACTCCTTCTCCCATGTGTCTTCCCGTCCTAAATATTCATCCAAGATGTATCCGTATGCACCCGGATTCCATCCTGTTCCGTGAGTACAATATTTTTCGATCAGATCCGGACGTTTTCTGAACCACGCGACATACTCTGAATTATGTCCTGACGACTCGGTATTAAAGTATCCTAATTTCTTAAACATTTCGATTCTGACAGGTTCTTCAGCAGCCACTTCCTCTCTTTCAATCGCCCTGTAAAGCTCCGGGTAAGCGTCTTTTCCATCCACTTTAAAATCAAGATAAAATGCCTGATGATTGATTCCCGCACATGTGTAGCGAACCTGTTTATCTTCCGCTCCGATCCATTTTGCAAGCATTTCCGCTGTTCCCTGTACGCTGTGGCACAATCCTGTAATATTCATATCAGACATCGACTGCAGATAACTTACAAGCATTGCCATCGGATTTGTGTAGTTAAGAACTACCGCATTCGGACATACTTCTTCACAATCTCTGATAATATCAAGAAGTACCGGAGCGGTTCTTAAAAACCGGAATATACCGGATGGACCGCGCGTATCTCCTACGCAGATATCGACATTATACTTTTTCGGAATTTCGATATCATGCCGCCAGACTTCTACACCTCCCTGCAAAATTGTAATCAGAACGCCATCCGCATCTTTCAACGCTTCTTTCCGATCCTGCGTTCCCTTTACTGTTGCCGGATAATTGCCCGCGTCAACAATCTTCTGTACTCCTCTTACCGCATATTCAAGGCGCTTCGGATCAATGTCCATCAACATCAATTCCGCATCCCGAAACGCCTCGAATGTAAGAATGTCTCTTACAAGGTCTTTGGTAAAATCCAGAGATCCTGCTCCTATAAATGTAAATTTTTTCATGCTGCACCTCCGTTTACTAAACATTATGTCTTTGTTTATCTAAATCATAATATTTGTTTACCTGATTTTCAAGTAATTTTCACAAATTATTTTATTTTTGTCTGATTTTTATAGTTATTTTAACCTATTTTGTTTACTAAACTTTCTTTTTTGTTGATAATTTACATAATTTTTTTATTTACATAATTAATTTTTTGTGCTATTATGTTTACTAAACAAGGAGGGGATCTTATGGCTACAATTCGAGAAGTTGCAAAAGCAGCAAATGTTTCTATTACTACTGTTTCCAAAGTTCTTTCTGACGATCCTGATTTTCGGGTAAGTCAGGCAACAAAAGAAAGGGTTCTTAAAACAGTAGAAGAACTTCATTATCAATATACAGGAAAAAAGAGTCAGATCCACATCGGCTGTATCATGTCCTTAACCTATAGTTACTCTGACCCTTATTTCAACGATATTCTTGGTGGTATTCAATCTTATTGCGCCTCACATAACGCATTTATTTCGTTAATCGTAAGCTATGCTCAACTGCAAGATATGACTCCCGGACTGAAAAAACAGCTTGCGGAGCTGGACGGGCTGATCATCACAGAACTTCCTCCGGGAACGCTTGATTTTATTACAAGCCTGAACAAAAAACTCATATTCATTGACAATTACATTAACGGATACTGCAATGTAGGTTACAATACCGTATATGCAAACCAGCTGGTCTTCAATCATATTATCGACTGCGGTTACAGAAAAATTGCCTATATCGGAGGGCCTTCCAACTCATCCCTGTCCTCAGACTTCGACTCCTGCTGCCGCATGATGATCTTGCGGGAAACGCTTCGCGAAAACAAGATCCCCTATGACCCTGAGCTGATCTACAACTGTAACTGGGATTCAAAGACATGTGCCGCTCAAGTAAAAGAGCTTTTAACAAAGCATCCCGAAACAGAGGTGATCTTCGCCGGTTCAGATTCTCTGGCGATCGTCGTCCTCTCTCAATTAAAAGATTTAGGCTTAAAATGTCCTCAGGATATCGGAGTTGTCGGATTTAACGATATCGCTCTTTCTAAAAACTTCTCACCGGCGCTGACAACGATCCGTCTGCCTTCCGCCGAGATGGGAAAACTATCCGCCGAAGTATTGATCCGGCAGATCAAAAGCAATACCGTCTTAAAACAGCAGCTCCTTCTTCCCGTCGAATTAAAAGTGCGAAAATCGACTCGAAAAATCCGCTGAAACAATGTGAATTTTACACTGTAAAAGAACAAAAGGCAGGATCGACTTATTCCGATCCTGCCTAAATCTTTAACCAACTTTCAATTTGAACTTCTGAATCTCTTTTTCACTGGATACCCGCTCAATCATACCGCCGAGACTTCTAAGCTTCTCTTCAAAACGTTCATACCCTCTCTGAATATAAACGATATCATCGACGATCGTAATTCCTTCCGCCGCCAACCCGGCAATACAAAGTGCTGCGCCAGCGCGAAGATCCGGCGCACTCACACGAGCCGCAGAAAACTTCTCAACCCCTTCGATTGTCGCGGAATTTCCTTCCACTTTCACCTGTGCGCCCATGCGCGCCAATTCTCCAAGATATTTAAACCTGTTTTCAAAAATACTTTCCGTAATCGTACTTGTTCCTTGCGCCAATGCAAGCGTCACTCCGATCTGAGGCTGCATATCCGTCGGATATCCCGGATACGGAAGTGTCTTCACTTGTGTACATCTCAGACGTTTTTTCGCAACAACGCGAACCGCATCGTCAAATTCTTCCACTTCGCATCCAATATCTACTAATTTTGAGATCGTAGCATCAAGATGCTTCGGAATTACATTCAGCACCGTCACATCCCCTTTTGTAGCCGCCGCTGCAAACATAAACGTACCTGCTTCGATCTGATCCGGAATAATAGAATATTCTGTCTTATGAAGCGATCTCACGCCGCGGATCTTAATTACATCCGTGCCCGCACCTCTGATATTGGCGCCCATGCTATTCAAAAAGTTCGCCACATCAACAACATGCGGCTCTTTCGCCACATTCTCCATGATCGTCAGACCCTCGGACATAGCCGCCGCCATCATCACATTGATCGTCGCTCCAACTGTCACAACATCAAAATATAAATGTGTTCCCCGAAGCTTCTCCGCCTCGGCAACAATCTTACCATGTTCAATATCAACATCTGCTCCGAGCGCCCGGAAACCTTTAAGATGCTGATCGATCGGTCTGCTGCCGATATTACATCCCCCCGGAAGCGCAACTTCCGCTCTCTTATACTTACCGAGAAGCGCCCCTAACAGATAATAAGAAGCCCTGATCTTCTTAATGTAATCATACTCTATATTAAAATCACCAATCGTACTTCCGTTGATCTTCACTGTATGACGATCGATCCTCTGCACCATAGCGCCGATCCCGTCAATGGCTTCCAACATCACATTTACATCATTCACATCAGGCAGATTCTCAATCTGAACAGTCTCATCCGTCATAATCGCTGCTGCTAAAATTGCAAGAGCCGCATTTTTTGCACCGCCGATCTCTACTTCGCCGACAAGCGGATTGCCACCTTTTATGATATATTGTTCCATATCACACCTCTATTTAGATTTTATTATCATACTTGTACTTTTTTGTACATTTCTCTATATTCTGTCTATCTCTATATTCTATATATTTGTGTTGATTTCAGTCTGTCGTGTCTATTCTAACACATATTTAACTTTTTTTAAATCCCAAGTTTTTGCCAAAACACTATTCTAGTGCGGTTTCCTATACATTGTCAAGTTTTTTTACTTCTGCCAGAACATTTTCAATCGTATCTTCTATCTGACATCCGTCTTCACAGATTGTAATGTCTGCATATTTTTCAAAATATTTCACGCGCTCTTCATAGAGATCTCTCAGCGTCTGTCCGTCCCGCAGGACAACCCCCCGCTTCTTCGGACTGCGTATCCTCTTCTTTATTGTCTGATAAGATGCTTTCAAATATACAATCGTTCCGATCTTTTTGTAATGTTCCATTGCCTCTTCACAGTAGATCACGCTTCCGCCCGGAGAAATAACTGCATTTTCCGCATTTACATCTGCATTCACCCTGTTTTCGATCTCAATAAAGCCATCGTCTCCCACCTCGGCTATAATCTCGCACAAAAGCTTATTCTCCTGTTCCTGAATCAAAAGATCCGTATCGATAAACTGCATTCCGAGACGTTTGGCCACAACAATACCGACTGTACTTTTGCCGACTGCAGGCATCCCTATAAAAATCAAATTTTTCTTCATATGTATTCTCCGCCTTATTTTATTCCCCTTCTGTATACATTGCTATATCTTTCTTATTTTATCACATTCCGTCCTATTAGTAAATCAAGACAGACAGCTTGAAAATTTCTGTAAAATATCCCTAAATTTTCACGATTAATACCCCTCAAATTTCAGCTAAAACGCATTTTCTCCAATCAATCCCATCTACATTTTGCAAAATTTGCATAAAGCAAATCACCCTATTTAAAAAGTCGGTGACAGCACCTTCGATGATCGCACCGCCGTTTATACAGTTCCTGAAACAGCATTACTTCTACCAAATCCCGCAGATTTTGCATCTCCAGCTTCGCATTTTCTGCGGTATCTGCATCCTCCGCTTCTGTATCTCCCCCATCTTCCCTGCAAATATGCTCATACCGCCGGACATTATCACACACCCGCGCACACATCAGCTTTAGCTGAAGCTTATCGGGATACATATCATACACCATGCTGTTTTCATATTCCATTCGATCGCACTCTTCTTCTACATAAGGAAGAATCCGTTTCGGGATCTTCGGATACATACTTTTTAAATATTCAAAATCCATCCGCTCCACCCTCTCATCATCAAAGGAAAAAGGCATCGGATAAGCCATATAATAAGGCAGTTTTTCGTTCATCTTTCTCACTCCCGGACTGATATTATATGGGTACTATATGTAAAATCATGCAAAAATGTGACAATCCAAAATATTGCACCACGCAAAACAGCCCGTTCCACGATTCTGACAGTTCTCTGCCATACTCGTAAAATGGGCTGCTTTTCTTATACTCACACCATCCTTTGGCGCATCACTTTCTGTCTTCTCTTTTAATCGCTTTCCCGAAGAACACGCTGTACTTCAAGACGAGTTTCGCCGATCCCGATAATATCATCCCTTTGGATCTCCATCGGATGATCGATGCGGACGCCATTCAAATATGTACCATTTCGTGAATCCTCATCTTTTATATACAATTTGTCGTTCTTATGCAAGATCACACAATGGAGCTTGGAAACTCTGCCGTCGGATGTGATCGGAAGATATTTTTCGTACATGCTTCCATCTTTTCCCCTGCCGATCCCAATATTATCACAAAACGTAAAACTATACTTCTCCCAACTGTCGATATCTTCGAGTATGATCTTCCAACGGCGTTTCTTCCTCCGCTGGCGCTGTTCTCTCGCATAAGCTTCCTCTTCCCGCTCCCGTCTGGAACGTGCGCGTGCTTCCTCCTCACGCCCATACCCTTCTTCATATTCATCCCGACGTTTCTTACGCCCCTTGCCATCTGTTCTCGCCAGCTCCGCTTTACTTTTTTTGATCCCGGAAAACGAGGCAAATAACATCGCGGCACATCCTGCCGCAAGTAAAACCATTACAATCCAATACCACATAAATTTTTCTCTCCTCTAAAATTTAATACTACTATATTTTTACAATTCGGGCAAGTAAAATGTCAGTTTTTGTCTCACTTCATCCGACTCTTCCGTGACAAATCACTTTGCCTTATGGTATAGTTATTTGGCAAACGATTTTAAGGAGGTACCCCTATGAGCACAATCCGACCATTTAAAGGAATCCGTCCCCGCGAAGATCTCGCGCCTGCTGTTGCCGCTCTTCCTTACGACGTATACAGCAGTGATGAAGCACGAGAGATCGTAAATGCCGAACCGATGTCATTTCTTCAGATTGACCGCGCCGAAACGCTTCTTCCAAAAGGAACGAATCCCTATGATGACGATGTATATCAAACCGCAGCCGAAACGCTGAACCGCATGATCGAAAACGGTTCTTTCATTCAGGACGGCGCTCCCTGTTACTACTTATACGCACTTACAATGAACGGAAGAACACAGACCGGACTTGTAGGCTGCGCTTCCGTCGATGATTACCGAAGCGGCGTGATCCTGAAACACGAAAACACGCTGGAAGCAAAAGAGCAAGATCGCATCCGTCACATCGACACATGCAGCGCGCAGACAGGGCCGATTTTTCTCGCTTACAGACCAAACGAAAAACTCAGTGAAATCATCCATACTGTCCAAACTGCTCCTGCGCTTTATGATTTTACAAGCAGCGACGGTGTAAGACACGAAGTGTGGCTTATAGATGAAGTGTCAACAATCGTTGATATTTCGGAAATTTTTAAATCAATCCCTAACTTATATATCGCGGATGGTCATCACCGCGCCGCATCTGCAGTCAAAGTCGGTCTGAAGCGCAGATCGGAAGACCCTGATTTTTCGGGAGAAGAAGAATATAATTATTTTCTGTCCGTTCTCTTCCCTTCAGATGAACTTGCGATCTATGATTATAATCGGGTTGTTGCAGATAAGAACGGGTATACATTTGACCAATTTCTTGATACAATAAAAGGTAAGTTTGATGTGATTCCTGCCGGCACACAACCTGTACGTCCGCAGCAAAAGGGACAATTCGGTATGTACGCCGACGGAAACTGGTATCTTGTAACCGCCGGTTCCGACCTGTTTTCAGGCGATCCGGTGAAAGATCTCGATGTTTCTATTCTGCAGGACCACATTCTCGCTCCTGTTCTTGGAATTACGGATCCCAGAACAGATTCCCGCATCCGTTTCATCGGCGGAATCCGGGGACTCGGCGCATTAAAAGACGCTGCTGATCAAACCGGCGGCATCTCTTTTGCCATGTATCCGACCTCAATGACAGAATTAATGGATGTTGCAGATGCAGGTCTTCTTATGCCGCCGAAATCAACATGGTTTGAACCGAAACTGCGAAGCGGACTGTTTATTCACCGCTTTTAAAAGGTTCCTTTTAAAAACACAACAAGGAGATGTTATTCATGGAAAGAAATGAACTCTGTTGGTGCGGCAGCGGCAAAAAATATAAAAAATGCCATATGCCGATTGAAGAAAAGATCCTTCTGCATACGGAAAGAGGCGAAATCGTTCCTACACGAGCGATCCTCAAAACACCTGCGCAGATTGAAAAGATCAAAGAAAGCGCCAAACTGAACACAGCAGTACTTGATGAAGTTGCGAAGAATATCCGCATCGGAATGAGCACCGCCGATATCGACGATATCGTATATACATTTACAAAAGAGCACGGCGGCATCCCTGCGCCGCTTAACTATCAGGGATTTCCCAAAAGTGTCTGCACTTCGATCAACAATGAAGTGTGCCACGGCATTCCCGACAAAAACATTATCCTTCAAGAAGGAGATATCATCAATGTTGACGTCTCCACAATCTTAGACGGATATTTTTCCGACGCTTCCCGTATGTTTAAGCTTGGAACAGTTTCAGACCGTGCAGAAAAGATCGTCCGTGTGACAGAAGAATGTGTCAATCTTGGACTCGCGGCGGCAAAACCTTGGGGGCACTTGGGCGACATCGCACATGCAATCAGCACTCATGCACATAAAAACGGGTACTCTGTCGTAGAAGAGATCGGCGGACACGGCATCGGACTTGCATTTCACGAAGATCCATTTGTCAGCTATGTCACACCGAAAGGAAGCGAAATGCTTCTCGTTCCCGGCATGATCTTCACGATCGAACCAATGATCAATGAGGGCAGCCCGGACTTTTTCGTCGATGAAGACAACGACTGGACTGTATACACGATTGATGACGGATTGTCAGCTCAGATCGAGTATATGGTACTCGTAACAAATGACGGAATCGAAGTCTTGACAAAGTAACGCGTCTAAAACGCTATTGCTTACCAAAAACAAATACCGCAGAACAGAGGCTTTTCCGCCTGCTGTTCTGCGGTATTTTCTTTTTTCTTTCTTTTTCTCGCCAAAAGTGTCCTCGTTCAAGAACTACTGCGGTTCTTCTCGCACAACATCCAAAGATATTTTTCATATTCTGCACCTTCTTTTCGGGAAATCCCGAGAGATACCGCGTCTCTTATTGCCCGTTCGATCATCTCTCCCGCCAGTCTGACCGACTCCTCCGTACAGTCGCCCCGCGCCTTCCCGCCGGCAACTACAGAAGCGAACAGATCTCCCGTTCCTGAATAACTTGTCCCGATAAAAGAGGATATACTCGCTGTCATTCTCTCACGCGTCACCGTAAGATTTGCAACCTTTTTCTGTCTTGTCTCCGCCTGCGGATCTTTTTTCAAATCTGTTCCTGTTTTGTCCGGCTTCGCCTCATCAAACAGAACCCCTGTCACAATCACTTCTGATACCCCGCTGTCCAAAAGTCTCCCGGCAGCTTCAGCCACAACAGCAAAAAGAGCTTCCTTATCCCCTGTTTCGGCAGCCTCTTGTACAAGATGATAATCAAACTCTGTCAATAAACAAAGTTCCGTCACATTCGGCGTTACGATATCCGCCCTCCTGACAAGCTGCTTCATCTCTTCCTGAAATACCCCGTCAAAAACAGGAAATCGTTTTCCGTTATCTCCAAGCACCGGATCTACAAGAAGAAATGCGCCGTCTTTATGAAACAGATCAAGAAAGCGATTCACTTCCCCGATCTGTCTGTGTCCTGACATAAATCCTGTAACAATCCCGTCAAACTGTGCGTCTGCTTTCTTCCATTCTTCAGTAATCTTTCCCATCTGCTCTGTAAGATCCTGAAAAAAATAGCTTTCAAACCCTGTCTGAGCGCTTAATATGGCTGTCGGCAAAGGGCATGGCTGCACCCCCATCGCCGAGAGAACCGAGATTGCCGCTGTCAGCGAACACCTCCCGAATCCTGCCAAATCATTCAAGACCGCTACTTTTCCTGCCATATTGTATCTCCCTCCGGTATCGGTTTCATCACAATCGCAGAGTGGCGTCCCATATTAATAACAATCTCTCCGTTTTCAACTATATATTCGTCATACTCGGTCGTATATCCTTCCTCGTATGTATACATAAGCCGTTCCATTCTGCCCTCTTTCGGAACTCCGGACAGCCAGACCGGAACAGTCAACTCTTTAAGTTCCTTACTATTATTCAATATGACAACGATCTGCTCGTCCTCTTGGAATCTTGCATACGCAAGTACGTTTCTCTCTGCATAAAGCAGCTTGATCGAACCTTTCCGAAGAGGTTTTTCTTCTTTGTGAATCCGAATCATTTCTTTATGAAACGCAAGCAGTTCTTTATTCTCCCTGCCCCACGGATATGTCCTCCGGTTATCAGGATCTGTGAATCCACACACACCTGCCTCATCTCCGTAGTAAACTGTCGGCGCTCCGACCCATGTCATCTGAACCGTAACCGCTTCACGCATGACAGCATAATTAACCCCTTCTTCCGCTGCCTTTGCTCCCACATGTTCTGCTCTGCCCACGACATGGTTCGTTCGTGTCAGGAAACGGGAATGATCATGATTCGAAAGTTCATTCATCGCAACCTGAAGCGACGGTGTCAGCATACTCGCCATAAAATGTCTCATACCGCCCACAAAATTGTCTGCATTTCCCCACAGATCTGTCCTTCGTTCATCGCTGTGCTTCTCCATTCCGGTCAGAAACCATGTCAGAGGTTCCATAAACGCATCATAATTCATGACGCTGTCCCACTCATCACCCTGCAGCCATTCTGCCGGGTCTCCATAATGTTCTGCCAGAATCAAAGCTTCGGGATTCGCTTCCTTTACTTCCTTGCGGAAACGTTTCCAGAACATATGATTATATTCATTGCTGCACCCTAAATCTGCCGCAACATCAAGCCTCCATCCATCTACATTATACGGTGGAGAAACCCATTTCTTTCCTATGTCCATAATATATTGCTCAAGTTCCGGTGAATCTTCATAAGACAACTTCGGAAGTGTTTCATGCCCCCACCATCCGTCATAACTTTTATTATACGGCCATGCCTCATTTCTCTCATCATGAAAACGGAAATATTTCCGATATGGGCTGTCAGCGCTTACATACGCGCCTTTCGGATATTCCGGCTGCTGTTCGTAGATCCTCTCTCTGTCGATCCATTTATTAAACGAACCGCAATGGTTGAATACTCCGTCAAGGATCACCCGCATCCCCCTCTTATGCATCTCTTCGACAAGCTTTGCAAACAGTGCATTACTTGCTTCCAAATTGCGGATATCCCCTGTTCTCTTCTGATATTTCGTTGCGCCGATATTATCTTTCGCACCTTTCGGAAGCGCTTCTCCGCCGTCTGCAACAATTTTCCCATAATGCGGATCGATATAGTCATAATCCTGAATATCGTATTTATGATTCGACGGAGAGACAAAAAGCGGATTAAAATAGATTACCTCAACTCCGAGATCCTGAAGATAATCTAATTTATCCATAACGCCCTGAAGATCACCTCCATAGAAATTCCTGATATCCATCGCTGCCGGAACTTTGCTCCAGTTTTTGACCTTCGCGCTCGGCGCGCCAATATAAATATATTCCCCGTCTTCTACATCATTCGTCGGATCTCCGTTATAAAACCGATCCACGAAAATCTGATACATAACTGCACCCTTCGCCCACTCTGGAGTTGAAAACCCCGGAACGACCGTAAATGCATAATAATCTTCCCTCTGATTCGAAACTCCCCCTCTGCTGAAATAGCAGAGCTGATCTCCGCTTTTCACTTCGAACAAATAACTAAGAGGAGCATCGCCAAGCTGCCACTCTATCTCATAGAAATCGAATTCATCTTCAGAAACAGTCTTCCACATCGAATGTGACGTATCGCCGCTCAAAATATGGACTTCATCCACATCATTATGAGCCGTGCGAAACCGGATCTTGATCTTTTCGTTTTCCTTTGGTTCAGCAGGGATGACATAATCCTGCGTACCGTCACAGAATAGTGCCTCTCTGTTCATATACTAAACCTCCTCTGATTTTCCGTCCTCGAACAACGCCTCGAACTCACTGCGCGTAATCTTTTCTTTTTCAAGCAGAAGCTTTGCACATGCGTCAAGCACATCGTGATGTTCCTCGATAATAGAACGTGCTTTTGCATAGCACTCGTCAATGATTCGTTTCACTTCCTCATCGATCGTTCCTGCAATCTTCTCTCCATATCCTCTCGATGTATGTCCAAAATCGCGTCCGATAAACACTTCATCACTGTCATTATCATAATTAATCAGACCAAGACGCTCAGACATACCGAACTTCGTGATCATTGATTTTGCGATGGCAGTCGCCTGCTTGATATCCTGCGAAGCGCCTGTCGTAATATCGTCAAAAATCTCTTCTTCTGCTACGCGGCCTCCTAAAGAAACCGTAATTTCCTGAAGCATCTGCCCCTTCGTATTAAACATCTCGTCTTTCTCCGGAAGCGGCATCGTATATCCGCCTGCTCCTCCTGTAGGAATGATAGACACACTGTATACAGGTCCTACATCAGGAAGTACGTGGAACAAAATCGCATGCCCAGCCTCATGATAAGCTGTGATCTTCCGTTCTTTCTCCGAAACGATACGGCTCTTTTTCTCTGCTCCGATCCCTACTTTTACAAATGCGTGGCGGATGTCTTTCTGCTGAATGAACATCCGGTTTTCTTTCGCAGCTATGATCGCAGATTCATTTAGCAGATTCTCCAGATCTGCCCCTGTAAATCCTGCCGTTGTCTGCGCGATCTGTTTCAGATCCACATCTTCCGCCAGTGGTTTATTTTTCGCGTGAACTTTTAAGATCTCTTCCCTGCCGCCTACATCCGGGCGCCCTACAAGCACGTTCCGGTCAAAACGTCCCGGTCTTAAGATCGCCGGATCGAGAATATCTTTTCTGTTCGTTGCAGCCATCACAATAATTCCTTCATTGACGCCAAAACCATCCATCTCAACAAGAAGCTGATTCAACGTCTGCTCTCTCTCGTCATGACCGCCGCCAAGCCCGCTTCCTCTCCGTCTTGCCACAGCGTCAATCTCGTCAATAAAGATGATGCACGGCGCGTTTTTCTTTGCATCTTGAAAAAGATCACGCACACGGGACGCTCCCACACCGACAAACATCTCCACAAAATCCGAACCCGAAATACTGAAGAACGGAACTCCGGCTTCTCCTGCGACCGCTTTCGCGAGAAGCGTTTTTCCTGTTCCCGGAGGGCCTTCCAACAACACTCCTTTCGGTATCCGCGCGCCTACCTGCACATATTTTTTCGGCGATTTCAGAAAATCAACGATCTCCGCAAGTTCTTCCTTTTCTTCCTGAAGACCTGCAACATTTGCAAATGTCACTTTGATCTCGTCACGATTCGTCATGCGCGCACGGCTCTTTCCAAAATTCATAGCCTTTGCATTCGCTCCGTTTCCCTGACGGTTCATAAGGAAAAAGAGCAGCATGATCCCGCCAAGCGTAATCACTGTCGGAAGAAGCACAGAAGAGATCATCGACGTTTCCGGGATCGCAGATATCTCATATGCAACCTTATTCTTCTCAAGCAGTTCTTCTGCCTTTTCCACATTAGAAACATTGACCGAACGGTTCTCATCCGTATCTTTCAGCACAAACACGACAGTACCTGTCGGAACTGCTTTATTCTGATCAATGTAAACTTCTTCTACATTCTTCGCCTCAACCTGTGTGACAAATTCTGTGTACGTCATCGCCTGCCGATGCACCTGCATCCGATTCGCCATCCAGAGCGCGCCAAAAACGATCACCATAAATGTAATGATCGTAAATCCATTCACACTTCTGTAATTTCTGTTATTATCCAAAACTGATCCTCCTGATTATTCCACACCTTCCACTACGCCAATGTAAGGGAGGTTTCTATATTTTTGGGCGTAATCAAGCCCGTATCCCACGACAAACTCATCCGGGATCTCAAATCCGCAGTAGTCAACCTTTACATCCTTCACTCTGCGGTCCGGTTTATCCAGCAATGTACAAAGGCGCATACTTGCCGGATTTCTCTTTTTCAATACATCGATCAGGTAATACAGCGTATTGCCCGAATCAATAATGTCTTCTACTATAAGTACTTCCTTATTCTCAATCGACTCATCCAGATCTTTCGCTATACGGACAACTCCGCTTGAAGATGTTCCGTCCCCATAACTTCCAACGCACATAAAATCCATAGAAACCGGAACTGTGATCCGTTTTGCAAGCTCGCACATAAAAAATACGCCGCCCTTTAATACACAGATCAAATGAATCTGTTTTCCCGCATAATCTTCACTGATCTTTCTTCCAAGTTCCCGAATCTTCTCATCAACTTTCTCTTCTGAAATCATCTCTCTGATCGTTTCTGCCATCTCTTTCTTCCTCCGTAATCTTTATTTCAACAATCTTCTTTGTCTTCTCTGTCACTTTATACGCAATACTCATCCTGTATCCCGGTATCCATACGATATGATTCCCATCGGCGACAAGAAGCATCCTATCCCGCTCTTCCTTCGGAATCTTCTCATTAATAAACCATGACTTCATCTTCTGACGTTTTCCCTGCGCATCGATCACAAGGTAATCGCCGCTTTGTCTTGTCCGCAGGCAAAGTCCGCATTTAATTATATCATAATCAACCCATTTCGTGTAACTTTTTTGCGGGATTTCTTCTGCCTGCGAAATGTTTCCGTTTTCCACAAAACGAAGATCCAGCCTGACATTCGGACAATTCTGCTGTGCCGCTCTCTCGGCTTCCAAAAACAAGTCTTCTGGCTGCCTGCAAAGTTCTATTCCGGTATACGTCCGCCTTGCGCTCACGCCGCCCGGAAGATCGACACTTTTTCCGACCTGACGTTCAAACAGTTCCGATACCGACTGAAGATGAACGGATGTCACATCTTTCTCTGCTCCCCGTACTTTTGCGACCGCTTTTTGAAGAAGAAGCTTTCTTACAGCCGGAAATTCCCGAAAGAACGGTTCTTTTTCAATCATAAGAGCTGATATCTCCGTATCATTTTCCTTCTTTTCTATGCGGACACATGTTTTCCACAACTGTTCTGCGCCATAGTCAAGATATTCACACACTTCCTCTGCCTGACGCGACAAAGATTCCAAATGTTTTACAGCCTGCCTGTTGACCTCATTTTCCAACACCGGAAGCACTTTATGCCGGATCCGGTTGCGTGTATATTCATCTTCTTCGTTCGTCGCATCGGTACACCACGCAATGTTCCTCTCCCGCAGATAACCTTCAATCTGTTTCCTCGTAAGTGAAAGAAGGGGTCTTATCTGTTTTCCGCGCATCGGAACAATCCCGCACAGACCCCGGATTCCGGTTCCCCGCGCAATATTGAGAAGAATCGTTTCTGCGTTGTCATCTCTGTGATGGGCGGTCGCAATCTTCGTTCCTCCGTTTTCGGCGCACATCTGCTCAAACGCCTCTTTTCTTACTTCGCGTCCCGCTTCCTCACAAGATTGTTTCCGCTTTTTTGCAATTAATTCCACTTCTTTTCGGAAAACCCGGCATTCCACCTTAAGTTCTCCGCACAGCCCTCTCACATATGCCTCATCGGCATCCGCCGCCTCGCCCCGCAGACAATGATTCACATGACATACTTTTACATCGAATCCATACTTTTCCCTCAGACCGCAGAGCGCCAAAAGCAGGCATACCGAATCCGCTCCGCCCGATACGCCTGCAATCACAACATCTCCCTGTTCGATCATATGAAATTGTACGATCAATTCTTCAATTCTTTTTTCTGTTTCTCTTCCCGCTCTGTTCATCATAAGTCAACTATACCGAATTCATCCTCGCCTGTAAAGTGTCCGAACGATATATTTCCCACATTCCGACAACAATCACCGTCATATCATCTGCCGGTTCGCGCCCTGTCCACGCCAGCACCTGCTCCAAAATATGATGTGCCATTTCCTTTGGGTTGGCGATTGCGCTTCCCTGAATGATCGTCTCCAGCAAAATATCCTGCTCGCCCACCGGAAGTGCATCCAGGATCCCGTCAGTTACCATGATAACGAGATCTCCATCCTCAAGCTTTCTCCTGACAGAATCTATCTCGATCTGATTCATCACCCCGATCGGAAGACTCGTGGAACTTAGATGTTCCACACAATCTTTCTTCTTGATAAATGTAGAGGACGCTCCAGCCTTCACAATCTCGCACTCCCCGGAATACAGATCAAACACGCTTAAATCCACTGTTGAATAATGGATTTCCTCACGCCCCGCCGACAGAGTTGTGTTGATCATCTGAATTGCTGCTTTTTCCGGGAAACCCGCGGCAAGCAGTTCTTCCAAAAGTTCGATTACCAGCGTACTCTCCCTGCAGGCTTCCTCTCCGGATCCCATTCCGTCCGAAAGGGCCGCCGCCTTTCTGCCCCCCGGTATCTCCATCAGTGTAAAATTATCTCCCGATATTTTAGAGCATCCTTTCCCGATTTTCGCAGAACCGGACAGCGTATAATACCGTGGACCTTCCCTGCATACGATCGTCATGTAACGAAAACCGACTACCTGAGGCCCGTCCTGTGCAAGGATAAAACGTTTTCCCGATGCCTCTGACACAGCCTGAACAACTTCTTTCGCCGTCCCTTTTTCTTTTCCCGTGCTTCGAACCGTCACATGAATCTCAAACTTTCCCTCCCCGTTCAAAAACAGATAAGTATAAAGAACACGCATCCCACATTTGCGGAGCGCGGCTGCAATCCGTTTTTCCATCCGTTCATCTGTAAAAATACTTTTTTCCAATTCTCTCACAGTTTGCTTCATAATGTCTGCGAAAAGATCCATCTGAAACGCACAGCCCTCCCGGCTTCGCGCCAAACGGTTTGTCCATATGATATTCTGCCTGGCATCCCGAAATCCTTCCAGCATTTCCCGAAGAAAACGGGGCGCCTTCTCGCATTTTTGCATGAGTTTGCGTTTCGTCTCCACATTCAGCTCATTTCCGTAATGATCGACCGCTGATAATACATCATATCCCATCTGATATGTATGAACAAAATTTTCTCCCCAGCACCATGCGTTTTTTTCACATTTCCTGCACACCCGTTC
Organism: Mediterraneibacter sp.; assembly: GCF_030825015.1. Taxonomy (NCBI): domain Bacteria; kingdom Bacillati; phylum Bacillota; class Clostridia; order Lachnospirales; family Lachnospiraceae; genus Mediterraneibacter; species Mediterraneibacter sp. Next base: position 32,035 of record NZ_JAPJQP010000007.1, on the reverse strand, counting down.
TTTTACCCGTTCAAACATGCCGTCAATGTCCGCTCCGGTAAATTCTTCCTTCTGCTTCTCCAGTTCTAAAAATGTATGAGAAAGCTGCTTTAATGAGCTTGCATATTTTTCAATCTGTTCTACATAAGGACTCCCTTGCAAAGCCTGTCCTTCTTTCATTAATATGACTCCTTTCCTGATTGCGTAAAAAGAATCTCGATCTTTTTTGCAGCAATCACCGGAATTGCCAAAAGGCACATTCCGGGATTGTAAGCGGTTGCCAAGATCTCGGGCAAGCCCGGACTTTGGCTTGTCGCCAGTCGCAAAAAACTCCGGGGAATCTTCCCCGGAGTTATCTTTCGTACATGCCTGTTCTGCTTTCTATCCTGCTTTTCAAACTGCTTTTTGTCTTATCTCTGCTCTACTTAGACGGTTTAAAAATAATTTCATTCGGATTCACAAGACCAAGTTTATCTTCCGCCGTCTCTTTTATGTACTCATCTGTCTGAACGTACGCCTCGTATTCCTTAACTTCTTCCGCGCGCTTCTCTTCTGCCTTGATCTGCGCGTCCAATTCTTCTTCCTGCGCTTTATACTCACTGTTCTTCGCATGCAGTTTCACTGCGCCGACCGCGAGTACCCCGGACAAAAATACAAGAACCGTACAGATCATCAGAATACTTCTTTTGTATTTCCGAAGATTCGCTGATTTTCTGCGATCCATATGTCTTCTATCCGTCGTTCTTTTCTTCTTACCGTTCATTTATATCACCCTATTCATTCTTCTTTGCACTCCCCAGTGTTAAGTAATATTGTAGCTTTTTTCCGAACTCATTTCAAGACTTATTTTCTTTTTTCTTTCTTTGATTTTCTGCCCGATTTTTCATTTTTTTCTTTTTTTCCACATATTCCGGCACACCATTTTACGGCAGTCTTCATCACCGCATATCCGGTCGCCCCGCCGCACAGCATCCCAAGCACAAAAAACCAGCGGATTCCGCCGTACGTTGTCTCATACATTTTCCGAAAAATATACACGCTCGCCCCAAACCAGTAAATAAGATCTTCCAGGCTCATCACCCACGAACTGTGGACAACGAGGTTTCGAAAACAGACTAATATTCTATAGGCAGCCGCCACCTCAACTCCTGCCAGCACCGCATAAAGAAAAATCCCTGCTTCCGCTCCGATTCCAAGTATCATACTTTACTTAAACAGCTTCGTCAAAAAGCTGTCCCCCTGCTTCGCCTGCGGAGTTACACTTGAATACGCAATACTGTCAATATTCCCTGACAGATCGACTTCGCCTTTTTCCACCGTCAGCCTGTTGACATGAAGATCCGTTCCTTTTACCATAAGCATCCCCTGTTCCGTTTCAAGTAATATCTCATTCAGATCAAAAGACAGTACATCCAAAACCCCGGTCACCGTACTCGTCTTTCGGTTGTTTACGATCAATTTGTGCGCCTTTGCAATCCGCTGTTCTTCCATGAAAACTCCCTCCCGCCTCCGAACTTTTTACAGCATGGTTATATATATGAAAGGTTGTTTTCATTTATGCTTTTCATTCCACTTTCTTTACAGATACCGGAACAATTCTTCCGCCTTCTCTTTCTTCGTTGTATCTTCCAGTTTCAGTACTTCCGCTTTTACATCCTTTGTCCCGAAACGGATCTCGATCACATCTCCGGGTTTTACCTGCACAGATGCTTTCGCCGGTTTCCCGTTGACTGAAACCCTGCCGGCGTCGCACGCCTCATTTGCCACTGTCCGTCTTTTAATCAGACGGGATACTTTCAAAAATTTATCAAGCCGCATTCTCTCATCCTCCTTCCACTGACTCTGCTGTTTTTATCGTTCTTCAGAATAAACGAATCCCCATTCTTTCCTCAGTCCTGTCATAATATCCATCACATCTGAGGGATACTCTAAATGTATTTTCTGTCTGTCCGCATACTCTTTGCCTTATGCGCAGTAATACTCAAAAGGCACTCGCGATGCCATGCATCGTAAGTGCCTTTCATTATCTGCGCATTCAAACGAATTGATTAATTGATAGCGTCTTTAAGAGCTTTTCCTGCTTTAAATTTCGGAGCTTTGCAAGCTTCGATCTTCATCGTCTTTCCTGTCTGCGGGTTTCTACCCTCTCTTGCAGCTCTCTCACTCACTTCAAATGTACCAAAGCCTACAAGCTGAACTTTCTCACCTTTTTTCAGTTCTTCAGTAACAACATCAACAAAAGCTTTCAGCGCTTTTTCAGAATCTTTTTTGGAAATGTCAGCGCTCTCTGCGATTGCTGTAATCAATTCTGTCTTGTTCATAGGTAAATCCTCCTCTTAATTGTATCACCATACAATGTTATTCGTTTTAAAGGGGAACAATCTGAATTCCTCTAGTTTCCGCCTTTAAATACTGTTATATCGGGTTTACACTGCTTTGTCAAGATTTTTCACCATTTCCATAATGGCTTTTCCCATTTCTTCGGATTTTGCATCCGCATCCGCTATAGAAGCGCCTTTTACACCATAATAGAATTTTACCTTCGGCTCTGTTCCCGACGGTCTTACACATACCCACGCTCCGTCCGGAAGTTCGTAATAAAGCACATTAGAATTCGGAAGTCCTGTTGCGGTTACTTCCCCTGTCTCCATGTCTTTGATCGTGTCTGCCTGATAATCTCTTACTTTCAGCACTTTATATCCGGCGATCTCTTTCGGCGGTTCACTGCGAAGAGAAGCAAGAATCTGACGGATCTTCTCAAGTCCTTCGATTCCCTTCATCGTAATGGACTGAATATCGTCCTTATAATATCCGTAACGCTCATACATCTCGATCATCGCATCCCACAATGTCATACCTTTTGTACGATAGTAAGCCGCAGCCTCACACAATGCCATTGTAGCTACGATCGCATCTTTGTCTCTTGCATGAGTTCCAATCAGACATCCATAGCTTTCCTCAAATCCAAACAGGTACTCTCCTTTTCCTTTTGTCTCAAATCCGAGGATCTGCTGTCCGATATACTTGAATCCTGTCAGACATTCAATAAGACCTACATTATAGTAGTCTGCGATTGCATCTGCCATATTAGAAGTTACAATCGTCTTAATAAGATATCCTTCTTCAGGAAGTCCTTTCAGTTCTTTTCTCTGTCCGATCTCATAATCTGCAAGAAGGCATCCTGACATATTACCTGTCAGATCGTGATATACGCCGTCCTTATCTTTCACACGAACGCCAAGCCTGTCCGCATCCGGGTCTGTCGCAAGTACGATATCCGCATCGATCTCTTTCGCCAGTTTCAATCCAAGCTCAAAAGCTTCCTCAGCTTCCGGATTCGGATAGGAAACTGTCGGGAAATCTCCATCCGGCAGTTCCTGCTCTTTTACGACATATACATTCTCAAAACCAAGTTCTTTTAAAATGCGGCGCGCCGGAATATTGCCGGTTCCATGAAGCGGCGTATACACGATCTTAAGATCTTTTCCCGCCGCTTCGATTGCATCATGATGAAGAACCTGTGTCTTCAGTTCTGCAATATAAGCGTCGTCCACTTCCGCTCCGATCACTTCATAAAGTCCCGCCGCCTTCGCTTCTTCTTCCGGCATCGTCTTCATCGTTGTGTAATCTTCCACTGCTTTTACTTCGTCCATAATACCTTTGTCATGAGGAGGCGTAATCTGTGCGCCGTCTTCCCAGTATACTTTATAGCCGTTATACTCCGGAGGATTATGACTTGCCGTAATATTAATTCCGGCAATACATTCGAGTTTTCTCACTGCATAAGAAAGCTCCGGTGTCGGACGCAGTGACTCAAAGATATATGCTTTGATCCCGTTTGCAGCCAGACAGCAGGCAGCCTCTTTTGCAAATTCTGTTGACATATGGCGGGAGTCATACGCAATCGCAACTCCTTTTGCCTGACCGTCATTCTTAATGATATAATTCGCAAGTCCCTGTGTCGCCTTACGAACCGTATAAATATTCATACGATTTGTTCCTGCGCCGATGATACCGCGCAGACCTGCTGTACCGAACTCCAAATCCATATAAAATCGTTCTTTAATCTCATTTTCATCCTCTTTGATACTCTCAAGCTCCGCCCTCGTATCTTCATCAAAGTATGAATTCGAAATCCATTCTTCATACCTCGCTTTGTAGTCCATAATATTACCTCCTAAACTAAATATAAATTTTATATCCGCCCCTATATGCTCGATATGTTTTATTATACAACAAACTCCTATAAATTTAAAGGAAATATCCGACTAAGGAACTCATATTTTTCTTCTGTCTGACGAATACACATTTCCAGTTTTTCTACATTCTTTTCAGAAAGATGCGCCTTATTAGACTGGTAATAGCTCCCTGCGATCTTTTTGAATTTTTTAGGATAAGCAAGATTTAAAGCGATAAACTCCCGTTCCTTTTGCGATAAAGGACGCACCTGTTCGTAGGATTCCACCATTTTTTGTCCTGTTTTTTGTTTCCATTGATTTTTTTCCATTACTTTTCTTAAAAAATAACAAAAATCTTTCACCTGAACATCTACATGCATATGTTCAAAATTTGTCACGGCAATCCCGTCTCTGAGCATAATCAGATTATGATGATTGTAGTCTCCGTGGACAACGCTTCCTTTAGAAACACTCTCTTCAAAAAGCTGTCTGCATCCCGAACTTTCCATCTGTTTTAGAACGCAATCTGCCGCACAATACATTTTGTCGAAATTTTCCAAAAACAAAATTTCAAAATCATTTTTCACCGGTCTTGAACGAATAAAGGATCGAACCTTTTTCAGTTCTCTGTTATATCTGCGGATCTCTTCAACCGGATTCCTCCCTGTCATATCAGCTCCAAGATCTACCCTTACAGCCAGATCTTCCATTTCCTTATGCAAATCCGCAAGTGTTCCAAACGCCCACGCAGCTTCTTGTTCCTGCCTTACGTCGCACTCTCTTCCCGGATACCATTTTTTCAGCATATACAAGTTGCCTTCCCTTGACATCACACAAAATCCACCTTCCTTTGTGCAGACAGGTATGTCAGCTTTTATGTTGCTGCGGCTTTCTATTTCACTCAGCGCACGATATAAAAAAGGGGCGCGCCGCTCTGACATCTTTGTCTCTTTGAGCAGCATCGTCCCTTCTTTCGTATCACAAAAAAACGCACCCCTTATCCTTCGGGTGCTTTTCACTTCTATGTCATACTTTTCCAAAACTTCCAGTTCGTATTCTTCTCTCATAACTGCCCCCTGTTTTCTACATTATGACTCTTTTTAATGTATGAACAACAGAGGGCGATTATAACCATTCTTTTCTGATCTTTCTATCAGTTGTTTTCGTTCTTCTGAGATATTTTTTTGTTTACATATTCACACAATTTTTTCTTATCATTTTCTTCCGGATGATCAATGACATATTCAAGCAGTTCACTTAACATTCTTCCGATCTCAACTCCGGGTTTCATGCCAAGCGCCATCAGATCTCTTCCACCAACGGCAAGCTGTCTAAGCGTCACACATTCTTCCTTTATGATTGCCTCCTGATAATACTTTCTCATGGCAACAATATTCTCGATCTTCTCCCGCCTTCTGTACGAACTCTGCGCCTTCACATCCGCCAGCCGAACCGCCAGATAATACGGGAACAGATCGACGCCGATCCGGTTCATTGCCCGCCGTACGTTTGCCGGAGTCGCTTCCACCCGATAATCATGAAAGCAGACAAGCCGGGTCACTTTCTTGATCGTGTCATTATCAAACTTCAGTCTCTGCATCACATCACGGGCAATCACTTCACTTACAAGCGCATGCCCTTTAAAATGATCCCTTCCGTTCTCATCCGTTGTCTTTCTCGCCGGTTTTCCCATATCATGAAACAGCATCGTAAGACGTAGGATCTTGTTCCGTTTCACATACTTCAATGCATGAAGCGTATGTTGAGCCACATCATACTTATGATGTGGGGTATTCTGCGCCACGCCTTCCATCGCATCCCACTCCGGGAGGATCACCCTTGTAATCCCCAATTCATATGCATCCTGTATCCGCTCCGGGTGTGCCGACACAAGAAGTTTTACAAGTTCTGCCTGTATTCGCTCTGCGCTGATATGTTCCAATGTCGGCGCAAGTTCTCTGACCGCAGCAGCCGTTTTCGACTCGATCGGGAAATTAAGCTGAGCAGAAAACCGTACCGCCCGCAAGATCCGAAGTGCATCTTCAGAAAATCGTTCTTTCGGCTCTCCGACACACCGAATCAAATGATGATTAAGATCCTGCATTCCTCCAAATACGTCCACCAAACGTACTTCATCATTATATGCCATCGCATTGATCGTAAAATCTCTGCGGCGAAGATCTTCCTCCAGTCTGTTCGTAAACAAAACTTCCTTCGGATGCCTGCTGTCTTCATACGCGCCGTCGATCCGATAAGTCGTAACCTCATATCCGTCTTTTCCAAGCAAAACAGTAACCGTACCATGTTCAATTCCTGTGTCAACCGTCCGCTTGAACAGTTTCTTGACTTCCTCCGGTCTTGCAGATGTTGTAATATCCCAATCCTTCGGTCTTCGTGCAAGGATTGAATCACGCACACAACCTCCCACCGCATACGCTTCGTATCCGTGGAGCTGCAGATTTTTTATAATTATCATTACTTTTCGCGGTAATGCTATCTTCATGAAACTTCCACCTCTGAAATACCCTTTTTCTAACCATTTACATGAACTGCCCCAACAAGTTTTCTTCCCTATTGTGACAACTTAATATTATAACCTGATTTTTCTGCCGGCTCAACCATTTTATAACAGATTCCAGCCTTTTATCATCATAAAAAGCAAATGCATCGTCAAAGATAAGCGGCATCGGTTCTTCCAGAAGCATCTCTGCCGCCGCCATCCGCACAGCAAAATAGATCTGCTCTAATGTTCCTCTGCTCAGACGCTCCGCCGGAATACGGCGTACGCCGTCCCAAACAGAGATCCCCTCATGTGCGTCGGCCTTCAGCCCTCTATATCTGCCATCCGTAATCTCAGAAAAGATTTCCGAGGCTCTCAGATTCATCTTCTGCGAAGTGGCGTCCGACGTTTCCTTCGCCGTCTGTATAAGAACCTCTTCCGCCATTTCAAGCGCTTCTCTCTGCACTTTCAGCCTCTTTCCGATCTCACTGTCCATCCGTTCACCGCACTGTTCCTGTATATTCTGACAACGGATCTCCTTTTCTTTCCACTCCGATCGCAGATGTGACATCTGCCATTGCGCCTGACGGATCTTTTCTCTCAACTCGCTTGATTCCCGTAATTCTCCCATTTGGCAATTCTGATCGATCTGCCCGTTCAAATCAACTTCTCTTGCAGCAGATTTCTTATCCTGCCTGCTCTTTTTGCGTTCTCGCAGTTCTTTGCTTACCTCGTACAGTCCAATCGCACACATCCCTAATCCGATCAAAAGCAAAATCTCTGCAATTCCTGCAAAAGACACGGAAAATCCTCCTGCCCGAACCGCCGCAAAACGACTCCACAGCAGTCCGATCCCGCCGGCAAAAATCCCGCCAAGTCCGGTGAAAAGAATATGTTTCCCCCGACCTTTTCTGGTTTCTGTCTCTTCTGTACCGATCTTCGTTTCCTCTTCCCGCATCTTTACAGACCTCTTCAATAAGTGAAGTTCTTCTCTTCTCTCTTCATATTCCCCGCGAAGGCTCTCCATATCCCGCTCTAAATATTCACATTCCTGAAGCATCTTCTGTCTTTTTCGCTCTTCTTTTTCTTGCTCTTCCCGAATTGCCCGTTCTGTCTTTTTTCTTTTTTCTCTCAGCGTCTGCACCGCGCCTCTTAAGTCAAGATCTGCTCCGCCTGTCTCGTAATAATTCGCAGCGTAATTCTCCAGCGCCTCGGAAAGCGCCTGTCCGGGTCTGCTTTTCAACTGACCGACAGATACCGTGCTGTCAAATAATTCTGCTGTCAGACTACCCAAAAGCATTTCCAGGTCGCCGTGTTCGGGTGACAGTTCTTCCCCGTCATCCTCACAGATCAAAAGAACCTTTTTCCCGCTTTTCTGTCCGTTTCCAAACGTCCTCTCAAGCCGGAAACATCTCCCGCCACATTCAAACCGCATAACGCCTGCATAACTGCCGCCGTCCCATGGCTCATACTTCGTAAAATCATCTTTCGCCGCCGCTCTTCCCCTGCCTCGTCCCAACCCGAAGAGCATCGCTCTTATAAACAAATGCAGCGTTGTCTTTCCGAACTCATTTTCCCCGCTGATCACTTGTACTCCGTCTTTTAAATAAAAATGCTTTTCTGAAAATTTCCCGAAATTTTTAATATAAAGCTCCCTTATTACCATTGTTTATCCTCTGTTTCCCGCCAAAAGCGCTTCCACTCCTTCACAGAGCGCGCAATATTCTACACTTCCTTCTTCGCATCCTGCGAATTTTTCAATATATCTTCCGAGAAGTGTTTCTTTGTTATCCGCATAAAGCCGTTCAAAATCATACGCCGGACTTGTCTCATCTATAACCGCCAGAATGCAGCCATCTTCTGCCAAATATCCCACATCGAATATGATATCTGGATCTCTTTTCCCTCTAAGAAAGATTTTATAAATGTTTTTATTTCTATATTCATCTATAAGTTGCTTTATTTTGGATTTTATGCTACCTTCTGTATCCAATGTATCTACTTCTACTTTGCCATGGATATACTCTCTTCCCGCAAATGGAATCCAGTGGGTTCTCGTACTTCCATTTGTGATCTCTCCTTTCACATATCCATGCTGCCCTACGTCATTCTGATCAATAGGTTCAAGCGCTCCCGCATAGATCATCCGATCTTTCTCCAACGCCTGCGGCTTATGGATGTGCCCTAACGCAATATAGGAAAATCCCGCTTTGCCCAACCTTTTTTTGTCAAACGGAATATGTGTTTCATCTCCTCCATGAGCCAGTAAAATTTCATTTTTCTCAAACCCTGCCGGCTCTGCATCATTATAAAGCGGCTCTCGAATTTCCCGTTCATAATAGCTGAAACCATATACAGCAGTTTCTAATTCCGGAAAATCGATATGCTCCATCTCTTTTCCAAACAGCGGAAAGACATTTTTATTCCACTTAAAAGTCCGATAATTCGAATCGATCCGCATATAATCATGATTTCCTGCAATAAGCACAACTTTCGTATGCGTCAGCTCCGAAAACAAATAATTCACTTCTTTTAACTCCCGCACAAGCGGCTGTCTATGAAAAAGATCTCCGGCAATAAGAAGAAGGTCTGTCTTCTCCGCTTCACATATCCGTACTATATTCTCAAACGATGCCCACAATTCCCGTCCTCTGTTTTGGCTGTATCCTGCCGCTTCCGGTTCTGCCCCCAGATGAACGTCCGCAATATGAATAAATCTCATCTTTTATTTCTCCTTTTCCGCACCTCTTTCATATAGTAGCAAAAGGACGCCACACAACTGTCGCGCCCTTATAATACACTTCTTCTCTATCTGTTTATATTAATCAGCCTCTGAAAGCTTTCTCTGAAAACGCCTCTTATCCCTGCCGCCGCAAACAGCGTTCCTCACTACAGTTCGCAGTTATTTACTGTTCTCGGGAACGGAATCACGTCACGAATATTTGACATTCCTGTCAGATACATCACGCAGCGCTCAAATCCCAATCCGAAACCTGCATGTCTTGTAGAGCCGTATTTTCTAAGGTCAAGATAGAAACCATAATCTTTCTCATCAAGACCAAGTTCGTTCATACGGGCAAGCAGTTTTTCATAATCATCTTCTCTCTGACTTCCGCCAATGATCTCACCAATACCCGGAACAAGACAGTCAACTGCAGCAACAGTTTTTCCGTCATCATTTTGTTTCATATAAAACGCTTTAATTTCCTTCGGATAATCTGTAACAAATACCGGACGTTTATATACCTGTTCCGTCAAATAACGTTCATGCTCTGTCTGCAAATCGCATCCCCATGAAACCTTATATTCAAACTTATCGTTATTCTTTTCTAATATCTCGATCGCCTCTGTATAAGTAACGCGGGCAAAATCTGAATTTGCAACATTATTAAGTCTTTCAAGAAGCCCCTTGTCAACAAAAGAATTAAAGAAATTCATCTCTTCCGGCGCATTCTCGATCACATAATTAATAACATATTTCAGCATAGATTCTGCAAGATCCATATCATCTTCAAGATCAGCAAATGCAATCTCCGGTTCGATCATCCAAAATTCCGCTGCATGACGCGTCGTATTTGAATTTTCCGCACGGAATGTCGGTCCAAATGTATAAATACTTCTAAACGCCTGCGCATATGTCTCACCATTAAGCTGACCGCTCACCGTAAGGCTCGTCTCTTTTCCAAAGAAATCTTTTGTATAATCTACTGCTCCATCCTCATTTTTCGGGATCTGATCCATATCAAGTGTCGTAACACGGAACATCTCTCCTGCGCCTTCGCAGTCGCTTCCCGTGATCAGCGGTGTATGTACATACACAAATCCTCTTTCCTGAAAGAATTTATGAATCGCATATGCCGCCAAAGAACGCACACGGAATACTGCCTGAAATGTATTTGTTCTCGGTCGCAGATGAGAAATCGTCCTCAAATATTCAAAAGAATGACGTTTCTTCTGAAGCGGATAATCCGATGCAGACGCGCCTTCTATCTGTACTTCGTCCGCCTGAATCTCAAAAGGCTGTTTTGCCTGCGGAGTAGCGACAAGCGTACCTTTCACGATTACTGCCGCTCCTACGTTTAATTTTGAAACCTCTGCAAAGTTCTCCATCTCATCATGGTATACGATCTGAAGCGGTTCAAAATAAGAACCGTCATTCACCACAATAAAACCGAATGTCTTCGAATCCCGAAGACTCCGAACCCAGCCTCCTACAGTTACTTTTTTGTCAAGATATGATTCTCTGTCTTTAAATAATTCCCGAATCGTTGTCAATTCCATATCAGATAACTCCTTCAATCAAATTTCACCGGCATTTCTGCGGCAATAACAGTTCTATTATAACACTTTCTCTTCCATATGTCCTGTCAGCCACTCAAATAAATCATCATATACCTGTTCTCTGTCTGATTCATTCAAGATTTCATGCCGATCACCGGTATAGAGCCGCAGCGATACATCTCTTATTCCCGCCGCTCTGTATTTTTCATAAATTTTACGGACGCCTTTTCCGAAATTTCCTACCGGATCTTCCGATCCTGCCGCAAACAAAATCGGCAGGCCTTTCGGAATCATGTAGACGCCTTCCTTTCTCTGCATGTTGATCATTCCTGAAAACATACTGTAATACGCGTTAACCGTAAAGACAAAGGAACAAAGCGGATCCGATACATAGGCATCCAAATGTTCCCTGTCGCTTGTAACCCAGTCTGCCCGCGTCCTTGACGGCTTAAACTTTCGATTAAAATTCCCAACAGCCAGACGATCTACAAAATGACTGCGATAATGCCAGCCCCGCACGGCTGCCATCAATCTGCAAAGACGTTTTCCAAACACAAGCGTCGCCTTTTTATGATCGGCAACCACGCCTATAATGATCGCTCCGCTCAGTCCTTTCCCATACATCTGAATATACTGACGCAGAAGCGAAGATCCCATACTGTGTCCCAGCATAAAATACGGAACGTTCGGATATTTCTTCATCGTCCGCTGGCGAAGCGTATGAATATCGCCGAGGACACACGCATTACCATATTTTTCACTGAAAAAACCATATTCCGATTTTGCCTGTACTGACTTTCCGTGTCCCAAATGATCATTTCCCACGACATAGAAACCCTTGTCACATAAAAATTCGGCAAATTCATCGTATCGCTTGATATACTCTACCATTCCGTGGCAGATCTGCAATACTGCTTTCACCTCGCCCTCAGGCTTCCATTCTATCGTATGGATCTCTGTATTACCGTCTTTTGATGGGAAATAAAACTCGTCTCTCATGTCACTGATGCTTCCTTACCTGTCATCTAATTTTATATAATCGCGGTATGGCGCGAGCGGTTTATATGCCGGACGTATGATCTTGTCTACGTTTTTAAGCTCTTCCAGTCTGTGCGCGCTCCATCCTACAATACGTGCCGCTGCAAAGATCGGTGTATATAATGACGGCGGAAGATCAAGCATGCTGTACACAAGTCCGCTGTAAAAATCGACATTTGCATTAACACCTTTATACATCTTTCGTTTCTCTCCGATAATTGCCGGAGCAAGACGTTCTACCTTTTCATAAAGACCGTACTCTGCTTCATGGCCTTTTTCCTTTGCAAGCTTTTTCACAAATCCTTTGAAGATATCAGCTCGTGGATCAGAGATCGAATAAACCGCATGTCCCATACCGTAGATCAATCCCTTTCGGTCAAATGCTTTCTTATCGAGCAGAGCTTCCAAATAAGCACGAATCTGATCTTCGTCTTCCCAGTCTGTCAAAACAGACTTCATATCCTCGAACATCTGTGTCACTTTGATGTTCGCTCCGCCGTGCTTCGGTCCTTTCAGGGACGCCATTGCAGCGGCGATCGTCGAATATGTATCCGTCCCAGAAGACGTAACAACATGAGTCGTAAAAGTTGAGTTGTTTCCACCGCCGTGATCCATGTGGAGCACAAGCGCCATATCCAAAATCTCTGCTTCAAGCTTCGTATATTTCCGATCTTCACGAAGCATCATCAAAATGTTCTCCGCTGTGGAAAGTTCCGCCTTCGGCGCATAAATATAAAGATCCTCTCCTCTGCGGTAATTATATGCATGATATCCATATACCATCAGCATCGGGAACTGACTGATCAGGTTCAGACACTGACGAAGGACGTTCGGAATACTTGTATCGTCCGCTTTTTCATCATAAGAATAAAGCTGAAGAATACTTCTTGTAATACTGTTCATCATATCGCGGCTGGGCGCTTTCATAATAACATCGCGCACAAAATTCGGAGGAAGCGTACGGCGTTCCGCGATCATATTCTGAAAATCCTCCAACTGTGCTTTATTCGGAAGTTCTCCGAACAGAAGCAGATACGCTGTCTCCTCAAATCCCGAATGATCCGCCTCAAGAAACCCTTTGACAAGGTCTTTGATATTATAACCTCTGTAATACAGATTTCCTTCACACGGAACAGACTTCCCATCTACAATCTTCGATGCGCACACATCCGAAATATTCGTAAGTCCGGCAAGCACACCTTTTCCGTTCAGATCCCGGAGACCTCTTTTCACTTCATACTTCGTGTATAATTCCTTATCGATCGCATTATTCTGCTCACACTTAAGAGCAAGTTCTTCAATCTTCGGAGTAATATCAAAAAATATGCTGTCTATATTTTTTGCCATACAACTTCCTCCTTTTCATTTTTGGTATATTTGTTTATTATACTAAAAACAAAAGAATTATACAATAAACTGTCTATTAAATCTTTATGAAGCAGACGCAGTTAGTAAACTTTAAACTTTCTATATCTTGTAAATAGTTTCCGTTCTACTCACAAAAATAATTTGCCAGTTCAGCAAATTCTGCAAGCGTCAGCGCTTCACCTCTCACGCTGGGACCTTTCCCAAGTTTTTCGATCGCGCTTTCGATCTCCTCTTTCGAAAAATCGATCTCCGGCGAATTTTTCAATCCATTTGCCAATGTTTTCCTTCTCTGATTAAAAGATGCCCGAATGAGCCTGAACATCAGCTTTTCATCTTTGACTTCAACCGGCGGGCGTTCATGTCTTTCCAGCCGGATCACCGCAGATCCGACTTTCGGCCGCGGCATAAAACAGTTTGGCGGGACATTTGCCACAATATACGGTTCCGCATAATACTGTACCGCAAGAGACAATGCGCCGTAGTCTTTCGTGCCCGGTCCGACCTGCATCCGATCTGCCACTTCTTTCTGCACCATCACTGTAATACTTTTGATCGGCACCTGATTTTCAAACAGCCCCATAATGATCGGCGTCGTAATATAATACGGCAGGTTTGCGACAACTTTGATCGGTCTGCCTTCATTTTCTTCCTCAACCAACTTTCGGATATCGACTTTGAGTACATCTTCATTGATCACACGCACATTTTCATATCCGTCAAGCGTATCTTCCAAAATCGGAATCAAAGCTCTGTCGATCTCAACTGCGATCACCTTCCTCGCCGCACACGCCAAATACTGCGTCATCGTTCCAATCCCCGGACCGATCTCAAGCACCAGATCATCTTTTCCGATTTCTGCCGCACGGATGATCTTATCCAAAACATGTGTATCGATCAGAAAATTCTGTCCGAATTTCTTTTGAAAAATAAAATTATATTTCTGAAGCACCGCAATCGTATTCTGCGGATTGCCAAGCGTAGGTTCTTTCATATGTTTCCTTCCCAAATCTTTTCTCTTCAAAAACTCCGCGGGATTTCTGCTTCTCTGTGCTCTTCATCCCGCACCTTTTCTTTTCTCATTCTCTAGAGTCCGTATAACTTCCGCGCGTTTTCTTCGGTCTGCAAAATAACTTTCTCTGCCGCAACGCCCTTTAACGCCGCAATCTCTTCCGCCACATAGGGAAGATAAAGGGAACTGTTTCTCTTCCCTCTATGGGGAACCGGAGCAAGATACGGGCAATCTGTTTCCAGCACGATAGACTCTAGCGGAATCTCCTTTGCGACCTCTTTCAGTTTCTTTGCATTCTTAAAAGTTACCACGCCGCCTATTCCGATATAATATCCCATTTTTACATACTCTTTCGCCATCTCCAGAGAATAGGAATAACAATGGATAACGCCGCCCAGTCCCGAACCGTATTCTTTCATGATCTTCATTGTATCCGCTGCCGCTTCACGGCTGTGAATGATCACCGGAAGTTCTTTCTGTCTGGCAAGTCCAAGCTGCCTGACAAACCACTCTTTCTGAAGATCATGATTTTCTTTATCCCAATAATAATCTAAACCGATCTCTCCGACCGCCTTGATCTTCTCTTTATCAAGAAGCTGTTCCATCCTTGCAAACTGTATTGAATCAAGACTTCCGACCTCATCAGGATGAACACCGACAGCGCCGTACATGAACGGATATTGTTCTGTCAGCTTTACAATCTTATCCCATGACGAGATCGTAGAACCGGCATCCACGATCATTCCGATTCCGGCAGCCTGCATTTGTCCGAGAATCTCCTCACGATCTTCATCAAACTGTTCATCATCATAATGCGCATGTGTATCGATTATCATCTTTCAAGATTCCTTTCCCTTCCATTGTCGTTTGTCATTCAAAAAACAAGATCATCTTCTCCCGTTTTCCTTTTTCCCGTCAATCCTCTGATAAAGCTTTCAAACTCGCGGCGATTCCATATAACAGGAACCGGATAAAGAGGATTGGCTTCTTTTTCCGCCCATTTTGCAATCTGTCTGATATCCTCTTTTTTAATCATCTCAGGATATTCCGGAATCTGCATCTGCACTTTCATTCCCTCGATCCACCTGATAAATGCGTCCGCTTTCACACTGTCCGGCGCTTCCGTCGGAGCAAGCTTGCACACATCACTTAATTCCGCCAATTTCTCATGCGCCGCTTCGCCATATGCCCGCATCACATGCGGAAGAAGAACTGCCATCGCCACTGCGTGAGGCGTACCGTACAAACCTCCCACCGCATGTCCGATAGCGTGTACATACCCGACTGCTCCTCTTGTAAATGCTCTTCCAGCATAAAATGCAGCCTGCTGCATCTTTTGTCTCGCTTCAAGATCACTGCCGTTTTCATAGACTTTGATCAGATTATCATAGATCAGTCTGACTGCTTTTCTGCACAATTCTCGCTCTGTATCACTATTATAAGTATCATTTGTATACGATTCCACGGCGTGGCATAACGCGTCCATTCCTGTCGCAGCCGTCACTTCCGGCGGAACTCCCACTGTCAGCTCCGGGTCAAGAACCGCATATTTCGGCATCAAACGCAGATCATTGATCGCTGCCTTATGATGCGCCGCGGCTTCTGTAATCACTGCCGACATCGTCGTCTCCGAGCCTGATCCGGCTGTTGTCGGAACCGCAAACAACATTGGAATCGGCTTCACAACCCGAAACAAACCCTGCATCTGCCGAATCTGTTTATTCGGCCTTCCAATCCGCGCACCGACCGCTTTCGCACAGTCCATCGGCGCTCCCCCGCCAACGGCGATCATACAGTCACAACCATTCTCCCAAAACAGCCGCGCCGCATCTTCAACATTCTCATCTGTCGGATTTTGTTCCAGCTTATTGTAAATGACATACAAAAGACCCTGCTCTTCCATCTCTTCAAGCAATCCGTCAAGAAGTCCCCGCCCGATCAGCGTCGGACCTGTAACAACAAGCGCCTTCTTTAATCCCCTTCTCTTGACCGCCGCCGGAAGATGCCGGATCGCGCCTGCACCTTTCATCAGTTTCGGCGTACGCCACGGGATCACAGACACACCTGCTTTCATAACCCGCTGAAACATTCTGCAATATAGTTTCTTGATGCTTTTCTTCGTTGTCATATATATGCATCCCCTTATTAAATTTACATTATTATACTCGCATCATTTATGTATGAATAGAAACTTTTTTCTTTCTCCCCATTATCTTTTCACAAAATACTCTTCATACCATACAAGGAATGTGTAGATCGTCCACACTTTTCTCCAATTATCCGAATTGCCTCCCACATACTCATCGAAAATCGCCTGAATCTCATCGATATGAAAGAATTTCTCTGCGATATCACTTGCAAAAAGCCTCCGCACATCTGCATTGTATCGTTCGTCAGCCATCCAAATACGAATCGGCACTATGAATCCAAGCTTCTTTCGAAATGCGATTTCTTCAGGAAGCACTTTCGCCGCCGCCGTACGAAGCGCAACTTTATTCTGTTCCTCATTCACTTTATACTCTGACGGCATCCTTGACGCAATATCAAAAATCCTTCTGTCGGTCAGAGGCATTCGGATCTCAAGTCCTGCTGCCAGACTCATCTTATCCACATTAAGATAAATATCCCCCTCAAGCCAAATCTGAATATCGACATCCGACATCTTCGTCAATGGATCAAGACCTTCCGTCTCTTCGTAAATGCCCCTTGCAAGTTCGATCGGAAGTACATCAGGATCATACGTTTTCAAGATTCGTTTCTTCTCATCTTCTTTCATGATATTCGTATTGCCGACATAAAACGTCTTCAGATTCTCTCCGTATCGCTCTGCATTCCGATACATATTATATCCGCCGAAAAATTCATCCGCACCCTCGCCCGAATAACAGATCTTCGTATGCTTCGCCGTCTCCCTGCATGCAATCGCAAACGCGATAGCCGAAGCATCTCCCAGCGGCTGCTCCATATTATACATCACATATGGAACAATACCGAAATATTCTTCCGGTGTAATCAGACAGCGGAGATTTTTTCTTCCCAAAATATCTGCCGTCTGCTTCGCCAATCCCGATTCGTCAAACCGCTCTTCCTCATATCCGCAGGAATCCGTTGTCTCCACATCTGACATCGCCAATACATAAGAAGAATCAACGCCGCCGGATAAGAACGATTCTGCATACTCTTCTTTCGTCTTCACCTCCGGCATGATCTCCCCTACCGTCCTGTGAATCTCATCCGCCCACTGCTCCAAAGTCCGACTCTTATCAGGATGAAATTCCGGCATCCAGTACCGACTGACAGAAAGTCTGCCATTCTGCCAGATAAGATATCTGCCGGGAAGCAGCTTTTTCAGTCCTCGGAAAAACGTGTTCTCTCCCGCCACATAGGTCAGACTCAAATAAAGCTGAAGCATTTCTTCATTTAATTCTTTCACGAATCCCGGCTGTTCCATGATCCCCCGGATTGTCGTCCCATACAACAAGTTCCCATCCGCCGTCTCATAATAATAAAACGGCTTTGTTCCGAACTGATCGCGCAGACAAAACAGTTTTTGCTCCTCTTCATCCCACAGCGCAAATGCAAACATCCCATGCATATGATCCGCCATCTCATTGCCCCATGTCTCATACGCCTTCACAAGGATCTGCTCTTCACGCTCTTCTCTTGTCAGATCAAGAGAGATCTCCAGCCTCTCGCAAAGTTCTTCCCAGTTTCTTATATGACCTCTGTATTCTTTTACTTTTATCATCTGTTTTCACTCCCAACTGCATACCGCCTTTTGCGGACGGCAGCGCCAACTCTTCTGTTACACGGCTATTATAAACGAAAGCCTGCGATGTTACAAGAATCAAAAAAGATCATAATTCCGGCGCATACACTGCTTTCGTTCTCTCGCCTTCCCCTTGGAGTTCCACCTCGGGGAAACTCTGAATATAAGGTTTGAATTGTGAGAATCCATAGTCCCGCACCTTGAAATCACCAAACTTCAGCCGGATCCTGTTTCCAAGCGCGCTCAAAGGAATCCCGTTTTCACCGCTTGTTTTGATCTGATACAAAATGTATTCTTCTACCATTTCTTTCCTGCTCTTATCCTCATAGAGCGCAACAGACACTTTTGTCCCTTCCTGAATCAGCATCAGTCTCGGAAGAGTTTCCAGAAATTTAGACAGCAGACTATATCCGTAACGGCGAACGTCGAAATCAGGATACAGCTTGACCAGTCTGCTTCCGACTTCTCCAAGTCCGGTTTCCCTGTCGTTGTTTTTATTTTCTGTAATAATCTTTACAACAGCCTCTTCCACCTGCTCTCTTGTCGCCGAGATCATTTTTTTCGTTTCTTTTCCGCTCACTGCATGAAGTCCCACTTTCTCTTCACGCTCTGCCGCTCCCATCATATTATCTTCCAAAAGAAGCTCCAATTCCGTAAAGATCTCGCACGCCTTGCGAAACGGAAGAGGAGTTTTCGCCTCTCCCATCCCAATCACCCGTTTCCCGCTCTCCCGCAGGCGACTGGCAAGTCTTGTAAAATCACTGTCGCTTGAGACAAGACAAAATCCTTCCAGTTCACTTGCATACAGCATATCCATCGCATCAATGATCATTGCGGAATCTGTTGCGTTTTTCCCATAAGTATAACTGAACTGCTGGATCGGAGTAATAGAATTCTGTAAAAGTTCTTCCTTCCATCCGGCGCTGTTCGGGCGCGTCCAGTCTCCGTAAATCCTCTTGTACGTCACGTTTCCGTATTTTGACAATTCATCTAAAATCGGCTTAATATATTTTGCTGATACATTATCCGCATCGATCAAAAGCGCGAATCTTTCTTCCATTCCATGTATACCTCACCTTCCATATTTTTCCAAGTAAACGCTTTGCTTTCATAAATCATATAACTGTGTGCCGATCCTTCTTTCGGAATAGACACCGACCCCGGATTCAGATACATGTACTGTTTTCCGCTCCCGTCCGTTCTCTTCTCACACGCAGGCACATGTGTATGCCCGTTCAATAAAATATCCCCATTCTTCAGCGGCGGAAGACTGTTCGGATGATATACATGACCATGCGATGCAAAAATCATGTCCATCCCTTCAAACTGAAAAATGCCGTACTCTGCCATGATCGGAAATTCTAAAACCATCTGATCTACTTCGGTATCGCAATTTCCTCTCACACAAACCAGTTCCTCTTTCACTTCATTCAACATTCGGATCACTTCCTTCGGCGCGTATCCTTCCGGCAGATCGTTACGAGGACCGTGATATAAAAGATCTCCCAAGATCAGCAGCCTATCCGCTTTTTCTCTCCGATATGCCTGCAGCATCTGCCCGCAATATACCGCCGAACCGTGTATGTCTGACGCAATCATCCATTTCATATTTTTTCCCCACATATTTAGATTTGACAGTTTTAAACTATATAAAACATTGTTCCTGTCCCTTTATTTTATCATTTTAACATAACCCTTCTGTTTTTGTAAATCTGCCCTCTTGACAAGCGTGCTATATTATAGGTGTAACAAAGAAACACACTTAACAATACCTGCTTGATACAAGTCGAAGGCTGCTAAGCGTAATTCAGTGAATTTGGAGGAAAAGATAAATGAATACTTTAAAAGCTGAAAAACGAGACATGTCAATCAAAGCAAAAAAATTAAGACGGGAAGGATATGTAACCGGCTGTATCTTCGGACGCGAAATGGAAGAATCAATTCCGCTCAAGATGGCAAAAAGTGATATCGACCGCCTGTTAAAAGAGGAAGGAAAGGGTGGAAGAGTCCGCCTTGAAATTGACGGCACCGCCTATGATGCGCTCATCAAAGAAGTAGATTTTAACCCGCTCAAAGGATTCGTAGATGAAATCGATTTTCAGGCGCTTGTCAGCACAGAGAAGGTACATTCTTCCGCAGAGATCCATTTGCTCAACACAGACAAACTTATCGCAGGAGTTCCGCAGCAGATGCTCCACGAAGTTGATTTCAAGGCTCTGCCGTCCGCACTTGTTGAAAAAATCGACCTGGACGTAGGAGATCTGAAGGTCGGAGACACGATCCGTGTGAAAGACCTTGATATTACAAAAATTGAAAATTTGGACGTAACAACCGATCCTGATACAACGGTTGTCACCATAACAGAAATACACGCGTCTGCTTCAGACGATGATACTGATTCAGAAGAAAACGCCGACGCCTGATCTGATAAATCAAAACAAACATGTGCTTTCTAGCCCTCACCTTGTAATAGACTGTAAACAAAGTACACGTTTGCCCCGTTCCGGAAACCTGACGCACAGTGGAGATTTGCCTCCCAGATCATCCCACTTCGTGCGCGGCAAAGGGAACGGGGCATTTTTGTATATCATAATCTCCACAGTCGATATGCCTGTTCTGCCGCCGCCTCCATGTTTGCCTTTGCATTTTCCGGCTTCATCGCCTCTTCAAGAGTAACCGCCTCCCTTAATATCGGAAAAAATGCATCGATCCCCTGCTCGTTGCATGCTCCGGCATCAGGCGCAGCAGTCCCTGTAAATGCGATAACCGGTTTTCCATACTTCTTTGCAAGCTTCGCAATCCCAATCGGAGCTTTTCCCATGGCAGTCTGCCCATCCATACGCCCTTCTCCGGTAATAACTAGATCCGCCTTCGCAATTTCCTTTTCTAATCCGGTTTCTTTTATCACAATTTGGATGCCGGACTCCAACTGCGCTTCCATAAACGCAAGAAATGCAAATCCCAGACCGCCTGCTGCTCCTGTGCCGGGATACATAGGATCTGCTTTCGGAACTTTTTTCTTCACCAAAGACGCATAAGAAAAGAGAAGTCGATCTAACCTTTCGGTCATTTCTTTATCTGCGCCTTTCTGCGGACCATATACCGCACTTGCGCCTGTTTCTCCACACAGTACGTTCGTCACATCACAGGCGATCTTGAATCTGCATTCTGCTAATCCGGGGATCACATGGTCATCTGTGATCTCCGCCAGTTCTTCCAACCCCAATGCCCCAGTCGGAATCTGCTCCCCGTTTTCCTTCAAAAGGCCAAAACCCAAAGCCTGAAGCATTCCTGCTCCCCCATCATTCGTCGCACTGCCTCCGATCCCGATAATAAATCTTCTGCATCCGTTTACAACCGCATCTTTGATCGTCTCTCCCACTCCATAAGTTGTCGTATAAAGAGGATTGCGTTCCTCAGGCAGAAGAAGCGTAAGGCCTGCCGCCCCTGCGATTTCAATCACCGCCGTCTTCTCTTCTTCACCCTCGATCACACCATACTCACATATGACCGGCTTCCCTAACGGTCCCGTCACTTTGACCTTCCGAATGATCCCGTTCATACCGGACACCAGCGCTTCTACCGTTCCCTCGCCTCCGTCTGCCAAAGGTCTGACCCGCACTTCCGCTTCAGGATCAACTTTGTGAATGCCCTTTGCGGCAGCTTTCCCAGCCTGCACCGAAGTCATACTTCCTTTAAATGAATCTATCGCCGCCACAATTTTCATAAATACATTCATTCCTTTCCCTTCGCTCAGAAATAAGCATTATAAAAATGTTTTCCCAAACTTATTTTTCATTATAGAAATACCTTTAATGTACACAGAGTATCATTTCTTCTCTTACATTTCAAATGTTTTTATAAGACATCGAATGCATGTATAGGATTACATAATCCGAGGCATAAAACTTTAAATTGCCCTTTGTATTCAGATAAATCAAAACAATATTCATTCAACTCAGTATTATATGAAAAACTATCTTTTATATCACTGGACACATTGGTAATAAACACATATTGAGCCTCATAATTACTTTCCGGGAACTCATTCTTTATCAATCTATCTTTCCGATTAATAATATTAAGGGATTGTATCAGATTACTCCCCAAATTCTCTAAAACAACCTTTATAATGGGTTTTCCGTCTTTGTTTAGCACTTTACTCTTTTCAAGATTGATCTTTAGTAAAATTAAGTCTGCAATACTCATGGACTTTGTTAATTTTGTTTCACCCTTTGTACTTTCATCCTTTTTGGCTAATTCGTCTTTTATTCCCGCCATTTTCTTTGCCTCCTGAAAATATACAAAAATAAGAGGCAGACTGTTACATCCACCTCTTAATCTTTGTTTCCTCTATTCCTTTTCGGTTAAATATTTTTCTACTGCTTCCAGAAAAACCTTTGCACTTGCAAGCTGGTTCTCCGTTTCTTTTCTTCCGACTATGAAAAAATCATCATAGTCTGATTTTTCTCTCAAAAAGGAGCAGCTTTTTATAATTACGGATAGCTCCTTATCCATGATACCTTCCTTAATGTATTCCTTATTGAAATATGCAATCACTCCCGAATGTTTGGAAGAATCAAAACCTTTTAAAATATTCATAGCTCTCATTGCATGAAAGATTGCATAATAGGAACGGTTTAAAGAAGTTTTATACTGACCAATCTTCAAGTTGTCCTCCGCTGCCGAAAGCATTTCTTTTGCCCGTTCCATACGGTATCCCGCTAATTCTCTTAAGCTGCTTTCCACAAAACGATACCTTCCTCTCTGACATGCTTATAGAAAGGAAGAATATCTCCCCATTTTTCCAACTGTTCTTCCTGAATATCAACGATTGAAAACACTCTGTTGTATTGGATATCCATTTCAGCAGACCAGCGGATAAATTGTTCCTTCTCAACTTCCCCCATATCTTTTCTCATAATAATTGCAATATCGATATCACTTTCTTCTGTGGCTTCATTCCTTGCAACAGAACCGTATAAGATAATCGTCTGAATATCATCACCAAAAATCAACCTCAGCCCATGAATCAGGTCTTCTTTCATTTTTTCAGATAACATTCGTCTCACCTCTTTCTGTGATAATTATTTTTACCCAAATAGTATTTCTGTATATCTACATATTATCATAACCAGTTATATCAAACAATCCAAATATTCTAATTTAGATCCATCAATATGTGGGGTTACAATATGTAATTCGTTTTATCTAAATTTCTCCGTTTTAATTGTGTTTCTAAACATTTATAGTCCTCCGGTGATAATTCAACATATAGCCCTTTCATTTTTCCCAAGTTGGACAAATTCTGGACATTCCGATTTGGTACTTTTTTGGTACTTTTCTTGATTTCCTGCTACTACCGTGTTATACTAGCAGACGTTGCAAAGCCTACAAAAACCAAGGTCTATCAGGCTTGCCGCCGATTTCCGGCGTTAAATGAATCGAGTGTTCGAGACCTTCCACTCGTAAAACAAAACTAAAGGAGAATTAAAAAATGAAAACAACTCAACAAAACAAAGTGCTTTTCATGGCACAAGCGGCAATGATCGCCGCGATCTATGTCGTACTGACTATGCTTGGTGCATCTTTTGCATTCGGAGAAGTGCAGATCCGTTTTTCGGAAGCGCTGACTGTTCTCCCCGCACTTACGCCTGCGGGTATTCCCGGAGTATTTTTAGGCTGTCTTATCAGCAACATATTAGGCGGAGCGATTTTACCGGACATTGTTTTCGGAAGTATCGCTACATTGATCGGAGCTTTATTTACATGGCAGCTTCGCAATAAGAGCAAATACCTCGCGCCGATCCCTCCGATCATCGCAAATGCGCTCATCGTTCCGTTCATTTTAAAATACGGCTACGCAGTGCCTCTTCCGATTCCATTTATGATGCTGACGGTCGGACTCGGAGAAATTATTTCCTGCGGCGTTCTCGGAATGATTTTGTACACTGCACTAAATAAATACAAAGGCGTTTTATTCAAACCTTCTGTTTCATAAGTCACCGGAAGTGCCAAAAGCACATTTCAGAATTATAAGCAGTCGCCAAGTTCTCGGGCAAGCCCGGACTTTGGCTCATCGCCGCTGCAAAAAACCGCGAGATACGATTTTTCGGTATCCCGCGGTTTTTGTTTTATCTTTCTTTTCTGTTTTGTTTTTCTATTTTTATCTAATGTATCCGATAAATGTGTTTCCTCCGGCTTCTGCCATATTTGACATTTCGTCCATACCGACCGTATGTGACTCTCCCGTATTCGGATCTACATATGTGATATCTGTCGTTGTGTATCCGGTCAGAAGCACCGCATGTCCGGATTCAAGAATAGCGATCATCGGACAGCCTCTGTTGATCACATAAAGAACCTGATCAAGCGCACAACCTGTCAGATCCAGCCGTTGAGCCTGATACTGTTCCATGTAACGTTCACACGCTTTAAGAGAACTTTCGCCTTCTTCACACTGAAACGATCCCGCCTCTGTCGAATATACGAGATCTCTGTTCCCCTTTTCCCAAACATATTTTTGTTCCGAAGAGATTACAACGCCTGATACTTGCTCCGCCTTTTGCACCGCATATCCGGCTTTATTATAAACAGCCGCCAATTCTCCCATACCGTAAACATAATACTTTTCTTCAAGCTCTTTTCCTTTCGGCTCAATCGTCAATGTTTTTTTACTGATCTGATATTCCGGTTTTTCATTTCGCTTCTGTTTCTGCTTCAGCTCATCTGCAAAAGTAAAACGTATCTGTTTACCTGCATCTTCCGACACATACGTCTCAAGAGAGATTTTTGACTCCCTGCGTTCTGCGTTGTTCGTCACATATTCCTGCTTTGTGGAATTATAAGTCTCACCGTCTTTTATGACACGGTTAAACGTCAGCAGATTGCCGTCGATCAGAACGTCCGTCGTATAGATATTCTGCTCTGTAAAATTATACTGCGCCGCTTCTTTATTCTGCGCATTTCTAATCTGCACTTCGTACATCGGACTGATCTGTTCCCCTGACACCGTCGTCCCTGCATCCGCTGATCTGACCTTTCCATACACGAAGTCTCCGTTAATAAATCCAAGAGGCCGTAAGGCTTCCCCCTCCTCTGCATTAATCGTATAATCGTCTCCGCTCTTCAAATTCATAATATGAAGCTTCACCGACTTATTTTCTTTTTTCGAAGTCTGATACACCATAAGATGGCCGTCATCTGATACAGCATACTGATCATCCGTCAGATTTTCTGCAAGAACTTTTTTCTCATCTTCTTTCAGATTGATCCGATACAGCGTCCCGTCCGCAAGAACGTGCAGAAGCGATGTGCCTTGATTGTAATACACCATCTTGCCCAACTCTTCTTCTGCAATGGCAAAAGATTTCGTACTTGTGATAAACGCCTTCTCTTCGATCATATTTTCAGCGGCATCATAATAATAGATACCAACGCCTACTTCCCCTTCATGGCTTCCCCTTGCCATATATCCATAGACAGCAAAGGTTACGTTATTTTTATTGTCCAGACTGATCACACGTACTGCATGCTGATCGTTCTGTCCCCGGGTATCTCTGCCTTCCTGATCTGCCATCGCAAATACTTTCGTCAGCTTTCCTTTCTTTGACTCGTACAGCCATAGCTCCCTCGCCTGCACAAACGCAGCAGAAGTCTGATCTTTATTCAGTTCATAGGAAAGATCCGGCGAAACGATGCCGAGCATGATCCCATTTTCATCAAAATCACTTTCTTCCCCGTCAAATATCTGTTCCATATCCCGGTTATAATCCAGCAGATAAATCGTATCTACCAGAAATCTCACTCTGAAAAACTCTTTTACGTTATAAATATTTGTCACACCGTCTTCATCCGTACAGGCAACTTTATACTTTGCAAGGATTGATGTATATACCGTATTACTTTCCTTGATATTCCACTCTACGTCACCGATCACAGACGGAGACAGATTTCCCCACTGCACATGAGTAATATCTGAATGGATATTGACCGTTTGATACGTTGTATTATCACTTTGCTCATTCGGCTCTAAATATGACGTAATCTCTTCTGTCGCTTCCTGATGAAGCGCCTTTGTATGAAAATCCTTTGCAAATGCAAGACATTGATCTGTCGTCACTTCTTTCGGACGTACGATGCGGGTATAATAACCGGCTGTTTTCCCGTTTTGAGAAAGATTCGTATCAAGCATTATTTTCAGAACCGCTTCCGGCGTCTCCTCTGATAAGATCCCGCTCAGATCCAGCTCTGCCTCAGAAGTATCTTTCGATATCTTCACAGTTCCTTTTGTATACTGCTTCGTTCCGTCAAGAGAATATACTTCGTATTTCAGCTTACTGATCTCATTCCCATATTTCTTCGTCTTCACTGTCAGCGAACCGTTACTCTCAAGAGGAGTAATCGTATCACGCACAGCCGGTATATCCATCTTCTTCACATAACCAAGCAAAGGATTGACTTCCGTTTCCCCTACATAAAAAGAAACTCTCGGCAATGACGCGGCGCCCATGTCAGCCGCATCATCCGGCACATCCCAGTTGATGACAAGACTTGAAATGAGGATCGCCGCAAAAAACACAACGATCAGCACCCCTGCTTTCATGACTTTTTTCTTCATTCTCTGTTATTCTCCCCTTTATCCGCCAGCAGTCTCCCCAAAGCCGGCTCGATCTGCAAAAACTGTTCGCATTTCTCTATCACTGTTTTTGCTTCTGCTCTTGTATCTGTTTTTCCTTCTCCGCATACTGTTCTGTTTTTCTTCTCTGTTTTGACTGCTCGAAGAAGAATATTTTTCGGCGTATGCTCCATATCGATAAATTCGATCACCTGCGTATCATACCCTTCGCTTTCTAAATATTTCGCGCGAAGTCCGTCTGTCACCAAAGCTGCAAAACGCTCTCTGAGCAGTCCGTAATCCATAATCGGAGCTAAACATCCGTCATATCCATGCACTTTCTCTGCCTCGGCAAACTGCCCATTGATCTCATGCTGACAGCACGGCACTGACAAGATCACTTTCGCATTCCAGCCAACCGCCTTGGCAAGAGCATAATCTGTCGCCGTATCGCATGCATGGAGTGTCACTACAAGATCCACTTCCTTTACACCTTCATAATCGGCAATATCTCCGACCATAAAGTGAAGTTTTTCATATCCGTATTTTTCCGCAAGCCCGCTGCACCGATGAATGACGTCTTCTTTCAAATCAAGCCCGATCACATTAATATCAAAACCTTTCAGTTCCTTTAAGTAATAATACATCGCAAATGTGAGATAAGATTTCCCACAGCCAAAATCTAGAATCGTCAGTTCCCTGCCTCTGTCAAGCTGAGGAAGAATATCTTCAATAAATTCAAGAAATCGATTAATCTGTCGAAATTTGTCAGTTTTTGTCCGAACGATCTTCCCTTCCTCAGTCATCACTCCAAGGTCATGTAAAAACGGAACAAAAATTCCCTCTTCCAAAATGTATCGTTTCTTTCTGTCATGAGACAGATCCGCCTGCGCAGCTTCACATTTTCGCTTTTTCATCTTGACGGACACTTTTCCTTTCTTACTTACAAGGATCGTATATTCTGCCTTCACCGTCTCGATCTGCATCTGTCGGAAATTTTCCATATATTCCGTCAATAACCGCGCCGCCTGTTCGGCATCCTCGTTTGCATGAAACGCCTGTTTCTTCGTAAACGTCTCAATCTGAAATATCAGCCGCCCGTTTTTCTCAAGGGGACGCACCTTCGCCTTTATCACCGCGTCTTTTACTCTCGGATTACTGAGTACCGCACGGATAAAATCTCTATTTAAAACTTCTTTCAGCAATGTAAAAATCTCATTCATTATTCAACCTCTGTCCATCTTAGCTTTAAATGATTTAACCACGATCCTCCACGAGAAATCCTTTGTCTCTCAACATATTTTCAATCAGATCCAGCGTCTCCTCACTGTCTGCTTCCACTTTATGATAATGATAATCCGAAGTAATATTTTTCAGCGGACTTGATTTTCCCTTTCGGATATCTTCCATAAATTCCGTCACTTTTCTGCGGGATGTAATATTGATCTCGGCTTCCATATGACCGTAAACTCTGTGATTGATCATCACATTCCGAACAATTCCACCCAAATCAATGATTTCCGTCAGCTCTTCTTCCACCTGCTCATCCGTATGCTTCACCTTGAACACACGGCTTACCGCTGCCGGCTCATTAATGATATACCCTCGATTCGTAGAGATAATATCATGTCCCGCCGCCCGTATCAGGGCAATATCCTGTACGATCACCTGACGGCTCACATCATATGCCGCCGCCAGCACTTTGCCGGGAACAGGCGCCGCGCTGCTTCGGATCTGATCTACGATCCCTTTTCTTCTGTCAGAGCCTGTCATCTGACGTCCCCCTTAACAGCATGCAGGTTTTTCATTGAAATGTCAAGTATCGGAGCCGAATGGGTCAATGCTCCGCTTGAAATATAATCTACTCCAAGTTCTGTCAGCCGCGCAATATTTTCTTTCGTCACATTTCCTGAACACTCTGTCTGCGCCCTGCCGTCAATAACTTTGATCGCTTCTTTCATCTCGTCTGCAGACATATTATCGAGCATAATAATATCCGCGCCCGCCTCAACAGCTTCTCTTACCATATCAAGATTCTCTACTTCGATCTCGATCTTACGCACAAACGGCGCATATTCTTTCGCCATCTTCACCGCCTGAGCCACTCCGCCTGCCGCTCCGATATGGTTATCTTTAAGCAGAACTCCGTCAGACAGATTATATCTATGATTATATCCGCCTCCGGCTGTAACCGCATATTTCTCAAAAATGCGCATATTCGGCGTTGTTTTCCTTGTGTCTAAAAGTTTTGTCTTCGTTCCCTTTAAAAGTTCCGTTACAGAATGTGTATATGTTGCGATACCGCTCATTCTCTGAAGGTAGTTAAGCGCTACACGCTCACCGGAAAGAAGCACTCTGATATCTCCCTTTACTTTTCCCATGAGCTGTCCTGATTTTACCTCATCTCCATCCTTGCAGTAAAGCTCTGTTTTTGTATTTTCATCCAAAAGTTCGAATACTCTTGAAAAAACATCCAATCCGGCAATAATTCCATCCTGTTTGCAGATCAGATCCACCTCTCCTGAAACCGCCTCTTTCATCACCGCGTTTGTACTTACGTCCTCGCTTGAGATATCCTCTTTCAGCGCCTCCATGATCAAATGATCTGCCTGTAATTTCATCGTAATCTTATTCACGTTTTTTCTCCTTTTCCCATTTTCTATTCCACTGTTCCTTTTTCGCCTGCATTTTTATCTGTTTTCTTTTCGCCGCGATTTTTTATCTGTCTTCCCTTTCGCCCTCAATCTTTTCATTATTTCTCTTTTTTCAATATGTTTTCGTCCGTTTTATTTAACTTCCAATCTGACGATCTTCTGCGCCGCCCTTTTTGCAAACACAAGGCTTTCCAATAACGAATTGCTTGCCAGACGATTCGCCCCATGAACGCCGTTGCAGCTCGTCTCTCCCGCCGCAAACAATCGTTCCATCGATGTCTGACTGTCACTGTCCACCCAAATACCGCCCATAAAATAATGCTGGGCAGGAACGACCGGAATCGGCTCTTTCGTCACATCGTATCCTTCTTCCCTGCATCGTCTGTATATATTCGGGAAATGATTTAAGATCATTTCTTCTCCTATATTTTCCATAGACAGCCATACATAGTCTGTCCCATCCTTTTCCATCTGTTCACGGATTGCTTTCGTCACCACATCTCTCGGAAGCAGTTCATTGACAAAACGATTTCCCGATTTATCAAGAAGAACCGCGCCCTCTCCGCGCACTGATTCGGAAATCAGGAATCTGCGCCCCGGTTTTTTCGAATAAAGCGTTGTAGGATGAATCTGCACATAGTCCGTATGCTCCAGTTTGATTCCATGCTTTCTCGCAATCTCAAGAGCGTCCCCCGTCAAATGCGGAAAATTCGTGGAATGGCGGTACAGTCCTCCGATTCCGCCGCTCGCAAGAATTGTATATCCTGCCCGGACTTCTCTTTGCGTTCCGTCTTGATCCTTCATGACGATTCCTCGGCACACGCCGTCTTCCTCTATAATATCCGTCATTGTTGTATATTCAAAAATCTCTGCATTTTCCAGTTCTTTTACTTGCGCTAACAGCTTACTCGTAATCTCTTTCCCGGTAATATCTTCATGAAATAAAATTCTCGGACTGGAATGCGCGCCCTCTCTCGTATATTCATATGTACGAGAAATATCGCTGTCGCCGACCGGTTCATTTCCGCCTTCCGCTCTCCGCTCGAACTCAACTCCGTACCCGATCAATTCCCGAATAATTTCCTGTGAGCTTCGAATCATAATATCAACTGATTCCTCGCGATTCTCATAATGTCCGGCGCGCATTGTATCTTCAAAATAGCTGTCATAATCGCTTTCGTCGCGCAGCACACAGATTCCGCCCTGTGCCAAAAACGAATCGCTGCTTTCTAAATCTGACTTTGTGATCATCATGATCTTAAAATCACGCGGCAGATGTAAAGCGGCAAACAATCCGGCAACTCCTGTCCCGACAATGACCGCGTCAACCTGCTCCTGTTTCTCTTTTATTTTCTCCATATCAACTTCCTTTGGTTCCCCCGAATCTTATTTTCCGTTTTCCTGTTCCTTCCGCTCTCTTTTTGTTTCATCTTCCATTCTTTCAGACAGCTTTCCCTCTCTTGACAATCCTCATCGTCTTGCAAGATCAAACACCTTTTAAGGCAGTTTCTGATTATTTTGCAAGATCAAGCATTTTCTCCAGCGGTTTTCTGGAAGCAGAACGAAGGGCATCCTCCATCTGAACTTCATTTTCTCCGGTTTTCAGAACATGCGCGATCTTCTCCAACGTAATCATCTTCATATCCTCACAGACAGGCTCTGTCTTTGTAAAATAAAACTTCTTATCAGGATATCGCTTTTCAAGTTCGTATCTCACACCATTCTCTGTACAGATAATAAATTCTTCTGCATCACTTTCTCCCGCATAATCGATAATCCCCGATGTACTTCCGATATAATCGGACAGATCAAGAAGATCCTTCGGACATTCGGGATGTGTCAGCACTTCCGCATTCGGATGTTCTGCTTTTGCCTGTTTTAATTCCTCGATTTTTACTTTCTCGTGGATCGGACAATATCCTTCATTGTACACAAAATTCTTCTCCGGTGTCTGCTCTGACACAAAATGTGCCAGATTCCGATCCGGGATAAAGAAAATATTTTTATTAGGCAGAGCCTTTACGATCCGAACAGCATTAGCTGAGGTCACGCACACATCCGACAGTCTTTTTAATTCCGCCGTCGAATTAATATAACAGACAACTGCCAAATCCTCGTATTTTTCTCTCATAGCTCTGATCGTTTCCTCATCCGCCATGTGCGCCATCGCACAGTCCGCCTTTGCATCCGGCATAAGAACAGTCTTCTGTGGATTCAGTACTTTCGCGCTTTCTCCCATAAATGAAACGCCGCAGAACACAATCGTCTGCTCTTCCAGCCCTACGGCAACCTTGCTTAAATAAAAAGAATCTCCTATATAATCCGCAATTTCCTGCACTTCCGGTCTTACATAATAATGTGCCAGTATGACTGCATTCTTTTCCTTTTTCAACTGTTCGATCTCTTCTCTAATCGTCATTTGTATACCCTTTCCCGCATGAAATCCATACGCCTTTGTTTCTGTCGTGATGCTCATTATAACACTTGGGTTTACAAATGACAAGACAGTTGTGTTTTCAGTAATATTTTCAATCCATTCATTCCTGCCAATAATAACAAAAACCCGGAAGATTACTCTTCCGGGTTGAGAGGCGCAGACCGGATTTGAACCGGTGAATCAGGGTGTTGCAGACCCACGCCTT
>NZ_JAPJQP010000029.1:0-21036 GCF_030825015.1 Mediterraneibacter sp. | reverse complement strand
TCGTTTGCTTTTGCTGTTACTGTATATGTCTCTTCTACAGGCGGTTTCTCTTTTTTCCTGAAGTTTGCCGTCAGTTCCATCTCTTTATTAACTGTGAACTTATACTCTGCCTGATCGGAAACTGCCTCTTTGCCAACTGTCCAGTTTACGAACTCATATCCCTCATTTGCTGTCGCTGTTGCCGTCACTTCTGTTCCCGCTTCATACTTCGGTCCGTTTGGACTAAGCGCTGCGGTTCCCATTGCACCATCGTTTACTTTCGCTGTCACATTATATGTGATAGCCTTGAAGTTTGCCTGAAGATTTACATCAGCGTCAATATCAAATTCATATGTTTTTTCAGTGGAAACTACTTCGTCACCTTTTGTCCAGTTCACAAATTCATATTTACTTTCATCTGAAACCTTCGCTGTTGCCGTCACTTTCGTTCCTGCCGCATACTTCGGTCCTTCCGGGCTGAGCGTTACGCTTCCCATCTTATCATCATTTACAGTTGCCGTTACTGTGTATTCTTTCACTTCCGGCTTTTTCTCGACAACGGTGATTATGTAAGTAACACCTTCTGAAGTAAGCAGTGTTTCTTGTCCGACTTTCGCTGCTGTCGCTATATATCCTGACGATGGAGTATAGAAATACCATGTATTGTTATCCGATCCATACCCTGCAACTTTATCATTCGTATTTGCCCAGTTGTTCAAATAGCTGTTATCTTTTGAAACAGAAAATCCACTATTTTCCTTTGTTCCAACTGTCAACACCTGTGCTTCTTCTTTTAACTCTACATTCTGTCCTGAAATGTTAACATATTTACCCGTAGCAACGTCCTGCATTGTATAACCTGCATCACTCTTCGTCAATTTCCACATGAAATCTTTCGCTGTTTCATCGACATTGAAATTAACCGACTTCATTCCAAGACCTTTCGGGGTGGCACCTGCTGTACTTACCGTGTTCACCATAATATGACTCTTTGTTCCAAACAGGTATGTTCCGTCTGTAAGTTCCGAAACAATTCTATAAGGCGGCATACTTGTCTGCGCTTCTAATGTCACGATACCTCTTTGTTCCACCTCTGTTTTGTTCAGAATTTCACCCGGTATATTATACGTTTCCCCCTCTTGCAATGTAACTTTTTCTACATTATTTTTTACAAAAATGAAATATGTTTTTTCGCCGATCTTCACAGATGTCTTACCTTCTGTTTTTCCGGTAATTGTAATATCTGTTTTTGCGCCGATCGCCTCATCTTCATACATGTCACCTGTTACTTTTGCGACATATTTATATTTTTCATTTCCTGTTGCCGGATTCAGTAAGTAATATTTATTATCTTTCGCTTTCATAGCGATCAAATACTTACCATTCGCCTCAATTTCTGACATGTCGTTTAGTTTTGTATATCCCGGTATTTCAGTTGCTTCCGCATTATCCGCTTTTTTATAAAGCTCAAATTCACATTTTCCATTCGAGTCTACACTTTTATTTCTGTCAAAGTGGAATTTGCTTTCATCATCTTTCCAAAAATACAAATAACCACCATTTGAAGAGCCCTCCATCTGAGCCAATGTAAATCCTTTATCCGTTTTTGCAACTGTGATCACAACCTCTGTCGCAACAAGCGGCGTCTGTGCCCCAGCTGCTGATTTCGGTCCGAGATATACTTTCTGTCCATCTTCCGTTGTTGCAGAAATCTTATATTTTCCCTCTTCTGCCTGTTTATCAAACGTAAACAGACAAGTACCGATCTTCTTAACTCCATCACTAAACTGAACGTTGCTTCCAACTGCTACAGCAGCTTCTTTTTCTACCGGCACATTTTCCGTAACAACCTTTGCTACTTGCTTAAAGTTTTGAGACTCTGCAGATGGATTTACTACATAGTAATTATTATCCGTTGCTTTTGCCGCAATCAAATACTGCTGACCATCAGCCACCTGTGATAAATCCGTCACCTTTTCATAACCTAATATTCCGGACTCTGTTTTAGCGCCATCTGCCTTTTTCCACAATTCCAGCTGACACTGTTCTACAGCGGTGCTGTATCTGTCAAAATGTAACTTTGTAAGATCACCTTTATGAAAATAAAGATATGCACCATTACTATTTCCTGTATTAGTAGTGTCTTTCAAGGCAACCGTACCTGCTGCAGGAGTTTCCAATAAAATTTCCGTCTCATTGGTTGTACATACACACTGCGATGCTGCGTTTTTATGATTCACATATACAGTATTCTCTCCAACCTTTGCAGAAATTTTGTATGTATTATCTTTATCTGCGACCTTTTGGAATGTAAACAAGCACTCATCTAAAGAACGCTTTTCTCCTTCAAACTTCGCCTTTTCAGTCGCAAGCTGTGCTTTCACCTGTTTTTCAACAGCCTGTGCATCTTCACCGGTCATCGTCACATCCGCAATCGCTGTATCTAACCCAGTCAATTCATCTTTGCTATAATTTCCTGTTGTATCTGTATATGTTTTTGTTTCACCCGGCTTAAGTTCTACAATTTCATAATTTGTCGCATCTGTTACATTTACTTTGATCGTTGTTGATGCGCCTTCAGATTCAACTGTAATCACAGCCTGATCCATTCCTGTCACAGATTTCGCTGTTAATTTCACTTTTCCATCTGCATAAGTTCCTGTCACTGCACCTTCATTATCTGATGTAACTGTTACTTTTGCATTTTCTTTCAAACCATTCAGCACAAGTTCCTTTGTCTCATCTGATGCCATAGTAACTTCTGCTACAGGCTTGTCCGACTCTGTGCACCAGATATTTCCGATTGCAGCGCCTTTTGCAACGTCTGCGATATCGAAATCTTTATAAGTGATCACAGTTCCGTCACTCTCATAGAGAAGACCAATCGTTCCGTCAGGGAGAACTGTCAGACAAGAATACGCATAATATGCAGATCCGTTAATGCTGTAATTGTATTTCCAATCAAGCGTTCCGTTATCATTTACTAATCCTACGAAAATCTTTCCTGAATCACGACCTGTTCCTGATGGAGCAGCAAACAAAATCGCTGTCTTTCCGTCAATTTTTTCAGGATATGTAATCGCTGTCAACTGACAAGTCTGACAATAATTAATACCCATATTTTGTCTCTGCGACCATGTCTCGCCAAAGTCATCAGACGTATAATATCCGCCATGGCGGGTAAACATATACAGTTTTCCGTTCGCTTCTGTCACAACAGCCTCCGAACTTGTACTTGAGACAGACTGACCTCTTTCCCATGTCTTACCGCCATCATCGGAATAGATTGCTACACTATTTTTATCTCCACCGGTATATTCATATGCTGTAAACAAAATTCTGTTTGTCGATGTAATCATTCCACGACCCGGACCAACTAAAAGAGTTTGTTCTGTATCCTTTCTCATATTAATAATAGAAGGTACAGACCATGTTGCCCCGCCATCTTCGGATGTCGTCAGATAAAGATAATCTGTCGGCCATACCTGGAACGGAGATTCCGCCTCAAACAAGTTCGTATCTACGCCATCACCTTTAATATTAAAATAAGAATCGATTGTATAACCTTCTACAGTCTCTCCAGCCGCATTTTTAATCACATATGCTGAATCTGCTTTCTTCTTATTATTTTTTTCCAAATGATATGTATATTTCGTTGCATCCTGACGATCTGCTACCCAACAGTTTGTCCATTCTCTTGCATCTGCCAAAAGGATATTTCCATTCGCATCATGACTCTTACCTTTCACCGGTGAATGACTTGCACCATTCAGTGCATATCCTGCCGGACAAAGATCTGCGATCATATACACCTTTTCTCCGTCTGTTGCCATTGCCGGATCAATAAATGCAGTTGAGTCGTTATGGTGTGTATTTCCATTATCTCCAAGATAATTGGCAAATGTATACTTCCATGTTCTTCCGCCATCTTTCGAACGTGACACAATCGTATCCAATCCGCCGCCGTCTAAACTTGTATTCCATCTGGCATCACATCCGGCTACCAATGTACCGTCATTCAATGACACGAGACATGGGATTCTAAATCGTGAGCTTCCTCCCGTTCCGCTCCAAAACGGCTGTTCTCGCGTTATTCCATCTGCGGGTTTTACACCATCTGCTGCCATAACCGTTCCCGGTACGCTGCTAACTGTCAAAACTGCGGCAAGCAGAAGCGCCAAAGCCCTTCCTCTTTTCTTCATACCTTTTCCCTCCGTTTGTTTTAAGGTCGCTTTAAAAAGGAAAACTATATTAAAAACATACAGTTTCCCTTTTTATGCCTTACTATTAATTATACTATTCGCCACCTGTTTTTTCAACGAAAACAGATTTGACAAAACCACTGAATTTAATGTGAAATCATTCAAATTCTCACTGATTTCCTGTGTATTTTAACCAATTTTTATAAGCACAGTCTCATTTCTCCATATCCCGGATCATCCTGACAATATCATACCCATAGTTTTCTCCTGTAGCCCAGCCAAGTCCTTCGGGATTTTCCTTCTGACCCAGCCACTCCACATAGGGGGCAGCGCCTTTTTTCACATACTCATACCGATCATCTACGCATTCTCCATTCAGAGGTTCTGCTGTCGCATATGCTTTCAAATGCTGGATCTGCGCCCGAATCCCAGTCTGCACATCCGGATAAGAATTTCCCGGCACTCCGCCTCCGGTTGTTCCAAGACCTGCGAAATTAAACTGTTCAATCGACGCATCTCCTCCATACTGCAAAAATCCGGTTTCTTTCATCGTCTGCACAAACGCCACTTCCGGTCGAACGCCTTCTGCCGATGCTTCATCATAATACATTTGACAAAACTCTTCGATCGACTCTGCTCCGCCTTTGGAAAGCGCTTCTTTCGGATATGGCTTTCCTGATGCCTGAAAATAATCCACCATTTCGCTGACTGTTATACGACTGTCCCCCATGATCGGATATTGTCCGTCAGCAATCGTTTCCTGAGATTCGATAGAATCCGAATCGTTTTTCTTTTGATCTTGCGATTTTTCCTGTACAGCCGCAGTCTCTTTTTTATTCTTGTCCCTCTCCCCCGCCTGAGGAGACAGCAGACCTGCCGCTGATGCAAGCGCAATCGTTAAAACGAGAAGAACCGCCAG
Organism: Mediterraneibacter sp.; assembly: GCF_030825015.1. NCBI lineage: Bacteria > Bacillati > Bacillota > Clostridia > Lachnospirales > Lachnospiraceae > Mediterraneibacter > Mediterraneibacter sp. The sequence goes on along the minus strand of NZ_JAPJQP010000029.1, from coordinate 15,936 downwards.
TCCCGCTTCCATATATAACTTCATTTTCCGCTCATTTTGACGCGTCATACATACACCACCTTAAAAGAGTAAATCACCGGAAATGCCAAAAGGCACATTTCGGGATTGTAAACGGGTCCCAAGATCTCGGGCAAGCCCGGACTTTAGTTCGTCACCATTACCAAAAAAATATCTCAGCGGAATATCCTCCGCTGAGATATTATATTATCACATATTCAAATATATGAAAAGGAATCCCTTTCCGGCAAATCCTTTTGCAAACGTCGTTCCGACACAGTTCTTATGAGCGCGCCATTCCGTCTACGCTGAGAACTACGCCTGTAATATAAGACGCTTCGTCAGATGCAAGGAATACAAATGCATTCGCAATGTCTTCCGGCTGTCCGAGTCTGCGAAGAGGAATCTGTGCGATCATCGGCTCTATCACGCTCTTCGGAACAGCTTTCATCATGTCTGTTTCCGTAATTCCCGGAGCTACTGCATTGACACGGATTCCTTTCGGCCCAAGCTCTCTTGCCAAAGATACTGTCGTACCGTTTACGGCAAATTTAGACGCCGGATAAGCGAATCCACTCGGCTGACCGGAAATACTTACCATTGAAGATGTATTCAGAACAACTCCGCTGTGATTTTCAATCATTCCATCAACAACTGCACGAGTTGCATTAAACACACCTTTTACATTCAGATTGATCACCCGGTCAAAGTCTGCTTCTGTATAAGACGTAAACGGAGTGCTCTCAGAAACACCCGCATTATTTACCAAAATATCAATGCGTCCGAATTGCTGATTTACTTTGTCAAACTCCTCTTTTACACTTTCAAAACTTCCAAGATTCGGGCTGATTCCCACCACTTCTGCATCTGGATGAATCGCTTTTAACTTCTCAACTGCTGCTGCCGCATTTTTCTCACTGCTCGCCGCAACAGCCACTTTCGCACCCTCTCTTAAAAATGCATCTGCTGTTGCAAATCCGATCCCGCGGCTTCCTCCTGTAATAATCGCCACTTTATCTTTTAATCTCATAAATCGTTCCTCCTAATGTTCTCTTGCTTTCATGTGTTCATCTTGCAATATTACATTTACATTGCATATTATATAATTATTATATCATATAGACGAAAATATGTCTGTGATTTTATCACGAAATAACCGCACAGCATTATTTTTCTTGCTTCTTTTTTCTTATTCGCTTTTACCGCCTATTTTGTTGCCTATTGACTTCCCTAATTATGCCTCATCGATCGCTTTTCCGATATCATTGCGCTTATATTTATTTTTAAACTGTACCCATTCTGTCGCCGCGTAAGCATTTCTTCTTGCCTCTTTCAGATCAGCGCCTTTTGCAGTTACACCAAGCACGCGTCCTCCGTTTGTTACAATGTTTCCATCCTCAAACTTTGTTCCTGCATGGAAGCAGTAATAACCTTCGTGTTTGCGGAATTCTTCAAGTCCTGTAATCGGATATCCTTTTTCGTACTGAACCGGATACCCTTCGGATGCAAGCACAACACACACAGCCGCATTATCTTCAAACTGAAGATCGATCTGATCAAGAGTTCCGTCGATACATGCCTCCACAACGTCTAAAATGTCATTTTTCATACGCGGGAGCACGACCTGAGCCTCCGGATCGCCGAAACGTGCATTGTATTCCAGCACCTTCGGTCCTTCTTCTGTAAGCATCAGTCCGAAGAAAATAACGCCTTTAAACGGACGCCCTTCTGCCGCCATCGCATCTACTGTTTTCTGATAAATATATTTCTCACAAAATTCTTCTACTTCTTTTGTATAGAACGGACTCGGTGAAAATGTTCCCATTCCGCCTGTATTGAGTCCTGTATCGCCGTCTCCGGCACGTTTATGATCCTGCGCGCTCGTCATTGTTTTGATCGTCTTTCCGTCTACGAAAGAAAGAACAGACACTTCACGACCCGTCATAAATTCTTCGATAACCATCTCATTTCCGGCTGTACCGAATTTTTTATCAAGCATGATCGTCTTCACGCCTTCTTTTGCTTCCTCGAGATTCTGACAGATCAGCACGCCTTTGCCGAGTGCAAGTCCGTCTGCTTTCAATACGATCGGGAACTTCGCAGTCTCAAGATAGGCGATCGCTTCTTCTGGATCTGTAAAATTCTCGTATCCTGCTGTAGGAATATTGTATTTTTTCATAAGATCTTTTGAAAATGCTTTTGACCCTTCCAGTATAGCGGCGTTTTTCTTCGGACCGAACGTGCGGATTCCTGCTTCTTCCAATATATCCACAAGACCTCCGACGAGCGGATCATCCATTCCGACGATACAAAGATCAATTTCTTTTTCTTTGGCAAATTGTGCCAGCTTGTCAAATTCCATTGCTCCGATATTCACGCACTCTGCATATTCTGCAATTCCCGCATTTCCCGGCGCACAGTAAATCTTATCTGCCCTCGGACTTTTTGCCACACTTGCCGCAATCGCATGTTCTCTTCCGCCGCTTCCAACGATCAATATTTTCATGATAGATTCCTCCTGTTTATACGAACCGTTTTACTTTCCGAAATGACCGCCTGATTCTCATTCCGGCGGTCATTTTCAAACTTGTCAACATTTTATATATTTTCTATAAAAGCATGTCCGTTTTCAACATGCACTTTACCATTTGCGATCAAATGGATCGCTTGGGGAAGGATTTTCCATTCCGCCTGTTCCATTACTCTTCTTTGAAGTATTTCCGGCGTGTCTCCCTGCTCAACTTCTACTGCTTTCTGCAAAATGATCGGACCTGTATCAGTTCCTTCATCCACAAAATGAACCGTCGCGCCGACTACTTTAACGCCTCTTGCCAGCGCCGCCTCATGTACCTTCAATCCATAATATCCTTTTCCGCAAAATGCCGGAATCAGCGACGGATGGATATTGATCATCCGATTTCTGTACGCAGCGATCATTTCCGGCGGGATAACAACAAGAAATCCTGCCAAAACGATCAGATCCGGTTCATATTCATTTACCGCTTCCAAAAGTTTTTCATTAAACACATCCCGCGACTCATAATCTTTCGGTGAAATGCATCGTGCCGGAATATGATTTTCTTTCGCCCGTTCAAGTGCATATGCATTTTTGTTATTGCTGATCACTCCGACGATCTCTGTATTCATGATGACACCGTCTTTTACACCGTCAATGATCGCCTGCAGATTCGTGCCGCCGCCGGATACAAGTACAACGACCTTTAGCATAAGTCTACTCCTTTTTCACCAGCTTCGATACGTCCGACTACATACGGAGCGTCCCCTGCTGCTTTGATCGCTTCCATTGCCTTATCAACATCTGCCGGATCGACAGCAACGATCATTCCAAGTCCCATGTTAAACGTATTGTACATCATCTGCTCTTCGATATCGCCTTCTTTTGCAAGCATCTTGAAGATCGGCGGAATCGGATAACTGTCCTTTTCGATCACTGCATGAGTACCGTCGATCAGCATACGCGGAACATTTTCATAGAAGCCGCCGCCTGTAATATGGCTGCATGCTTTCACTGTCACGCCTGCTTCTTTCATGCTCTTAAGCGCTTTTACATAAATTCTTGTCGGAGCAAGAAGCGCCTCTCCGAGAGTGCATCCCAATTCATCATAATATGTATCAAGAGACTCTTTTGTAATATCAAATACTTTTCTTACAAGTGAAAATCCGTTGCTGTGAACTCCTGTGGACGCCATTCCGATCAAAACGTCTCCGACAGACAGATTTTCCCCTGTGATCATATCTTTTTTATCACATACACCTACCGCAAATCCGGCAAGATCGTACTCGTCTTCTGCCATAAGTCCCGGGTGCTCCGCTGTCTCTCCTCCGATCAGCGCCGCTCCTGACTGAAGGCAGCCTTCTGCCACGCCGCTTACGATCGACGCGATCTTCTCAGGCTCATTCTTTCCACATGCGATATAATCAAGGAAAAACAGTGGTTCTCCTCCCGCACAGGCAATATCGTTCACACACATTGCCACAGCATCGATTCCGATCGTATCATGTTTATCAAGTACCATTGACAGCTTCACTTTCGTTCCGCAGCCGTCTGTTCCTGACAACAGAACCGGTTCTTCCATCTCTTTGATCTTATCAAGAGAAAAGGCGCCGGAAAATCCGCCAAGTCCGCCAAGCACTTCCGGACGCATCGTCTTTTTCACATGCTCTTTCATAAGCTCTACTGATCTGTAACCGGCTTCTATATCAACTCCTGCTTTCTTATAATCCATACCACATTCTCCTTTTTTCTGCTCGTTTCTCTTTCCTTCTGTCAAAACAGCTTCTGCCTCTCATTGCGGCTTTCGCTTTCTTCTGATCCCCACAGTTTCGTCGCGCCATTCGCAAAAACACCCTTCGTATTCCTTGCAGCTTACGCCGCTTTTTTGCTTTTTTTGCGGCGCTCACCCGACTGAACTGTTACTTTAAATACTCCTCATATCCAACTTCCGCGAGACGGTCGGCTTTTGCCTGAACAGTATCTTTCATCTCAGCGGAATAGTCTTTTAATTTTTTCAAAATCTCTTCATCTGACACAGCGAGGATTTTTGCCGCAAGAATCGCAGCATTCATTCCGCCGTCAATAGCTACAGTTGCAACCGGGATTCCCGGCGGCATCTGAACGATCGAATAAAGCGCGTCCATACCATCCAAATTCTTTCCTGACATCGGCACTCCGATCACCGGCATCGGGAACAGAGCCGCGCACATTCCCGGAAGGTGCGCCGCCATTCCGGCTCCGGCAATGATCACTTTGATTCCTTTCCCTTCCGCGGCTTTTGCCCACTCAAAAAATACGTCCGGCATACGATGTGCGGAAATGATCGTCATTTCATAATCAATCCCGAATTTTTCCAACATTGATGCAGCTTTGCTCATTACTTTCAGGTCAGAGTCACTGCCCATTACGATTCCTACTTTTGGCACGTTATTTCCTCCTTAAAATCTCAAATCATTTTTCGAGTTGTTTTAATGGTTCATTCAAAATTTCAGTTCCCGGAAGTACAAACCTTCCGTCTTTAATTAGTATAATGTGTTTCCCGTCTTTTGTCACTACACTTATTTCTTCTAACTCTTCATAAGGTACGGTTATATCTGTGTGACAGTGAAAGTATGCCGCCGACGGATCTTCTTTCCTTTTCAAAGAACAGGAATTATCCTTTGCGACAATTTCTTTCCCATTCGGATTATAGACGCGGACGTCTTCGCTCCACGAATAGCAGGTGTCGCCTACCGCAAAATGCGGGCCTGTTTTCTCGGCGATCAAAATCGGCATCTTATCTTCAATTCCGTATTTTTTTCCGGCTGCATAAGCAGTCGTATTTGTTCCGATCGCAAATTCTCCAAGCGGAAGCGTCTCGTGATTTTTCAACACGTTATCATAGATATAACGTCTGCCTTCTTCCTCGTCTTCAAAATTACCGCAGCGGTAATCAACGATCTTCCCGTCTTCAAACTTCAATTCCAGATCCTGATACTGCAGTCCGTCTAAATATACGCGGCTGACATGCAGAACTCCGTTTGTTCCTTCAAGTACCGGCGATGTAAACACTTCGCCGACCGGAATATTTACATCCGCAACGCAGTTTTCAAAGATCGTTTCTTTCCTGCTGTCTTCTAATTCCCAAAGACGGATCTCCATATCTGTGCGGTTCTCTCCTTTTCCAATCACACGAACCGCCACGCCCTGATCGAGCGCATCGATCATCGTCTGCTGGACTTTCTCATATAATTTTGCGTCCAGCGTATTGATACGAATCACTTCATCAAAAATTTCTTCGTATTTTGCCCCGATCTCCGGTACCGGATATGCGATGATCGTAAAACTTCTCTCTTCGCCTTTGATATATTCATTCGTGATCTGTCCTGATCTGCTGTCGTACTGAAGAGAGAGTGTCCTTTGTTCTTCACTGTAAACCGGCGCTTCCGGCACTGCCTTTGGCGAAAACGGCTTTTCCCCAAACGTTTCCATCACAGCAGGTCCTGCAAACTGCGCTGCCTGTTCTCTATTTTGCTCATAGACTGTATGCATCACTTCTAAGCGGCGTTCAATATAACGCTTATCCATAAACAGCGCCTGATCCTGTCTATGATCGTATTCATACTGCCAGTTTGCCACAGCGCCGAAATATCCGATCTTGTGATGTTCTCTCTTCGTGATCACACTCGATGCCGCCCTGTATATTACAGGTTTCAGACCCATTTTTCGAAAATTTTCAATCGCCGCTTTTATAACTCGTTCAAATCCCAGACTGTATCGAATATTTACGACAGATTTTTTTGATAAATCCTTTCCTGTATTAATAAATCCGATCCGATATCCCTCTGTGTAAACATCTGCCATCTTCTGAATCGTCTCATCAGGAAGTGTTCGCAGATAACGCGCTGTTCCCAACTCATTTTCCGTAATATATTCCCCGAAACGATATAAATATTTATCGTTGCTCAAATCTGCATTTTCGATAACATCTGCCGCAAAAGAACAGGAAGGATCGATCTGTTCTTTGATCCTGTCTGCCAAAAAAACATCGCAGTAATCACTTGCATACCAATATACGATATCTTTTACTCTGCGGCTTTCCGGCTCCATGCCGTCCGCCCTGCAATTTTCAAAATAAGTATATACTTCGATAAACAGCTCATACAAAATGGTCAGATAATCGTATCTGCCTTCAAACGCATATGGAATTCCCGAACGCATTTCCACATAAAGGAAACTCAGAAGTTTTCCCATCTCAGGCTCGAACCAGCTGCACGTATAGGCCGGATTCGCATAGCTTTTTTCGTAAGCATCTCCGACAATATCACTGTATAGAATTTTGTTGATCTGCCGCATGTCTTCTTCACTATATTGATCCCATTGTCCCTTTTCCACCTGAATGCGAACATTCTCCACTTCCAGCAAAAACAAAGCGGCCAATCGGAAATAGGCGATATACGCGTCCTCCACAGACTCTTCAAAAGGCAGTGTACGAAGCCGTTCTACTGCCAGTTCATGCCGCTCCTTATATGGATTATTTTTACATTTTTCTGATAATTCCTGCATTTTCTTTTCCTTCCCTACTACTCAATATATCCGCCCGGTATTTCAACATTTAACTCAATCCGCCGATAAATACCGCAAAAAATGAAATAATTGCCGCCACATTAATGACCATTCCGACCTTACATGTCAAACACCCGCGATCCCGCTCCCGAAATCCGATGATCGCCGAATAGATCCCGTATCCTGCCAATAACAGCGAAACGGTCATAATCCCTCCGATAATTCCTGGCGCGTTTCCTCTTCTGAAAAACGCATACGCTACGCAGCCCGCCAACACTGCGGCTGAACCCACTCCGAACCAGCAGGAAAGATTGCCGTTGCCTGCCTGCTTCAATTTCGTTTTTTTATGTTTCACTCCGCTTTTTTTCCGGTTTTCTTCCCGTTTCGGAGCAGTTTCCCGCTTTTTATCTTCTGCTCTTTTTTCGCTTCCGAACATCATGCTTTCTCCTTATCTGACTGCATACTGCAAATAATATATATCCCAAAACTCCGCCAACTGTATTTAACAAAATATCATCTACATCAAAGCTTCCCACTCTCGTAAAAAGCTGTACGGTCTCAACTCCCAAACTCAGGAGCATACTGAAAAATAACGTCTTAAAAAAACCGCTCGCTTTACCCGCCATAGAGATGAAGAAACCATATGGAACAAAAATCATAATATTTCCCAAAAGATTTGCAAGCACTGTAAATATGCCGAGCTGTTCTCTGTAAGTTAAAAACCGGTTGATTTCCTTAAATAATTCAAGGTTATACCTGTACTCTTCCGTCACTTCCGTCCTTCCGTACCATTCCGCAAGAAACAAAAAATAAATCAAAAAAATAATATATAGTAAAAACAGGACTTTTCCTAATGTCCTATAAATCTGCTCTTTTTTTATACTCAAAAATAACTCTCCTCACACAAGGAACTCTCCCAATCGATGATTTTCCTAACCCCCGGAAGTGCCAAAAGGCACATTCCGGGATTGTAAGCGATCGCCAAAGTCTCGGGCAAGCCCGAACTTTTGGCTCGTCGCCATTGCCAAAAAAGGGACTGCCCGCATTGGCTTAGTCCCTTATTTTTCTTTCTGTTTATTCAACTTCTTTCACATTTTCTCCTGAAAGACTCCAAACTCTCAGAATGTGATCTCTTTCTTATGGTGCAGCAATTTTGCTCCATTTACGATTGCAAGTATTCCTGTTGTCACTCCGACAACCAAAACGATAATTCCCAGCGTAATGCTGCATGCTCCGCTGTTTTTCATTGTAAGATAAGCCTTCTCCATAAAGCGCCTCCCCGTTTTATTTTACTCCGTACGTTTCATAGTATGTATCGACCGCAGCCTTTAATGTATCATCAATAACAACTTTTCCATGATACGGCTTGTTATACAGATGCTCTACCACTTCTTCCATCGTCACGATCGCAGCCGTATCGAAACCATACAGATCTTTCACCTCGTCAAGGGCGCACTTTTCTCCCCCTTTTCCAACTTCCATACGATTTAAAGAAACGATCAGACCGACGATCTCCACATCAGCCGCTCCCTTTACTTTCGGCACAGTCTCTTCCATTGATTTTCCTGACGTCGTTACGTCTTCGATCATGATCACACGGTCGCCGTCTTTGAATTTGCTTCCGAGAAAACTTCCTTTATCTGCGCCGTGATCTTTCTCTTCTTTTCTGTCAGAACAGTAACGTACTTCTTTTCCGTACAGTTCGCTGTATGCGATCGCAGTTACAACCGCAAGCGGAATTCCTTTATAAGCAGGTCCGAACAGCACATCGAAATCATCTCCGTATGTGTCATGGATCGCTTTTGCATAATATTCTCCGAGTTTCTTAAGCTGTGAACCTGTCACATATCCACCTGCATTCATAAAAAACGGAGATTTTCTTCCGCTCTTCAATGTAAATTCTCCAAATTTCAACACATCGCTGTCTACCATAAATTCAATAAATTCTTGCTTGTATGCTTCCATATCTTCTAAAACCTCCGTATTTACAGGCTTTTCTCGCCCTTATTTTCTATTTTTATCCCCTACTACACCATTTTTACACCATTTCACACTCAACTACACCTTTTCTCGAACTTTTCCATTTCCAAGAACAGCGTGTCCTCCGTTACGTGGCAATACAAGTCCATTGTCATTTGTAATGTGCCATGTCCCAAAAGTTTCTGCAATGTTTTAGGGTTCATACCACATTCGATTGCTCTTGTAGCAAAAGTATGCCGAAGTGTGTGCAATGTAAAGGGGGAAAAATCTATACCTGCTTTGTTCATGTTCTGAATAACCAACTGCATACATTGATTGATTAAAAACTGTTGTGTCGGCTGATTATTCTTTGTAACAAAAACAAGATTTTGAAATTCTTCCTTTGCAGTTTTGCCTTTTAGAATAATTTCCTGTTTTTGCAGTTTTTGACATTTTAGACTATTGATTGCTTTTGCAGTCAATGGAATGGTTCTTTTTCCGTTATTTGTTTTGGTGTCGTGCATTTCAAATACATATTTTCCATTTTTGCTAAAATAACACAACGTATGCTTTACATGGATAACTTTTTTCTTAAAATCTATATCTTCCCATTGTAAAGCTGATAACTCTCCCACTCGCAAGCCTGTTTCTAATGCTAAAATAAACAAATTTTCATAAAATGTTCCTTTTGCCTGTTCCAAGAAAAGCTCTGTTTCCCTTATTGTCAGAACACGCCTTTCTTTTTTCTCTTCTTTGGCAATCACAGTATTTATCTGTTTTGCGACATTCTTTACAAGCAAATCTGTATCAACTGCCTTATTCAGCATATCTACCAGTATCTTTTTAGAATTTTTTCTTGCATTGTCTGTTTTCAATTTATTAAACGCTTCTTGCATAACAATTAGGTTCAACGACGTTAATTTTCGCCACCCTAATTCTTCTTGAATACGCTTATAGTGGGTAATATAAGAACCCTTTGTAGAACTTCTGCAATTTTTCTTGCAAGTGCTTAGCCATATATCGAACCATTCGTCTAATGTCATATTCTTATCAACAACATTGATTGCTTTTTCATCATTATACTGTTCGGTTCGCAACTTATGTCTTACCTCATTTAAAGTTTTTGCATAAATTGTCTGTCTTTTACCGAAACGATTGATAAATCGGGCTTGATATAATCCGTCTTTTCTTTGAGATATACCATTCCCTAATTCTTTCCCGTTAAGTGATTTACCCATCACTGCCTCCTTTCCTAGCAAAATCGGGAAAAGAACTATTAAATCTTCTCAATTTTATCATATATTTCCTGTTATTTCAATCGAGGAACTTCCTTAAAAATGTACGAAAAACTGTCAAATAGTCCTTTTCTTACTCTACAACTTGATTATTCAGCCATTTATCTAATCTTGCTTTGTGAGCATACAGACGATTTCCAATCCTAACCGTAAAATTATTGTATGGATTATGTAAAAGTTCCCTTGCTTTTGTATCACCAATCCCTAGATATTCTGAAAGTTCCTTTACGTTTAATAATGCTTTTTCGATACGATTACCCCCTTTCGTCTAATTTTCTTGCTTTTATATAATCATCATACAACTGCTTCTGTGTGATATTCATTTCTCCATTTTTCACAAGATTACCGATATAATCTCTTTTCTCTATCTTCCCAACCTCTGCAAACAGTTTCAAAGACGGGGCAACATACTTTTCCAACCACTCCCACACCTTTTGTAAACTTTTCTTCTGTGGTTGCATGGTAAGTTTAACCTTACCTATATCTTTCATCAGTTCCGCCCACGCTTGATAAGTTGGATAAAGCCTTTTTCGTGTTGTCATGCTGTCTGTCGGCTTTTCTAAAAATCGTATTTTACTGTTCAACACTTCCATTGCCAGTCCTGCCACATCTCTGTATCTCAATAATTCCTGCACTACACTTACTGCCATTTCCTGCCGAAATCTCAATTCATATCTGTTCCAATTTTCATCTAATTCTGTTCCATACTTTTTATTCTGCTCATATCCCTTTTCATAAAATACCAATCTCAAATTACTGGCTGAACTGCCAAGATAAAGACTGCCACCTTTACTCTGAAACACTTCCTCTTTCAATTCTCCCGAGTCGTGAAAATCTATATCCCTTAGTTTTGTGGAAAGCAATCCCTCTTTTGTCCGTACAATCAAATCGGGAATACTCAAATACGGTTTTCTGTCGTCTATCGCCAAATCAATCCGAGGAAAATTGATGTGATACCGACAAACTCTGTTTAAGAAATCAAACCATGTTTCCTCATTGAGTTGTAAAAAATTCTCATAGTTGCGACAGCCTTTCCCACTCATTAAAATCTGAAAGCCTTGATACTGTGCATTTCCTGTCGGCTTTAGCACCTTGATATTATCGAAGATTGCCACAATCTCATGCCCTGCAATCCCTTTTTCATAACCTGTTACCGTCATAAGTTCCATAGGTATTCTCAACACATCTTCTATGACTGCTTCTAACGGAACTTCCTTAATGGTTATCTGACACCAATCTATCAAAGCACTTAATTTTTCTTTCTGCCGTATTACTCCCCTGTTAGTGTAGGGGAGTTCTGGAAGAAAACTTCCGCTTCTTTCTTCCAAATTTATCAAACCTCCTTATCTGCAATGGCGTTGCCATTGCCCTGCCCCCAACCTGCCGTTTGGTACGTCAGAACGAGGGCAGGAACTTTGACCGCCTACATATTTTTATTTGGAACAGGGCGGATACCCTTACAGGTAATCTTCTCCACTAATACAGGAAAGTTTCCTCTCTGCACATAAGGAGCATATACTGGTTCTTCCAGTTCCACCACAGCATAAGGCTCAATCTTCGGAAGTTCCGTTGCTTCCAAGCGAATATCCACGCTGTTCCCAAGTTTCATGCTTCCAAGATGAAGTTTTAAGGCTTCCACTTCCTCTGTTTTCTTCTTACTGTCTTTATCATAGCGGTAACAGTTATCCGCACCCATGAAACGAAGTTCTCCAAAGGCTTCTTTTACCTGTTCTTTTGTCAATGTAATCTGCATACACGTTCCTTTCTCCCCGTTGAACCGATAGGGCAGTTTCTCATATTTTCATTTTCCTATTACGACGTCGTTTATTGTTCAGTTATTTCTGAACTTAATTGTATATTAGCACAGACACATTTGTTTTGCAATAGAAAGTTTAGTTTTTTATAAACTTTTTGTTTTCTTTTTTCTGAACTTGTGATATAGTGTCCTTAGATGATAAGATATGAGAAGTTATAACGAGATATGGAAAGAGAGGTTTTTCAGATGAATACAATCGCAGAACGGATTAAATTTGCCATGAAAGCAAAAAATAAAAAACAGGTAGATATAGTCAAAGATACTGGTATCAGCAAAGGAGCGTTCAGTTCCTATCTTTCAGGACAGTACAACCCGAAAGCCGATAAAATGGAACTGATTGCCGACTCCTTAGATGTAGACTTGCGGTGGCTTTACGGACAAAATGTGCCTATGGAACATACAAGCCAAAATGACAATGCCCTGCAATATGTCTTTTATAACAACTCCTGCTCCGAGTACCTCCTTGATAATTTAGACGATATATATATTGCCATGATGACCCAATATGCCGCCCTCATTCCACGCTTTTATGTCCTTGTCAATCGTGCTGGAAATGCAATGCACATACTGCCTTTATTTTTGAAAGAGGATAGTTCCCAATTTTATGAATGTCCGTCTGATTTCTTCTATTCTGACAGGCATACCATTTTTACAAGAGATTTTGAAAGCATTCACATGGTATTAACAACCGCCACGATTTACTATTATGGAATTGATACAAAAACTTATGAACCAAAAGTTACCATGCTTTCCTACTCACAGGCTGACGACTGCTTTTATATCGACAACGGAATACACGACGGTCACATCAAGGCATTTGAGAAAGAACTGACGAAAGAAGCACTTTACTTAAAACATAACGCCCAATAACAGACAAGAGGACTTGCAAGGTTTCTGACCTTTCAAGTCCTCTGCTGTATCATGGTGCTGTTGGCTGTGTCCGTTCCGTCAAGGACTGCCCTACGGCGTATCGGCTTCGCCTTGTTCCTTGACCTCACTACATTTATAATTCTACTTGCTTTCTTTTAATTTAAATTCATAATCTGATGGAACTGCATTATGTAAAAGACCTTTAATAAGCGTAAATGCCTGCTCATCTACCGACTCCAAAACCCCCATCTTTTTTAGTGCTGTCTTTGCTTCTTTCTCTGCTAATTCTATTGCTTTATTACCATCTTCTTTTTCATCAACATTGAATAATGAAAATTTTTCATCATAATATTTAATATCTGATGTATCAACATGTACATCTTGAATTTCCGCTTTAGGAATTGTTAACCAAACAACTTTATTTTGATTATCCACCTTAGTTGTAACCTTTTCCAAATCAATTCCAACTCTAGCTTCTGCTTTATATCTCATAACAAAGTCTGATTTATTAACGAACGAAATTCCTTTATCTTTATATTCTGCAATGCCATCATATTTTAATTTTACCGTTGTCAACTCCCCGACTTTTGATAATTGTGTTCCTAAATAAGATGATGTTATTTCTTCTTTGTCATTATAGAAAAAAGTCCTAATCACTATTGCTATTATGAGAACCAAAATAAGTAATAGTAATCCTTTAGTTACCATTTTATTCTTCACTATTTTTGAAAGTTTCTCTTTAATATTTGTCATTTTCTCTATTTTCTCCTTCGTTTTAAAAAATTGTGATTATAATTCCGCGTGCCACTATAACCAATAATAAACAAATAAGTATTAAGATTATTGTTTTTAATTTTCTATTCATCTATTTTCTCCTGTCAGTTGTTATATATCCATTATTTTCCCGTTCTCTTCACGCCATCTTCCATATTCATCAATATCTGATTCTACCAATTTCCAGCATGCTCCCACAACAGCGGCATCATCAAAATATCCTATAACCGGTATGCTATCTGGAACAATATCTATCGGGGAAACAAAGTAAATTAACGCACTGATAATCGCTATAACTGTGCCAATAGGAATATCCGTATATTCCTTTTTCATATAATTTCTTACAAGTGAAATCATTGTAGGCAACACAGCCAATTTATTTCCAGCTATCGGTATAGTTTTTAATTTCTTTTCTAAACGTTGCAAAAAACGTTCCAGCTTATCTACATCCTTTAATAACTCTTCCGCTTCACTATATCCTCTTCTTAATTCCTTTAACGCTTCCTGTTCACTTATATTTTCTTTCATGATATTCCCTCACTCTCTCCTTTAAATATAAAGCTTCTAAAACAGCTCTTGTTTTTTTCGCGATATTACACATCTTATATCACAACACCCATTACTTAATAAGTATATCAATAATTGCATTTTCGTGCAATTATTTTCATCTCAAAATACATAAAATATTGCACAGAGGTGCAATTATATGAAAAACAATGAAAGCATAGATAAAGTAATACAGGTGAGTGATATTGATATCGGAAAGAATATTACACTTCTCAGAAAATCCATGCAGATTAAACAGACCGATATGGTTGCAAGATTACAAATTATGGGAATTGATATTTCAATTTATTCATACAACAGAATTGAAAAAGGAAAACAAAATCCAACTGTTTCTTTCCTATTTGCCTGTTGCAAAATTTTAAATTGTGATATGAATGCTCTTTTCGCTTATCCAATACTAGAAGTCCCACACACTCCATAAATATCAGCACTAAAGGACTTGTATAATTTTCACCCAGCAAGTCCTTTTATTCAATTCAATAATTCTATATAACTATAAATGACACAGATAATGTTTCCATTACCTGCACCATTTCTCATTACATTTTTGAAATTTTTACTCCATTTTAAAAATCTGTTACGATATTTTGCAGTATTCTATGATACCTTTTCTTTTAAAAAATGTCTGTAAGCCTTGATTTTCAGCGAACTTTTCAATATTTCCAAGCACTTTATTCTGTTGTGAAATTTTCTCTCAAATTATTTCTGCACAATAGTAGAGAATATCTTGTCACGGGGCAACTGATTTGATAAAATAAGACAAGGCACTACATGAGAATGGTAGGCGGTTAGTCCTTCAACAGAGGGACTGAACCCTCTGATTACATAGAACTCCTGCTTGCAGGAAATCTGGGAAAGGAGGGCTTGACTTATGAGTGATTTTGAAATGCTCTCCATCGTACTAATGATACTTAGTATTGTTGTAACGATTTTGATTGCGTATATAAATCAATCAAAAAAGTAACCGCCCCTCGACCAAAGGATTACGGTTACTTTTTTAAGTAATAAAATAATTTGGACTAACCAACTATCAGTAGTGCCTTTTTATATTCTTATTCTAACAAATACCTATTCAAATGTCAAATCTGACACTCTTAAAATTTTGCTATCCAATTTAATAATTCTTTCCGATTTACTACACCATTTAGTACACCATTTTCATATCAAACTACACCATTTTATGATACAATACACCACTTTACCGTTTTTCAAAATCTTGCAGAACACCAGTAAATACAAGGGTTTGAGAAGTTACATCAATTTATGGAAAAGCATTATCAGAAAATCAATAAATTCTTTCTTATACTGTTCCATATCTCTTAAAACCTCCATATTTACGGGCTTCTCTCGCCCTTACTTTCTATACTTTATCCCCTGCAGCGCCATTTTCGCACCGCTTCATGCTCTCTCATAAAAGCCGAAAAACACACATGCAATACAAAAGCAGGAAACTGCATATGCAGTGCAAATGGCAAAATCAGGAAAAGAACTATTAAATCTTTTTAATTTTATCATATATTTTCTGTTATTTCAATCAAGGAACGTTCTTGAGTTTCCGCAGTTTTATCCACAGACCTCTGATTATTACTGCATCTTTA
>NZ_JAPJQP010000028.1:0-21639 GCF_030825015.1 Mediterraneibacter sp. | reverse complement strand
AATTTATAAGATTGATAGTCAACTGTACAGTCGGTTACAAGAAGCCAATTAAATTGCAGTTTGTCGCTGACACACATATCTAAAATTGAATACTTAAATTTGCATAGTCGAGAGGTTTATCAAACGATAATCTCCTCGGCTTATTTTATTTTCAAGGAGGTGCAGAAGTGAATTATCAAGAGTACAAGCAATCTCTTAACCAAAGGCTGACCGATAAGGTACAGCGTGAGTTTTCGGCTTTTCGGGAAGAAATGTTAGGAAAACCGTCACAGAAGGTCAAAAGATTTTGCGTTGGGAAGTTTACATTGTAATATTCCTTCTTCGCTTAACGGCAGCTTTTGTGTCATATCAACTTGTTAAAAACATCTTGAAGTAAAAGTGATTTTGGAAGATCCTAATGTAGGGAAGGAAGAAGTGGATCAAGCGATTGCAAAGCTACAGAAAGCTGTAGATGGTTTGAAAAAATCAGAGACATCGACCCCGGGAGATAAGGATCAGGGAACAAGTGATACAAACACTGATAATACGGGAGATGCACCATCAGCAAGCGATACATCATCAGCAAGCGATACATCATCAGCAAGCGATGTAAAAGCTGTTAAGACAGGGGATGCAGCAGCGCCGATTGGATGGATAGATGTGGGATTTGCAGCAATGCTTGCGGCAGTATGTGGATTTTTTGGAAGAAGAAAAAGACATTGAGCATGAGCTGGTACAATAAAATAGAATAACAGTAAAAATACGGGGATGTGAAATTTTCATGTCCCCGTTAGATTTTAGATGAAAATCGGAGAATTTAGTTCAGGTTTTCTTTTGTAAAAGATAAATGACAAAAGAGGATTCTTTGAAAAGTCTAATGCTGCTAACATGTATAAGAGTATTTATGCAAGAAGATATTTATGCGATAAGGTGTAAATGTTCTATAAAAGGAGTATAATGGAAACATAGACACGAACGGATATGGAAAGAAAAGAAGGAAAAACTTAAAAACAGAGAGAAAAGGAGGGACACGGGAAAAGAATAAAAAGAAGGGAATCATAAAATAGAATTTAACAAATGTCGTACAGAAGTAATCGGGAAAGTGGGGAAAACATGAAGAAAAAGAAAATTTTTGCGCTTGCAATGGCAGGGTGTATGTTGTTCACACAGCCTGCGCTTGCAGAGGAACTGCAGGAAGGGATTGATGATGCAATCGTGATACCGGAGGATGCACAGGAGGACAATAATTCAGATGTGCTTCTTCAAGATGGAGAAGAGCAGTTTTTTGTAAACGATTCATCATCTGAATATGTAGAAACAGAAAGAGCAAACTTTGCGGGAAGAGCCGCAGAGGAAGGAAAAACAGGAAAATCGGTTTTGCTTGACAGCAGCGCTGTTACATATTTGAGCGAGCATCGAGAGATCCCGTGTGCGGAACAGGGAGGAATTTATTTCCTGAATAAGAATAAATTATCATTGTACAAGCCGGACAGTAATAAATTGACAGAAGTACATCAATTCGATAACGTCCGTGATGTTTATGTGGCAAACGACAGACTTTACATATTAGGCTACAATTCTAATATTACGATTTATAATTTGCTTACACAGCAGGAGGAAAAGAAACTTCAGTATGGCGATCACGCAAGTTCGATCGGCGTAGATGCAAAGGGAAGAATTTATCTTGCCGAATCCAATGGAAACGGTGATGACTATGATCTGTATCTTTTATCGCCGGAAGGAACGCTTTTGTCGCAGGCTTTATCAGAGGAAGCGGTATACGGTTTTTACGGATTTGATGAAAGTAACGGGAATTATTATGTAGATACTTATAATAACTGGTATTACTGGGGATATGATCATGATATGCATGCCCTCCGCGCCGGAAATGTAACCGGAGATCAGCTTACGTTTCATAATAAAACACTGATGTTGTATATTTGTCAGTCATATTTTTATGAACGGGAAGAACAAGTCAGTATGCTCGGTGATAAATATGTATGCATAGACAGTACTTTTAATAGTGGATTGAGTATTTGGGATTCTGATGTATATAAGTCAGAAGAGCCGGAAAATACGGAAGTTCTTTTCTTATCGCGTAATAACGAAGAAGGAGGAGAATTTGATCCTGCTGCGAGTGTTGGAACGCGGACGATTTACCGAGAAGAGACGGATTCCATTATTACGTTTAAAAACAATTCCTTTATCGCGGAATATGATGTTCAAAGCGGAGAGGAGATTTGCTCTGCAAAGACGGACTACCCGGTATTCTGCCTGATGGAATATGAAGGCGGAGTTGCAGCGGTTGAGAAATCCGGCGAAAATTATTATTATGAATTTTTCCCGTGGAAGAAAGCGACCAATTTGGAAATTGAAGGAAGCGGTCATACGGTAAATATCGCAGAGACGCTGCAGCTTACCCCTGTGACAAATGGAACAATGGAAGAAGTTTACAGTTGGAAAAGCAGTGATCCGAAAATTGCAAGTATCAATCAATCGGGGCAGGTATTCGGCTGGAAGAAAGGGGAGGCGGTGATCACGGTTAGTACGACAGGTGGTCTGTCGGCACAGTGTACTGTTACGGTGACCGGAGAACCGCCTGTTCAAAATCCGGATAAAGCAGCGACAGTTACAGATGGTCAAGTTTCTGACAATCATTCTTTGAATGATTATACAGTATGGAGTAAGACGGTCAACTCCTATTTGATTCCGAATGCAGACGGAACATTTATGAGGGTGGAGCATTCAGGTGGCAAAATGATCGTTGAAACCTATTCTGCGTCAGGCAAAAAGGCAGGCAGCAAAACAGTCGCGATGGAACTGAAGTTGTTTGGAGGTTTCTATAGCGGAAGCGACTATAATTATTTCGTATTCGGACAGGAGAATCCGAATGACAGTGATGAACAAGAAGTTATGCGGGTTGTAAAATATTCAAAAGATTTTCAGAGGATCGGGGCAGTTTCCGTAAAAGGAGCGAACACGAACATTCCGTTTGAAGCAGGTTCGCTGCGGATGACAGAAACAGCCGGAAAGCTTTATATCCATACATGTCATGAGATGTATCCTGATCAGGATGGGGTGAATCATCAGGCGAATATGACATTTGTAATCAATGAAACGGATATGAGTGTAGAACAGTCTTACTATGACGTATTGAATATCGCACAGGCAGGATATGTGAGCCATTCTTTTAATCAGTTTATCCAGACAGATGGAGAGAATATTTACAGAGTGGATCACGGCGATTCTGCCCCGAGAGGAATTGCTCTTGTTAAATCACAGGTTGGCGGATCAATCACAGAAGTTGAGTATGTAGTTCCGGTTAGATTGGGCAATGTAACCGGAGGACATTACAATGCCACAGGAGCTTCTGTGGGTGGATTTGAGATGTCATCTGAAAACTGTATTATCGCAGGAAATGCAGTGAATTTTGAGGGGGAAAGCGCCAGTACTTTAGACCAGAGAAACATCTTTGTCAGCGTTACTGATAAAGGATTGAGTCGAACGAAAGTTGTATGGCTGACAAATTATGATAAGCAGCAGAATGTAAATGTTCAAACACCTCAGCTTGTGAAAATCGGTGAGGATCAATTTCTCGTCATGTGGCAGGAAGGCAGTAAATACGAAGGAAATCTGACAACAAAGATTGTAACGATAGATTCAGATGGAAATAAAACTTCTGATATAAAGTCGAAATCCATGCCTCTTTCTGATTGTCAGCCTGTTGTAGGACCGGATGGGGTTGTAAGATGGTATGTGACAGATAACAGTGCGCCGACGATCTATGCAGTTAATCCATTTGCACAGAGTCCGTTATATATGAAGGGCGATGTAGATGAAAACGGTAAAGTTGAGATTGCGGATCTTCGTCTTATTTTGCGCAGCGTATGTAAGAAAGTAGAATTAACGGAACAGCAGAAACTTGCCGCAGATGTGACAGAAGACGGTAAGGTTGAGATTGTGGATCTTCGGAAAGTACTAAGATATGTCTGCCATAAGATTACAGAACTGTAAAACAAAAAAATAAAAACGAGTATATAAAACTATATAGAAAAATATATAGAAAGAGAGAGGATCATAAAGAAAAGAAGCAGGGTGCAGATTTGATGAATCGGCATCCTGCTTCTTGTATTAATGGCGGCGAGCCGAAGTCCGGGCTTGCCCGAGAACCTGGCGACTGCTTACAATCCCGAAATGTGCTTTTTGGAACTTCCGGTGATTGTTGATCGTTAAAAAACAGAGTTTATAAGTGAAACATTAATGTTGCAATATTAAAATAGATTAAGATAGAAAATGTATCTACTAATGTTGTGATCAGCGGAGAAGCCATAATTGCCGGATCAAGATGAACTTTACTTGCAAGCAGCGGCAAAATGCATCCGATCAGTTTCGAGATGATAACAGTTGCGGTCAGCGACAGCGCGATGACAAAAGCAAGACTCGGATTATGATACTGGATCAGGATGCGAATTCCGTTTGTAAGGGCGAGGACGCCTCCGACGATAATAGAGATACGAAATTCTTTAAAAATAACTTTAAAAATGTCTTTGAAATGAATTTCTGAAAGCGCAAGTCCGCGAATGATCAATGTTGAACTCTGTGAACCACAGTTTCCGCCGGTATCCATCAGCATTGGGATAAAGGATACAAGCAAAGGGATCGCCGCAAAAGCGTCTTCATATTTGGTAATGATCGTACCTGTAACAATGGAAGTAAACATAAGAATAAGCAGCCAGGGAATCCTGTTTTTTGCATGAGCGAAAGTAGACGTATTAAAATAAGTCTTTTCGCTAGGATTGATGGCAGCCATTTTAGTAATGTCTTCTGTTGCTTCTTCGACCATAACGTCCATGGCATCGTCAAAAGTGACGATGCCGACCATGAGTCCGTCTTTATCCAGCACAGGAAGTGCAAGAAGATCGTATTTTCTGAAAAGCTGAGCTACGTCTTCCTTATCCATATGGGTTCCGACTGAGATGATCTCTGTTTCCATTAATTCGCTGATCAGAACGTTATCGTCTGTCGTCATCAGATCTTTTGCACTGACAATACCGATCAATTTTCTTCTGTCTGTAACGTAACAAGTATAAATCGTTTCTTTATGAATTCCGGTTTCTTTAATATGCGCCATAGACTGTGCAACCGTCATTGTCTGGCGTATGTCAACGTATTCGGTCGTCATGATGCTTCCGGCGCTGTCTTCAGGATAATTCAAAAGCTGATTGATCAGCGTTCGGTCAGACGGAGAAACGGTATCCAGGATCCGGTTGACAAGGTTAGCCGGAAGTTCTTCAAGCAGGTCAACAGTATCGTCCATATACAAGTCGTCAAGCAGTTCCTTCAGTTCTTTTTCAGAAAACATTTCTACAAGGTAAGTCTGCATGGAAGTTTCCATATTGGCAAATACTTCTGCAGCTTTATCTTTGGGAATCAGACGGAATGCAAGAGCAAGCTCTTTGTCATCAAGCTCTGACAGCAATGAGGCTATGTCCACTTCGTTCATTACATCTAAAATACTTCTCACAGCTTTGAACTGACGCTGCTGGAGAAGCTGTACAAAAATGTCTTTGTTCATGATAAATACCTCTCTTTATGTAATTTTTTTCAATCAGACTGCGTATATGACAACTGACACCAGAGTCCATAACCTCACCTCCTTCTGTATGGGATGCTCAGGGCTTTTCCCGCAAAATAAAAACCGTCATTCTGTTAAAAGACGGAAATGTAACACTACTTTTTACTGCTCCATTTTAGTTTACAGGAGGAAATGTGTCAAGAAAAACATATGTAAAAATGGGTGAAAAATTAAGAAAAATCTGTTATACTTAGTAAAGTATATGGAAATAACTAAATAGAAAAGAGGATTTGTTATGGAGTACAAGATCACAGGCTGTAAGCCGGAGAAATTATTTCATTTTTTTGAGGATATCAGTGCGATCCCGAGAGGATCAGGGAATGAAAAAGGACTCAGCGATTATCTTGTGAAATTTGCGCAAGACAGAAATCTTTGGGTTTATCAGGATGACAGTAATAATGTTATTATAAAAAAAGACGGAAGCGAAGGGGCAAAAGACAAAGCTCCGGTTATGCTGCAGGGTCATATTGACATGGTGTGCGATAAACGCGCGGGAGTGGAGCATGATTTTGAAAAAGACGGATTGGATCTTATTGTGAAAGATGGAGTTCTTTCTGCAAACGGAACGACGCTTGGAGCAGACAACGGTGTTGCAGTCGCTTTGATGATGACGGTTCTTGACGATGAAGAATTAGAGCACCCGCCGGTAGAGTGCGTGTTCACGACAGAAGAGGAGATTGGATTGAACGGCGCACAGGCGCTTGATAAGTCTCAGAT
Organism: Mediterraneibacter sp.; assembly: GCF_030825015.1. NCBI lineage: Bacteria > Bacillati > Bacillota > Clostridia > Lachnospirales > Lachnospiraceae > Mediterraneibacter > Mediterraneibacter sp. The sequence continues at coordinate 15,308 of NZ_JAPJQP010000028.1, read as the reverse complement.
TACAGCGCGTACGATGATCAACATGGATTCAGAAGAAGAAGGCGTTGCAACAGTAAGCTGTGCAGGAGGACTTCGGGTACAGCTTACGAGAAAGATCAAAAGAGTACAGGCAGAAGGCGTATTAGTCCAAGTGAAAGCAGAAGGACTTTTGGGAGGACATTCAGGAACAGATATTGATAAAGAACGTCAGAACGCCAATCTTTTAATGGCGCGTATGGCAGATTATCTTTTGAAAAATACAGACGGACTTCTTGTAAACTTTGCGGGTGGTACAAAAGACAACGCGATTACGAGAGAATGTGAGCTGTCTTTGATTTACGCAGATCCGGCAGAGGCAGAGAAGGCGGAAAAACTGGCATGTGATCTTGCGGAAGTATTCGCAGAGGAGATCACGCCGTTTGAACCGGACTTTTCCTGCGAGATCGCAGTGACGGAAGGTCAGAGCGTATCTGCGATCCCGGCTGAGGATACAAAAGCATTTGTAGGATTGATGCGTCTTGCACCGAATGGAATTTACAGACGGAACATCAAGATGGATGGGTTTGTCGTTGTATCTTCTAATATGGGAGTTGTCAGAACAGAAGAAGATCATATTATGGTTGCAGTTTCTCCGAGATCGTCAGTGGCAAGTCTTCAGGAAGATACGAAATCACGTTTTGCACTTCTTGCAGAAACATTTGGATTTGAAATTGAGTACAGCGGGGAATATCCGGGATGGAGTTATGCGGAAAAATCCGAGATCCGAGATCTGTTTGTAGAAAGTTACCGCGACTTGTTCGGAACAGAACTTCGGCTGGAAGCTCTTCATGCAGGTCTTGAGTGCGGCCTTTTCTCAGAAGCAATTCCGGGACTGGATGCGATCGCAGTCGGACCGACATTAAATAACGTGCATACTCCGGATGAGAATGCTCCGCTTGATTCACTTGAGCGTTTTTATGAGCTTCTGAAAGAGGTGCTTTCAAGATTGGCAAGAGCATAAAGAGAATCTGTTTTATTTGATTATAGTTTATTCAGTAAAGAAGAAAAAAGCGGGATCGTGGAGATGCCGCTTTTTTTCTTTGCATGGTGACGGGAGGAATCTGAGTTGAACGAATTTTACAGAGAATTAAAAAAGAAACTTACCGTTTCTGAAGGCGATGTTTGGATAGAGACCGTTTTGTCAGGGGAAAATGCGGGAAAGAAAGCAATCCTTTCGGAAGATGCGGTTCAAAGAGAAGCGGAAGACCAAGAAGGACGGCTCTTTGTTGAACGGGTCGGAAGAATCCCCCGTCTTGTGATCTGCGGAGGAGGGCATGTGTCGGCTGCTGTTACAAAGCTTGGAAAGATGCTTGGGTTCTATGTGACTGTTCTTGAAGACCGTCCGAAATTTGCGGATTATGTAAGAAGCGCAGGGGCAGATCTTGTTATCTGCGCTTCATTTCAGGAAGGGCTTGCACAGGTCGGCGGTGATTCGGACACATGGTTTATTATTGTAACACGCGGTCACAGATATGACGCAGAATGTCTGGAGACGATCGTGAAAAAGCAGAATGCCTATGTGGGAATGATGGGAAGTAAAAGACGAGTTGCGATTGTGAAAGAACAGCTTGAAAATAAGGGGATCAGCAGAACGTGTCTGGAGAAGGTGCATACACCGATCGGATTGAAGATCAAAGCTGAGACGCCGGAAGAAATTGCTGTTTCGATTATGGCAGAAATAATCGAAATCAAAAACAGCAGAGAAAAATCAGGAGGCTATTCTAAGGAATTGTTGGAAAAGATTTTTGAAGAGGAAAATGAAATAAAAGAAGATCAAAAGACAATGACCTTAAAGAAAGTGCTTGCGACGATCGTTTCCAGAAAAGGATCTGCTCCCAGAAGTGTAGGAACGAAGATGTTGATCGTGGAAGACGGAAGCATAATCGGAACGATAGGCGGAGGATGCGTTGAAAGTGAAGTGATGCAAAAGGCGATTCTTATGATGCGCAGAGGAGTGCCTGAATTTCAGATCTGTAAAGTCGATATGACGGCAGATGCCGCAGAAGAGGAAGGAATGGTCTGCGGAGGCGTTGTAGAAGTTATGCTGGAGAATCTTGCGTGAATTTTGCGCGAATGACGAAAGGAGAATCCGGGAGTAGGTTAGAAAATATATCCGGAGATATAAGGATGAAAAAAAGATCAGTTTTTATTTTAAAAGGAAATATTGTATACAGTAAGAATCAGAAAGAGTTTTCAATCTGTGAAAACGGATATGTGGTTTGTAAGGACGGTCTTGTCGAAGGCGTATATAAAACACTTCCGTTTAAACTCGGGGGAAATCCGATCCGGGATTATGGAGATGCATTGATCGTTCCGGGATTTGCAGATCTTCATGTCCACGCACCTCAGTATTCATATCGTGGATTAGGAATGGATATGGAATTGTTGGAGTGGCTTGAAACAAATACATTTCCAGAGGAATCGAAGTTTTGTGATCTGGAATATGCCGAAAAGTCATATCGTATTTTTGTGGAAAATATGAGGAAAAGCGCAACGACGAGAGCGTGTGTTTTTGCAACGCTGCACAGACCGGCAACGCTTCTTCTTATGGATCTGTTTGAAAAGAGCGGATTAAGTACATTTATCGGAAAAGTAAATATGGATCGGAATGCGCCGGATTATTTGAGGGAAGAAACGAATGAGTCGTCAGAAGAAACTTTAAAGTGGATTGAAGAGGTGATTGGGAAAAATTATAGCAATACTTATCCAATACTTACCCCTAGATTTGTTCCGACTTGTACGGACGAGTTAATGAAGCAGTTAAAACAGATTCAAAGAAAATATACGCTGCCTTTTCAGTCGCATTTATCTGAAAATCCCGGAGAGATCGCATGGGTAAAAGAACTTTGTCCGTGGTCTGAATTTTATGGAGACGTCTATGATAAGTTTGGCTTATTTGGAGGGGATACCCCTACGATTATGGCGCACTGTGTGTACAGTGACGAAAGAGAGATCAGAAGAATGAAAGAAAATGGTGTGTTTATTGCCCATTGTCCTGAGTCTAATATGAACGTGTCTTCTGGAATCGCACCGGTTAGAAAGTTTCTCGAAGAAGGACTGCATATCGGACTGGGAAGTGATATTGCAGGAGGATCTACAGAGAACATGTTCCGGGCAATGGCGCATGCTGTTCAGTCATCAAAACTGCGCTGGCGGATCAGTGATGACAGCCTGAAGCCGCTGACTGCGGAAGAGGTCTTTTTCATGGCGACAAAAGGCGGAGGAGAATTTTTCGGGAAGGTCGGAAGTTTTGAACCGGGATATGAGTTTGATGCGGTTGTTTTAGATGATAAAAGGCTTGCACATCCGCAGCCGCTTGATGTAAGAAGCAGATTGGAGCGGATGATGTATTTGGCAGATGAACGGGAAGTTGCCGGAAAATATGTGAGGGGAAAAGAAATTGATATTTCCTGATCATCAAAAATAAAAAAGGAACAGTCCGCAGAACTGAATTGCTCAGAACTTGCGGACTGTTTTTGGCAATGGAGATGAGCCAAAGTCCGGGTTTTCCAAAGACCTTGGCGATCTCTTACCATCCCGGAATGAGCCTTTGGCGCTTCCGGTGATTGAAAACATTTTGTTATCTGTCAGAGGATTATTTTTCACGGATTGCGGCAATCGTCTCAACTTCGCATAAAACACCTTTTGGAAGGTCTTTTACAGCAACACAGGAGCGAGCCGGTTTTCCTGTGAAATATTTTGCATACACTTCATTGAATGCGGCAAAATCAGACATGTTTGCAAGGAAACAGGTTGTTTTTACAACATCTGTAAAAGAAGCGTTCTGACTCTCGAGAAGTCCCTGAATATTTTTCATAACTTGTTCGGTCTGTTCTTCGATCGTTGTTCCGATTACTTCGCCTGTTTCCGGTGAAAGCGGGATCTGTCCGGAAAAAAATGCCATTCCGTTTACGATGATTCCCTGTGAATATGGACCGATTGCAGCCGGAGCTTTTTTAGTTTCTACATATTTTAACATCGTACATACCTCCTGAAAACATGTTTTTAACGTTCTTATCATACATCAAAAAGTTTGTCTTGTATAGACTTTTCCGTAATCTGAAAGCTCCTTTTCAAAGGGGAAAGGGAGGGTGGCGATTCTTGCATTTCCCTATGTTTAATGATATTCTATATAGAAGATGAAAGTCAGTTTGCGTGGAGTACAGGACAATGAAAACAGCGGGTAGACGGCTGTAGTTACAGTGAGAAGAACATGTCTTTCGGAAATTCCGCAAGAGCAGAGACCGGGGTCGACAAGGAGAGAAAAAGAGAGGAAAAAAGGATGGGCATAAGAGAAGGAAAAAAAGAGAATTCAGAGTTGTTCAAGTGGGATGGAAAGCCGACGCTTGGGCAGATACTTCCGCTTGCAGCACAGCATGTACTTGCGGCAGTGGTTGGATGCGTAACACCGGCAATTTTAGTTGCGAATGCAGCGAATAACGCAGGCGGAAACGTGGATATGGGACTTTTGATCCAAATGTCTCTTGTCTTTGCTGCGCTGTCCACTTTGCTGCAGCTGTATGGAAATAAGGTGAGAATGGGTTCGGGACTTCCGGTTATTATCGGTGTCAGTTTCGCGTATGTGCCGACGATGACAGCGATCGCAGCACAGGCGAAAAGCATTGATACGATTTTGGGCGCTATGCTCATAGGCGGTGTTGTGGCTATTATTGTCGGACTGACGATCAAGCAGATCAGAAAAGTGTTTCCGCCACTGGTAATCGGTACGGTTATTTTTGCGATCGGATTATCGTTATATAAAACAGCGATTAATTATATGGCAGGAAATCCGGCTAATACATATGAAGTGATTGTAGAACAGCAGGGAAAGACGTCGGCGCTTGTATTCGGTTCATGGCAGAACTGGCTGGTTTCTTTCGTGACGCTTGCGATTGTTGTTGCGTTAAACCATTACGGAAAAGGTCTTTTTAAACTGGCGTCAATATTGATCGGACTTTTATGCGGATATGTGCTTGCTCTTTGTTTTGGAATGGTGGATTTTTCAGTTCTTTCAAACGCAGGATGGTTTCAGATTCCGAAGCCGTTGGAGTTTGGAATGCGGTTTGAAATATCGGCGATCATACCTTTGGCAATTCTGTTTTTAGTCAATTCGATTCAGGCTATGGGAGATTTTTCTGCGACGACAAGCGGAGGTATGGATCGCCTTCCGACGGACAAAGAATTAAATGGCGGTATTATCGGATATGGAGTAGGAAATATTGTAAGCGCCTTTTTTGGCTGTCCGCCAACGGCGACGTTTAGTCAAAATGTCGGAATTGTAGGAACAACGAAAGTTGTTTCCAGAAGAGTCTTTGCAGCATCGGCGGGAATCCTTTTAGTAGCAGGTCTGATTCCGAAGTTTTCCGCGCTGCTTCGAACAATCCCGCAGTGCGTACTTGGAGGAGCGGTAGTTTCCGTATTTGCATCGATAGCAATGACAGGGATCAGGCTGCTTGTGACGGAGAAACTGACCGCGCGCAATGCGACAGTGGCAGGACTTTCGATTGCCATCGGAATGGGAGTTTCCTTAAGCAGCGGATGTTTGGATCCGATGACGCAGAGCATCCACAGCGCGTTGAATATGAGTATGAATCTGGAAAACTTTCAGGCGATCATAAACAATACGTTTGCATCTTCACCGGTTGTTTTGGCAACAATCTTTGCCGTGATCTTAAATCTGATCCTTCCGAAGGAGAAAGATCAGGAGAAAGAAGCTGCAAAGTAAGGCGGGAAGCAGAAAGAGCAGTATAGATTAAAAAACAAATTCTGTTGAAAAAGAACAAATTATTTTTGATAGAAAGAATAAATTACAAGAAAGAAGGGGATTGATGATGAAACGGTTATTCAAAGGCGGAACGGTTGTCAGCGGGGAAGGTTTGAAAAAGATCGATCTTTTTGTGAAAGGAGAGAAAATTCTTGCGGCAGGGAAAAATCTTGCATTTCAGGATGCAGAGGTTATTGATGTGAGAGGAAAGCTCCTTTTCCCTGGATTTATAGATGCCCATACGCATATGGCGGCAGAGTTCCATAATATTGCGGCAGCAGATCAGTTTGAAACCGGAACAAAAGCTGCGTTGGCAGGGGGAACGACATGTATCATCGATTTTGCAGAGCAGCACAAAGGAGAAAGCCTGAAAAAGGCGCTTGCCGACAGCCGTCAAAAAGCAGACGGACAGGCTTCCTGTGATTATGCGTTTCATCTGGCTTTGAGCGACTGGAATGAGGAGATCGAGAAAGAACTTGAAGAAATCGTGAAAAAAGAAACCTGTTCCTTTAAATTATATACGGCATACGACAGGATGCTGGACGATGAACAGGTCTACGAAATTCTTTCCAAAGTGAAAACGTTAGGCGGCATTGCGGCAATTCATTGTGAAAATCACGGGATCATACAGGCACGTTTAAAAGAACTGGAGAAAACAAAAGGCAGAACAGACCTTGCGGATTATCCGTGGACACATCCGAAGGAAGCGGAGGCTGAGGCGGTCGGAAGGATCTTAAAGATCGCAAAATGTGTAGATACTCCGGTGATCATCGCACATTTGAGTACGGCGGCAGCATACAGAGAGATTTTAAAGGCAAGAGAAAATGGTCAGACAGTCTATGTTGAAACATGCCCGCAGTATCTTTTATTAAATGAAGATAAGTATTCGCTTCCGGCGGAAGAAGCATGCAATTATGTGATCGATCCTCCGCTTCGGAAGCAGAAAAACAGTGAGATATTGTGGGATGCCCTTCGAGAAGGAAGGATCCAAACGATTGCGTCAGATCATTGCGGGTTTACAAAGAAACAAAAAAATGTCGAAGATCAGGACTTTATGCTGATTCCGGCCGGTATTCCGGGAGCAGAAGAACGTCCGGCGCTTATGTGGCAGTACGGAGTGAATGAAGGCAGGATCACCGCGGAGCAGATGTGTGCGTATTTGTCCGAAAATCCGGCGAAATTATATAAGCTGTATCCGTGGAAAGGCGCGCTTATTCCGGGAAGTGATGCGGATATTGTTATTTGGGATCCGAATACCGAGTGGACGATGACTGCGGCAGATCATCAGTCTGCCTGTGATTATTGTCCGATGGAAGGAGCAGAAATTGCCGGAAGAGCAGAGCAGGTTTATTTGCGTGGAAAACTTGTGGCAGAAAACGGAAAGATCGTTGAGGAAAAAACCGGAACTTATATCCGTCATGGAGTAGAATAAAATGATATTTAGTTATAAAGACGGCGAGTTGTGTGGATGTAAATCTTTGATCGAAGCAGCAGACCTGAAAGCTCTTGTCGTATCTGTCGTTGGTGCAGGCGGAAAGACAACCATTCTGCATCGTTTGGAAGAAGAGTTCGTCAGAAGAAACCGTCGCGTGATCTTTATGACGACAACACGGATCATGAAGGAAGGTACACCTTACTTTTTAGAAGATGCGTCGGAAGATGAGATCAGAGATGGATTAAAAAAGTTTGGGAGAGTGTGGATCGGAAGTCATGATCCGATTTCGGGAAAGACAGCTCCGCCGGCACAAGAAATTCTTGCGGAAGTTCTTCGGTGGAAACTGCCGATCCTGATTGAGGCAGATGGAGCGAAACGGATGCCTCTTAAAGTTCCGGCAGAACACGAACCGGTCATTCTTGAACAAACCGGACATGTTCTTTCGGTTTATGGCTTGGATGCGATCGGAAGCACATTGGAATCTTCATGTTTTCGCGTAGAAAAGGCAGAGCAGATTCTTCAAAAAAACAGGAAAGAGCGCATTACGGCATATGATATTGCGGCGCTTGCGCTATCAGATAAGGCGGGCAGAAAAGGCTGTCCGCCTTCTGCGGAATATACGGTTATTTTGAATAAAGCGGATTGTGCCGACAGAAGAAAAGCTGCGGTGGCAATATGCGAGCAACTAAAAGACCGGGGCGTAAAAAACATAGTGGTGACATCATTTAAAAGAAACAGAAAAGAGGATGGAATTCGTGAGGATATTGATTAAAGGCGCAGGAGATCTGGCAACAGGAATTGCGTCAAGACTCTATGGCGCGGGTCATCAAATTTTAATGACAGAGATCGGAGTTCCCCTTACAGTCAGGAGAACTGTTGCGCTGTCACGGGCAGTATATGAAGGGCAGGCAAATGTCGAAGAAATGGAAGCAGTGCTTGCCGAAAATCAGGAAGAGGCCGAAGCAGCCATAAGAGACGGGAAGATCCCTGTTATGGTGGATCCGAAAGCGGAATGCAGAAACTGGTATAAACCAGATGTGATCGCAGATGCGATCATTGCAAAGAAAAATACAGGAACCCGGATTACGGATGCCCCTTTTGTGATAGGAATCGGTCCTGGATTTACGGCTGGAAAGGACTGCCATTGTGTTGTTGAAACGAAAAGAGGACATACTCTTGGTTCGATAATATGGACCGGCAGCGCGATCGCGAATACCGGAGTGCCGGGAAATATAGGAGGATATACGACTGAACGGCTTATACGGGCTTCGGCGGACGGAGTGATAGAACCGAAAGTGAAGATTGGAGATCTGGTCGAAAAGGGGCAGGTTGTTGCAATGACCGGAGGAAAACCGGTTTTTGCACAGATGAGCGGAATTGTAAGAGGGATGCTGCAGCCGGGAGCGGCTGTAACGGAACATTTAAAGATCGGGGATATTGATGCCCGCGCAGAAAGATCCCATTGTGAGACAATTTCAGATAAAGCAAGAGCGATAGGCGGGGGAGTGCTGGAAGCAGCAGAACGTTTTGAAAAGATGAAAAATCGATATGCGATTGTTATACTGGCAGCAGGTCAGGGCAGGAGATTTGCAGGTCAGGAAGGAAAAAGCAAACTGCATGTGAAGATAGACGGAAAGCCGATGTATCTGCTTATGATGGAAAAATTTGAGGCTTTTTCCTCTTTTCCGTGTTTCATTGTGACCGGAGATGACGCGATTATAAAAGAGGCACAGATGAGGGGGATCTCCGTTGTGAAAAATAAAGAACCGGAAAAAGGAATCGCACAGTCTGTTAAACTTGGCGTACAGGCTGTGATCACGGGCTGTCAAGATAGAATCGAAGGCAGCGACTGGATGCCGGACGGAATTCTCTTTTGCGTATGCGATCAACCACGGTTAGAAGTTTCTACGATTCAGAAAATATTAAACGATGCGGCGCTGCATAAGAGAAATATTATCTGTGCAGGCTGTCAGGGGAAAAAAGGAAATCCGGTTTTGTGGCCGTCAGATTTCTTCCGGGAACTGCTGAGATTGACAGGAGATGAGGGCGGAAGACAAATCCTTGGAAAATACGCGGCGAAAGTGCGGGTTGTAGAGGCGCAGCAAAAAGAGCTGTTTGATATTGACCGAACGGAGGATATGGAGTATCTCAAAATGTCAGGAGAAAAATAGGCGGGCGGAAGCCGGAAAATAGAAGAGTGGAAGGCGGAAGGAAAAGAGAATTGAAAGGAAATGACATGAAAAAAAGAGTGATTGCAATTATGGCAGCGCTTGTATGCGCTGTCTCTGTATTTGGCTGCGGATTGGAAAAAGAATCTAGAAATAAAAAAGAGAAAGGACCGGCAGCCGTAGATTATTCCAGGACAGAAGAAAATGAAGCAGAAGAAGAGACGGAAATTCAGGTTTTTATTGCAGCAAGTCTGAATAAGGTCATGACTGAATTGGCAGAGCAGTATCAGAAAGATCATCCAAATGTGAAAATTACATATAATCCGGACAGCTCTGGGACTCTTATGACCCAGATTGAGGAAGGGTATGAATGCGATCTTTTCTTTTCGGCAGCGCAGAAGCAAATGGATATACTTGAATCAGATGGATTCCTAGTAGATGGAACACGGCATAATGTTGTAAACAATCAGGTTGTCGTTGTTACACTTAAAGGAAGTGATACGAAGGTAGAAGGGCTTGCAAATCTTCAGGATGCAAAAAGTATTGCTTTGGCAGGAGGCAGTGTTCCGGCAGGGAAATATACGAGACAGGCGCTTGTAAATATGGGGATGATCTCTGCAAAAGGAGATCCCGCCGCTGTTACGGCACAGGAAATATCTGAGACACTTGGCGGAGTTGAAATCAGCGAGCAGGACAATGTAAGCAAGGTTTTGATGGCGGTTGTGGAAGGCTCATGTGAAGTTGGAACGACTTATTACTCCGACACATACGGCTATGAAGATGATCTTGAGATTTTAGAAACGGTAAGTTATGATCTGACGGGGGACGTCATCTATCCGATTGCACAGGTTGTTAATAAGGAAGCTGACAAAAAGCAAACAGAAGCCGCAAAAGAATTTATGGAATTTATTTTGTCTGATAAAGCTGCAAAAGTATTTGAATCCTATTATTTTGATACGGATGTGAAATAAACAGAAGACAGATCCTGTCGATGCAAAGTAAGAATTATCAAAGTAAGAATCATCAATGGAAAATGAGAATTATTAATGCGGAGTGAGGATAAATGGAAGAAATAGCAGGAATATTGAAAGAGCTAGACTGGAGTCCGCTGTATATTTCGTTGAAGACAGGAATTGTGGCTACAGTGATTTCCTTTTTTCTGGGAATTTTTGCGGCTCGAAAAGTGGTGAAAGCTTCTCCGGGGAAAAAAGCAGTGTTAGACGGAATTTTAACGCTTCCCATGGTATTGCCCCCCACCGTAGCAGGATTTTTTTTACTGCTTTTGTTTAGCAGGCGAAGACCTGTCGGAGCATTTTTGTTTGAGGAGTTTGGATTTAAAGTCGTGCAGACATGGATCGGATGTGTGATTGCAGCGACTGTAATCGCATTTCCTCTTATGTATCGTAACGCAAGGGCGGCGATGGAGCAGATTGATGCAAACCTGGTTTATGCGGGACGTACACTTGGGATGTCAGAAACAAAAATCTTTTGGAAGATTGTTGTACCGACAGCCGGACCTGGAATCGCATCAGGAACGATTCTGACATTTGCCAGGGCAATGGGAGAATACGGGGCGACGTCAATGCTGGCGGGAAATATACAGGGGAAGACAGGGACAATCTCTCAGAAAATCGCAATGGTTATTCAGGATGGAGATTATGTGTCTGCCGGGATTTGGGTTGCAGTTGTCATTTTGATCGCTTTTATTATTGTTTTTCTTATGAATTGGATTTCCGGGCGAAAGATGAAACATATTGGGAGGTGGTGACAGATGGCGATTGATGTGAAGATCCTGAAAAAATGGGGAGAGTTTTGTTTGGATATCCGCTTTCAAAGTCAGTCAAAACGGATCGGTATTTTAGGAGCATCAGGCAGCGGAAAAAGTATGACATTGAAAAGCATTGCCGGAATAGAAACTCCAGACAGTGGATATATAGAAATAGATGGAAACATATTGTTTGATAAAGAAACAAAAATAAATCTAAAGCCGCAAAAACGAAAGGTTGGTTATCTCTTTCAAAACTATGCTCTCTTTCCGACAATGACGGTGGAACAGAATATAGCAGCTGGGTTAAAAGGAAAGAAACCAGTTTTACGGAGACGAGTTGGAGAGATGGTTCGGAAGTTTGGATTGACAGGATTAGAAAATCGTTATCCGCATCAGCTTTCAGGAGGGCAGCAGCAAAGGACAGCTCTTGCCCGGATTATGGCATATGAACCAAAAGTGATCTTATTGGATGAGCCTTTCTCTGCTTTGGATATGTATCTGAAAGACCGGATGGAGCAGGAATTGCTGCAAATGTTGGAGTTGTATGAGGGTACGGTTATTATGGTGTCTCATAACCGAGATGAAATCTATCGTTTCAGCGAAGAGGTTTTAGTTATGGACGAAGGAAAAATCGCTGCATTTGGGAAAACAGAAGATCTGTTTCAAAATCCAAAAAGCCGGACAGCGGCAAGACTTACCGGATGTAAAAACTTTTCGAAGATGACCCGTATAGACGATCATACTTTGGATGCGGAAGAATGGGGGGTTCGTCTCAAGGTGAAACAAACCGTGCCGCAAGAATCAAAATGGATTGGTTACCGGGCGCATGATTTTATTCCTGTTTGGGGAGAGCGGGGAGAGAATATGCTGCCGTTTCGCCTTAAGAGCAGCGCGCGTCTTCCTTTTGAACAAAATTATTATATTGCAGCAGAAGATGAAAGTCCGATCTGTTGGTTTGTGCAGAGAGAAAAAATAAAAGAAATAGAGGAAAAAGGATATCCTGATTATTTATGGATCAATGAAGAAAAAATATTATTTTTGAATTGATAATTAAATGATGATAAGCCTGAAAATTAAAAAGATTTGTTTTTAGGCGAAGTCCGGCGGCTGTACATACCGACTGTATATACAGCCGCCGTCTCCTTTTATAAAAACAACAGAAATCAGCTTTCTGCTGTTATGGACGATGGGGAATACACTGTTTTGTGTTTCCTATCGTTTTCATATACATAAGATAACAGGTAATTGTGAAGGAGGTGTGACAATATATGGAAGAAAAATTAAAATTTCTAAAAAGAAACTAAAGTGTATGATTCTTTACAGTGTGCATCATTTCCTGTAATGCCTGTTCCCAACGTTCCTGTTCAGTTTCAAATCTTTCCCATAACCAAGCGATTGCAAGATCAAGTCCTGCTTCAGAAAGTTCAAAAGTTTTTCTTTCTATCTGATCTTCCGGCGTTTGCTCAAAACACCACGGTTCGGGATAGATAAAAACAGTAAATGTTGTGCTTTCTTTGCCATTGTCTGAACGCATCATGTAACGCATACCATTATGGCTTCCTGAAAAAGGTTCTTTTTTCAGTCCGCCGTAAGGAACAAGTCTCTTATCAATCATGAAGATATCTCCCTGTCGTTTTTGTTATTTGCCACACCGGACATGAATTTATTATATCATTGTGCAGCTTTTTCTGCAAATTCTGTAGTGATCAGATCTTCGTACGGAACTCTTTGCTCAAGTTCACCGGAGCTTTCCAAAATATCCTGAAGTAAGTCAAAACTGCTTTTTTCAAAAATCAGATTGTTTTTCCAAGTATCCTGTTCGTAATAACGGGTTACGATTGTTGTAATCGTATCAAGTGTTGTTTCGGGAAATTGAGGCTCAATTACAGAAGCAATCTCAGCAGGAGTATGAGATTGAACAAAATCCATTCCTTTTTGGAGGGCATTAGTAAAATGTTGGATTACTTCTGCATTTTCTTTTAAATAACTTTTTTTGGCGCTGAAAGCTGTGTAAGGAACATATCCGCTGTCTTCTCCCAGAGATGCGATAACATGACCTTTTCCGGCAGATTCAAGAGAAGTTGCTCCTGGTTCGAATTCAATCGTAAAATCTCCCCGTCCATCTGCAAAGGCAGGCGCTGTAGAACCAAAGTCTATATTTTGGATAATGGTAAGATCTTGTTCGGGATCAATTCCGTTTTCCTTTAAAATATATTCAAATACCATCTCAGGCATGCCGCCTTTTCTGCCGCCCAAAACCATTTTTCCTTTCAGCATTTCCCATTGAAAATCAGTAGATTCCTGTCGTGCAACGAGAAAATTACCGGCTCTTTGTGTGAGTTGAGCAAAATTAACGACATAGTCGGAAGCTCCTTCATTGTACATATAAACAGAAGCTTCAGAGCCCATAAATCCAATGTCAGCTTCGCCGGAAATAACAGCAGTCATTGTTTTATCAGCTCCAAACGGGGATGACAATTTAGGCGCAGACAGCTTAAATAAAATCAACATAGTCAATCGTATAATCGGATTTTAAATAGATCTGCCGGATCGTGTTTTTCCAAAAGGCTCTTTTGTTTTCAGGTGTCAATGATCTGTAAATATCCCTGAAATCCTGCTGAAGGAGTGTCTTAATAAATGAGTAGTCAGGCTCGGGATCAACGGTTACGGAGTTTAAATCTTCTTTTTCTTTCTCCAGTGAGTCGTATTCCCGGCTGTAATAGTCCCATTCGATTCGTCCCTTTTGAAAGAGCAAATTTAATCGATCCAGTTCTTTGTCGATCTGCTTTTCTGTTCGAACCGGAGGCGCTTTCTTTTTTTGCTGCTTTACGTTTTCTACACGGATTTTGTACATTTTAAACTCATTCTCCAGATTATCTAAAAGGTAGCTTTCAATCAGATTTTGGCTTACTCTGTGCTGATTTGTGCAGATTCGGTCAATCATTGCCCTGTTGCATCTGTAGTAACAGTAGTCTCGTTTTTCTCCAGTCTTTCTGTTTACAACGGATTTGCAGCCAGTTCCGCATAAAATCTGTCCGCATTGCGGACATCGGATTAGTCCGGTAAAGTAGTAGACCCTTCCGGATCGTGTACGTCTTATACTTTTTTTGCTGATGTTTTGGATGTGCGCCCATCGTTCCTCTGATAGGTAAGCGGGGCAGTATGGAATCCCGCGGTATGTACCTTTGTAAAATTCACTGGAAAGCATGGTGCGCAGCATACCGTAAGAAAAAGCGGGATCGTAGTTACGCTGTATAAACCGAAGAGTCTGCTGCTTAGCCTGGTGTTTTTCAAAGTAATCGTAAAATGCATTTACCATCTCTTCCTGTTCCGGATCTTTGACCATACATTTCTTTCCATCTACGATTCCCACCTTATAACCGCGCGGCATATTGTTTTCTCCAAAAATGACTTTTCCCTGCCGAATAGATGCTTCGTTCACGAATTTGATACGCTCGGATGTTGTATCTACTTCGTTCTGTCCGATTGACAGCACAACATTGAGCTGCAACCGGCCGTCCCTAGTCTCCATGTTGATGCCCGGTTCTGAGGCAGAGATCCAGTATACTCCATATTCATCCAGGATATCTTGTACTTTGTAGAAGTCGGACATGTTTCTAAACCAGCGGTCCAGCCGCCAAAAGAGGATTACGTCAATCTTTCCGGCCTTTACGTCTTCCAGCAGAGCATGGATTGCCTTTCGTTTCTTGAGCTCTTTTCTTGCAGTCTTACCTTCATCTGCATAGATACCGGTAACGATCATTCCATGATCTTTCGCATAGCATGCAAGGTATTCACGCTGAGCTTCTATGGATTTTCCGTGCATCATCTGTTCCGAAGTTGAGACACGGATATAGATCGCGCAGCGTTTGATCTTTTCCGACATGTTATCATCTCCTTTATTCATTTGTATGTTTCAAGCCGCGCCCCATGCATAGGGACGAGG
Organism: Mediterraneibacter sp.; assembly: GCF_030825015.1. Classification (NCBI taxonomy): domain Bacteria; kingdom Bacillati; phylum Bacillota; class Clostridia; order Lachnospirales; family Lachnospiraceae; genus Mediterraneibacter; species Mediterraneibacter sp. The sequence continues at coordinate 209 of NZ_JAPJQP010000028.1, read as the reverse complement.
ATACAAAAATAACAGCCAGCATGGAACGAGTGTTCCGGCTTGCGTGACTGTTCCGAAGATGATACAATATTTTTGTTGATTAGGTGTATATCTTCGGATATATCCCAGAGCCGTTCCTGTTGGCGCAGGGGCGGTTCTTTCTTATGCAAAAACAAAAGAGGGTGTCGCAAAATCATCAGATTAGATGATTGAGCGATGCCCTCGCTCTA
>NZ_JAPJQP010000006.1:68211-96828 GCF_030825015.1 Mediterraneibacter sp. | reverse complement strand
TATAGAGCGAGGGCATCGCTCAATCATCTAATCTGATGATTTTGCGACACCCTCTATATGAATAAAATAAAATGATGGGAGATATTTTTAGAAAAAATCTTGACAAGTTTCTGAGAATATGATACTTTATAAAAGTTCTATGAAGCTTTGGGGGATTAGCTCAGTTGGGAGAGCGCCTGCCTTGCAAGCAGGAGGTCACGAGTTCGACTCTCGTATTCTCCATTAAAGTAAAGATCCGAACATTGATATTAGTCAATGTTCGGATTTTTTTGTTGTGAAAAGAAAAGAAGTAAGATATAATCAAGAAAAGTGAAAAATTTATAGAATGTTTGAACGAAAAAAAGAATAAGTTCTAAGATTTCTATAAAAAGTCAGATAATAAATAGTTTTTTAGGATGACATGCTTTTGAAGTAAAGGGATTTTGAATATCCCGCATAAGATTGAAAAAAGGGAGGAAAAAATAAAAGAGCGTAAATAAAAAATATATAATCAGGAGGAAAAGGTATGAAAAAACGTAGGAACAAATTAGTGGCACTGGGAATGGCGGTGATGATGACAGCAGCGCTTATGTCAGGGTGCGGGAAAAAGGCAACTCCAGAGAATTTATTGAATGATATGATGAAGAATCTGGAAGACGCAGAGTCGGTAGTGGCAAACATGAAGATTGATATGGAAATGGGAGATGATACAGCCACAATCGGTGTTCAGGCAGATTTGGACATGGATCTGGATCTTAAAAAGGGTGAAAGTCATGGCAAAGGCGCCATTGATATGAAAATGATGGGTACGAATATCGGAACCGAGATTGAAATGTATACTGTAAAAGAAGATGATGAGTATGTTGTATATACGATGGCGAATGATCAGTGGACAAAAGAAGACATGGATGATTCGGAAATGGATATGGCTGGTGAAATTTCTGATCTTGCAGACAGTATGACAGTACATGCGAAATCTTTCGAGATGTCTAAAGAAAAGGTAGAAGTAAACGGAAAAAAATGCTTTGAGATGACAGGAGAGATTAAAGGTTCTGATATTGCGGGAATGATGGAGTCAGGTATGGTAAATGGTTTGGATTCAGCAGTCGACAAGGATGTGATCAAAGACCTCACCCTTCCATGTACGATTGCTGTTTACGAAGGCGATATTCTCCCGGCAAAGATTTCTTTCGATATGCAGGATGTTATGGAAAAGGCAATGGAGGAAGAAGGCGTTGATGTTACAGTATGTTCCATCGAAGTGACGTATCATGAATATGACAGTGTAGGTGAAATTGAAGTTCCAAAAGATGTGATCGAAAAAGCAGGCGGAGAAGTATCGGACGACGCAGATGATAAAGACGAAGACAAAAAGGCGGCAAAACCGGCGGAGCAGAGTAAAGATCTCGGTGCAAAATGGGACAGTTATACAGTTCAGATCAACGATAAAGTGATTACGCTTCCATGCAGTCTGGCGGATTTGGAGGCGACAGGGCTGAAGCTTGACAGAGAATATACACCGGAAGATTATGTGGTAAATGTAGGTGAGTATGAGCTTGCATGGTTTGAAGACGATAACGGCAATACGATCATGGCAGATATGGTAAATATGGAAAGTGATCCGAAAGAGTTGAAAGATTGTCTTGTAGGCGCGATCTCGGCATATTCCTATGATCTGGAGGAAGGCGGACTTACAGTTCTCTTCCCGGGCGGAATTACAGTCGGAACAAAAGAGGCGGACGTTCTTGCGGCGTATGGCGAGCCGACAGATTCGTATAAAGACGAAGAGTATGGAAATACTTATTATTGGTATGATGAAGAAAGCTATGATAATTCGTGCACAGTAGATATAGACGTAGAAACGGGACTTGTTGAGAATATTAACTTACAGTGTTATAAATAGAGAGGATAAGAGCGATAAGGAAAAACAAATCTTAAAAAATGCGTATTAAAATCTGAAAAAAGTGTATCAAAATTTGAAAACGGCAGGAAGTTTTCCTGGGAGTAAATCTGCGGGAAGATGTTCCTGCCGTTTTTCATTGTTTTCCCTGTATGTCGCAGCTGTTTTTTTCGCTGTATTGGTTACATTTTCACAATAAGTATGATAATATATAGAAATAGCGTAAAATTGACAAACGAAAAGGAGGTTTCATATGATCAAATTATATGAAAACGGTGTGTATTTGCTCAATGGCACTGAGATTGTTGAAGATACAGGAAATGTACAAGTTCCGGTTTCTAAAGAAGAAGCTGCGAAAAATACGATGGCTTACGGTGTGTTAGAAGCACACAACACTTCTTCTGACATGAAGAATCTGCAGATTAAATTTGATAAATTGACATCACATGATATTACTTTTGTCGGAATTATTCAGACAGCCCGCGCGTCAGGTCTTGAGAGATTTCCGATCCCGTATGTGTTGACGAACTGTCACAATAGTCTTTGTGCAGTCGGCGGTACGATCAATGAAGATGACCATATGTTTGGTCTGACATGTGCGAAAAAATACGGCGGTATGTATGTTCCGCCCCATCAGGCAGTTATCCATCAGTTCGCGAGAGAGATGCTTGCAGGCGGCGGAAAGATGATCCTTGGATCGGACAGCCATACACGTTACGGAGCTCTCGGTACAATGGCGATGGGAGAAGGCGGTCCTGAGCTCGTAAAACAGCTTTTGAACAAAACATATGATATTAAGATGCCGGGAGTTATCGCTGTTTATCTTGAAGGCGAGCCGATGAAGGGTGTAGGTCCGCAGGACGTTGCTCTTGCAATTATCGGAGCGACATTTAAAAACGGCTATGTAAACAATAAAGTAATGGAATTTGTCGGACCGGGCGTGAAGAACTTAAGTGCTGATTTCCGTATCGGAATTGATGTTATGACGACGGAGACAACTTGTCTGTCATCCATTTGGACAACTGATGAGAAGATCGAAGAATTCTACGAGATTCACGGAAGAAAAGAAGAGTACAAAGAACTGAATCCGGGTGCAGTTACATATTATGACGGATGTGTTCGTGTAAACTTAAGCGAGATCAAGCCGATGATCGCAATGCCGTTCCATCCGAGCAATGTTTATACGATCGATGAACTGAATGCGAATTTAGCGGATATCCTTCATGACGTAGAGCAGAAAGCGCTCGTAAGTCTTGACGGAGCTGTAGATTATTCTCTTCAGGATAAGATCCGTAACGGAAAACTCTATGTAGATCAGGGAATTATTGCAGGATGTGCAGGCGGCGGATTTGAAAATATCTGCGCGGCGGCAGACATTATTAAAGGTCATAATATCGGATCAGACGCATTTACGTTCAGCGTATATCCGGCAAGTACGCCGATTTATATGGAACTGGTGAAAAATGGTGTTGTAGCCGATCTTATGGAAGCAGGCACTGTTGTAAAAACAGCATTCTGCGGTCCGTGTTTCGGAGCAGGAGATACACCTGCAAATAATGCATTTTCTATCCGTCATACAACGAGAAACTTCCCGAACCGTGAAGGAAGTAAGCTCCAGAGCGGACAGATTTCTTCTGTTGCTCTTATGGATGCTCGTTCTATTGCTGCAACGGCGGCAAATAAAGGCTACTTGACTCCGGCTACGGCATTTGACGTAGAATATAAAGGACAGAAATATCACTTTGATCAGAATATTTACGCAAATCGTGTATTCGACAGCAAGGGAGAGGCTGATCCGACTGTAGAGATCCAGTTTGGTCCGAATATTAAGGATTGGCCGGAGATGTCTGCACTTCCTGAAAATCTGATCGTGAAAGTTGTATCTGAGATCCATGATCCGGTAACGACAACAGACGAGCTCATTCCGTCAGGAGAGACGTCTTCTTATCGCTCTAACCCGCTTGGACTTGCAGAGTTTGCACTTTCAAGAAAAGATCCTGCATATGTAGGAAGAGCGAAAGAGGTTCAGAAAGCACAGAAAGCAATCGAAGCCGGTACATGTCCTCTTGAAGCGTTGGAAGAGCTGAAACCGGTTATGGCTAAGATCCAGGAAACATATCCGGAAGCAGGAGAAGGAAATATAGGTGTCGGAAGTACTATTTTTGCAGTAAAACCGGGAGATGGTTCTGCTCGTGAGCAGGCTGCTTCCTGTCAGAAAGTTCTCGGAGGATGGGCGAACATTGCCGTAGAGTATGCGACAAAACGTTATCGTTCCAATCTGATAAACTGGGGAATGCTTCCGTTCCTGACAGACGCAGATCATGAGGCGCTTCCGTTTAAAAACGGAGATTATATCTTCGTTCCGAATGTGAGAAAAGCGGTTGAGGAAAAGAAAGACGTTATCAACGCATATGTTGTCGGTGATGAATTGAAAGAAATCCATCTGAAACTCGGAGATCTGACAGATGCCGAGAGACAGATCATTTTGGACGGATGTCTGATTAATTACTATAAGGCAACAAAATAACCGATAGATAAATAAGATAATAAAGAGAAGGAATAATAAGTCGATAACACAGTAAAATAATAGAATCCCCTGACAGTGCGATGTAAAAGAAACATCTGCGGCGGTCAGGGGATTTTTGTAATGGTGAGGAGCCAAAGTCCGGGTTTGCCCGAGACTTTAGCGACCGCTTACAATTCAAGAATATGCCTTTTGTCATTTCCGGTGATTAGTTGTGTCAATGAAGCAGACATTTATTCTTCCCGGTTCTTGTTCTAGTGTCATCATCATGGGGGTCAAACGCAGAACGATAAAATGTCTGCCGGTATTCTTTCGGTGTATACCCTGTTTTTTCACGAAATACTTTTGTAAAATGGCTTTGTGAACTAAAGGTTAGTATTGAGGCGATTTCGGCATAGCTGATATCAGAATATTTTAACATATTTTTGGCTGCGTCAAGGCGCATATTCCGAATGTATTCGGTGATGCTTTGTCCGGTTTCACGCTTAAAGAGAGCGGACAGATAGTTTGGATTTAAATTAACTAAATCAGCAAGCTCTTTTATAGTAAGCTGTTCATGCAGTCGGTTTTGAATATAATCAATACATTTCAAAATAGGCTTCGAATAGATATTAAACTTGTGGATTTCTGACATTTTGTTTGTGAAAAAGATCCACATGTCTTCATAAATCGTATCAAGTTCTTTTTTTGTTGTGCATTTATCCATTTTTTGAATATATAAATCGCTGATATTATATGCCATTTCATCATCCATTCCGCCTTCGATTGCAAATCTTGTGACAAGGGTAATTGAAGCGACAAACATATATTTATAATTTCGTAAAACATCATCGCAAAGATGTCCGGGAAGGGCAGAAGTCCACATTTGCATGCTTCTTCTTAATCCATTAATATCACCTGCTTTTAAAAGATCGTATTGCAGCATTTCTTCATCATATTTGTGATGGCGTTTATTATTTTCCCGATTTAGAAATTCTTGATAAAAAAGTTCTTTATTGTTTAAGTATCCCATAGATGCCTCCAAAGATTAGAAAATATTTCAGACAAATACAATTATTTTCATTTGATGTGAGAATTATACTATAAAAATGGATTAAATGATATATAAAAATGCACCTGTTTGATAAATTAAATGCAAGCTCACGAGTGAGAAAAAAGAGTCGAGAACAGGTAAAGAAAACGACAAAAGGAGGAAAATCATGTCAGAAGTAAAAACAAATAGTTACCCTTATCGTCCGCCGAAAAAGTTTACAAAAAAGGATCTTCATGGAAGGACAAGATTGTATGTTATCACATACAAAGATCTGAAAAGATTTCAGAATTTTTATATCAATGTTTTTGGATGGGATATGATAGAGATGCCCGTTGCTGCAAGCGGAGTTCCGGCAGGAGACGAACATCCTTCGCTGCTTATAGCAACCGGTCCGGCACAGTACGATTATGAAGGTGTTACTCCGGGACATATGAATATGTTTGTACACTGGGCGCCGGGAGAAATTGAGAAACCAGGACCGTTTATGGAAATCCATATGGATCGTCCGTTGGAAGAAACGATTCAGAAGATTATTGATCATGGAGGAAAGTTGATTTTGGATAAAACGAAATCAGCGCTTGCAAAACCGTTGGATGACAGTAAACAGAGCTGGGAGATTCATGCGGTAATTGAAGATCCGGCAGGAAACTATCTCTACTTGTGGAAATGTCCGTCTTCAAGGACTTGGGACGAGTTGGAAACAGAATATGATGAAGAGGAATAGGAGGAAAAAGCGATGAAGAAAATATATACTTGTTTTGCCTGTGGTTTCCCGATTGCATTTGAAGAAACAGAAGTGCCGGCACATTGCCCGGGATGTGGAGCTCCGAGAAGTCAGTTTTTGGAAGAACCGTGGACGGGAAGCATTGAAAAGAGACGAATTCATGTTGATCCGCCGGAAGTAGATCCCAATAGAGATCCTTTTGATATTTCTTTTCACCCGGCAAAAGATTTTGCTCCTCAGCAAGGGGAAGGCAGGACACGGCGCTGGGTAATGGAATATGAAAAAGGAAAAGCAGATGAAATCAGATCATTTTATGAAGATCTTTTCGGATGGGATATTATTAACACAGAACATTCAGATGAAGAAAATCCGCTGATGTATTGTGCAACAGGACCAGGAACACCGGATTGGGAACCAAGAGTATGTTCTTTTGAGTACGGGTATCTGAAACCGAAAACAGAAGATATTGCACCGGCGCCGAGCTTTGTTATAGAAGTAAAAGATATTGAGAAAACATTAGAGAAAGTTGTTGAGTTTGGAGGAAAAGTACTTCGTGAACGATTCACAGTTGAGGGTAAGGATTATGCGGTGATCGAAGATTCAGAAGGAAATCAGCTTTATATTTGGGAAATCAAAGACGAAATTCCTGATTACTGTATAAATCCGGTAACAAGAACAGGAGCACAGTAATAGCGGACAAAAGATGGTAGGAAAGCTATGGGAAAAGAAAAAGTAATTTTGACGGTGGAGGGACTGAATAAATCATTCGGTCCCACGAAAGCTGTAGTAAATATGCATTTAGAAATTCGTTCCGGGGAAATTCACGGCTTGATCGGAGAAAATGGAAGCGGAAAATCGACCGTCACATCAATGATTGCAGGATGCCTTCAGCCGGATAGTGGAAAGATGTTAATGGAAGGTAAACCGCATTGTCCTAAAAATATGATTGATGGAAGAAGATCAGGGATATGTATGCTGCTTCAAGAAAAGGGAACGATTGATCATCTGACAGTAGCGGAAAATATATTCCTCGGAGAAGAAGATCAGTTTGGAACAAAAGGAATTATCAATCGCAGAGAGATGAATAAAGCCGCTGTAAATGTATTAACAAAAATAGAGCTGCAAGATGTTGAACCGGCAATGTTAATTGATGAATTGAGTTTTGAGGATCGAAAATTGATCGAGGCAGGAATGGCGATGAAAGAAAATCCCAAGATCTTAATCGTTGATGAAACAACAACAGCCCTTTCACAAAAAGGAAGAGAAGTTATATATAAGCTGATTCGTGAGATGAAGGAAAAAGGTGACGCTGTAATTTTCATATCACACGATCTTGAAGAGCTAAAAAGCGTATGTGATATTGTTACGGTTATGCGGGACGGGGAATATATTACGACGCTTACGGGAAACGAGATTACGGTAGATTCGATGCGGAAAAATATGATCGGAAGAGAATTGACAGGCGGATATTACAGACAGGATTATGAAGATACATCGGACCACGATAAGGTAGTTCTTGAAGCAAAACATATTTGTCTGGGAAACCGATTGAATGATGTTTCGCTGAAGCTTCACAAAGGGGAAATTTTAGGAATCGGCGGATTAACTGACTGCGGTATGCATGATCTGATAAAAGTGATGTTTGGATTGCTTAAGCCTGATAGCGGGAAAGTTGTTCTTACAGAACAGAATATAGAAATAAAGAGCCCTGAGATTGCAGTAAGAAATAAAATGGGATACATACCGAAAGACAGAGAATCGGAAGGGCTGATGTTGGCGGCGAGTATTAGGGACAATATAAATATGATGTCTATGGATAAGATAAAGAAAGGGTTTCTTATTACACCGCATGCAACAACAAAACTTGCAAAAGAACAAGTTAAGATGCTTAGCATAAAAATAGGAGGCTTGAATCTTCCGGTATCGAGTTTAAGCGGGGGAAATAAGCAGAAAGTTGCAATCGCAAAATGTACGGCAAATGATGTGCAGATCGTTTTAATGGACTGTCCGACAAGGGGAATTGATATTGGAGTGAAGGCTGCAATCTATCGCTTGCTGGAGCAATTTAAACGAGAGGGAAGATCCGTTCTGATGGTATCTGAAGAATTGCCGGAATTAATTGGAATGTCTGATAATCTCCTTATTATGCGCGACGGACGCATCACAGGAAAAATCAAGAGATCTTCAGAAGTAAGCGAGAGTGACGTAATTAATAAAATGATATAGCAGGAGGGAGAATATGAAGGAAAAGATTGCATTAAAGAAAGATGCGATAAAAACCTGCCTTCCGGTGTTTTCACTGATTTTTGTTATTGTGCTGTTTGCGGTGTTGAGCGGAGGAACAACATTGCAGATCAACAATATAAAACAGATTGGAATTCAGTCATGTACTTATATCGTGGCAGGTTTGGGAATTCTGTTTACGATGTCTCTTGGAAATATGGACATGTCTTTGGATGGAATCATATGTTTAAGCGGAGCGTTAGGACTTTTAGCGGCAGAAATGTGGGGAAGCTGGCTTGTTTTTCCGGTTATTTTTGTATTGACGATTATTTGCGAAATGGTAATCGGAGGTTTGAATATTTTATTAGGGATCAATAGTGTGATCGTTTCGTTTGCGGTGTCTTTTTTTGGAAAAGGAGTTGCCGGATATTTGATCGCAAATAGAACGAAAGGTCTTCAGCTTCCAAGCGAGTTTTCGCATCTATACAATGTTCCGCTTTTTTACATTGTAATGATTGCGGCGATTATTATTGCGGTAGTTTTGTTTCATTATACGAAATTAGGAAAGAGAATCATGGATATTGGATCGAATCCTAAAGCAGCCCGTGCGGCGGGAATTAATGTGACAAAATTTAAACTTTTGGCATATTTAACAGCAGGTATAATGATGGGGCTGGCAACATTAATGACAGTTGTGCGATCTGGCTCTGCAGGAGCAACGTCAGGCTCAGGATTCCATGTGACATTATTATTGATGATGGTAATCGGAGGGGCTTCTTTAACGGGTGGAACAAAAGAAAAGATATTAAATGTTGTTGTAGGTGTTTTGATGCTTTTGTTTCTTGAAAATGGATTAAATGTTATAGGTGTAAGTCCCAATATGGTTGGATTAATAGAAGGAATCATCTTTCTTGTTTCTGTAACACTGACGTTTGACAGGGACGGAGTGCCATATATTTTATAAGGAACATGCGTAAACAAATAAAAATGACGGGGGAAAACAAATATGAAAAGGAGGAATCAGAATGAGAAATATAGTTAAAAGAATCGTGTCGGCAGGAGCTGCCGCGGTAATTGGGGTTGGTATGCTTGTTGGATGTAGTTCTGATGGCAAAAGTGGATCGGATTCATCGGGAAAAGACGGAAATATGAAAATTGGTGTCTGTATTTGGTCTACAGATGATGGATTAGGTGCAGACTCAAAAGAGGCGCTTGATTTTGCAGCAGACGTGTTGGGGGTAGAACTTGTTTATCGAACAGGAGATTATGATGCGGAAGGTCAGATAACAGCGGTAGAAAATCTTGTGTCGGCAGGATGCGAAGGAATTATGATTTGTCCAATCGTAGATACGGCGGTCGATGATTATTTGAAAATTTGTGAAAGTGCAGGAGTATATATGCAGGCATTTTTCAGAAATATTATTGACGAAGAGACTTATGAATATTGCATGAGCAGTGATTATTTTACCGGATATGTAGTAGAAGATGAAGAAAGTGCAGGCGCTGCTATGGTTGACGCTTTGGCAGAAGCAGGTTGTAAAAAGTTTGGATTGATTAATAGAGAGGCTGGGAATGGTGTTATAGATCGTCGTCAGGAAGGTGTGGCGGACAGATTGAAGGAGCTTGGTTTATCTTATGAAGTATCAACAAATTCTTCTACAGCTACAGCAGCAGATATGACAGATGCAACGGATCAGCTGCTTGCGGCAAACCCAGATATAGATGCACTTATCGTTTCGTCCGGTTCAAATGGAGCGATTGATGCAATCGTCACAGATATTGAAGGAACTGATATAAAACTGACGTCTTTTGATACGCCGGTAGATGTGCCGGGGGCATTTAAAAAAGGTAATTTGGCAATGCTGACAACGGGAAGTCAAATTGATCCTGTGTATGCATTAGTGAATTTGTATTGTACATTAACAGATCAGCCGAAGTCAGATACGCCGACAGAAGTGAAGTCGAATTATATTTACATGACTTCGGTAGAAGATGCAGAACTTTATAGTAAGTATTTTTCGGAGTTTAAGACGTATACGGCTGAGGAAATTAAAGCATTGGCAGCCATGGATGAAGCGTCGTTTGAAAAAGAAGTTGCGACTTATAGTTTGAAAATGGTTCAAGAAAAAGCAGGTGAGAACTGATAATGGGAAAACGAAAAGGACGTATGATAAAAAACGTAATTTCGGCAGCCGCGATACCGATCATATTATATTTGATTTTATTAATAATGCGTCCCGAAGCAATGGGCGGAACTCAGATTTTAGATATTTTGAGACAGGCAATGCTTCCTACAATTCTTGCATGGGGTGTCACATTCGCGTGTAAATTAGGACTGTGGCATTTTGCAGCAGGTGCAAATGTGATTGCAGGTATCATTTTGGGAGGAGGCATTGCAAACCGCTTAGGCGGAGGAAACCTTCTGATTGCAGTTTGCATTATAGTTACAAGTCTTATTATTGGGTGTTTATCGGGATTACTTTATATTAAAATGAAGGTTCCATCTATTATTGCCACAGTTGGAACAATGCTTATTTTGGAAAGTATTTCAGCATTAGCATGGGGAGGCGGCGGAGTATCGGTTGATCCGAGTTTTGGACAGTTTTTTAACAGGACTCCGGTTGTTATTATAAGTACAGTGATTTTCTTTTTTATAGCCTATGTGCTTTATACCAAGACAAAATATGGTTTTAATCTGAAAGCTGTTGCAAACAATATAAACGTTGCACAACAACAAGGAATTAATGTAGATAAGGTGAAATTGATTTCTTTTATACTTGTCGGATTATACAGTGGTTTTTATGGAGTGCTTTCCCTTGCAAGGTCAAATGTTCAAAACCCGACAACAAACATGGGAAGTATGGATATGGTATTTAGTGCAATTATGTGCTTTTTTGTGGCGGCTGCGTTAGAAAAATATGTAAATTTGATTGTTGGCGTGTATATTGGTGGAGTGACTGTGCAATTAATTAAATTTGGAATTGTAGCGATGGGCTTATCCGGTCAGTTTAATAATGCGGCAGTTGCAGTTGCGCTTCTTGTATTTTGTGCTTTGAGCAGTGAAAGTCCGTACATGGTTCAGTTCAGACAGCGATTCAGGAGACTAAGACGGTCAAATGTACAGGTGAAAAAACAATAAAAGAGTATTGTTTCGGAAATCAACTCAGAGACGGGAGGTGTGACAAAATGTCAGGGATAAAATGTCTGGCCTGTGATTTCGGCGGAAGCAGCGTAAAGTATGCACTTGTAGATGCTGATGCAAATATGGAGCAGAGTGGAAAAATACCGGCTCCTTTGAAATCAAAAGAAGAATTTGTAGAAACGATTTATACGCTTTATAAAAAGTATGAAAACGAGATAGACGGAATTGCTCTTAGTCTTCCCGGATATATTAATTCGCAGACCGGGGAATTATACGGATCAGGAGTTTATAGAGAGCTGTATGGCTGCAATATCATTGATCTTGTTCAAAAAAAGTGTCCGGTTAATGTTGCTGTGGAAAATGATGGCAAATGCGGAGCGTTATCAGAAGCATGGCAGGGATCGCTTGCAGACTGCAAAGATGGAGTTGTATTGATCTTAGGTTCGGCTGTAGGAGGCGGCGTGATTAAAAATAGAACCGTACATTGGGGAAAAAATTTCACGGCAGGTGAATTTTCTTATATGATTACAGATCCTGGAAAATATAAAGATATGATGCTTGCATATATGTCTGTCGGTGTTTTAGGGATGACGTATAAATTATGTAAATACAAAAATCTGGATATTGACAGTCAGGATTCGAGTGAAATGCTTCATAATATCGATATGAAGTTATGCGGGTGTTTCCCTTCAAAAACTGAACAGGTGAAACATATCAAAGCAGATGGGGAAATGATCTTTAATTGGGTTGAACAACAAGACCCGGATGCGGTGAGCGTATACAAGGAATTTATTGATAATCTTGCTGTGTTGATTCATAATATTCAGGTTTGCTATTCGCCGGAAAGAATTGTTATTGGAGGAGGGATAAGCAGGCAGGAACGGATTTTTAAAGATTTGCGAATCAAATTGAATGAACTGTATCAAGATGCAGAGTGTGGCCAAATGCTTCATGCAGAAATTGTAAGAAGCAGATATATGGAAGAATGTAACTTGCTTGGGGCAACTTACAATTATATTGAAAAATATGGATTGATCGGTAATATGCCTCGGCAAAGAAAAATATGTTGAAAGGACGTAATTTAGAATATATAAACGAAACCCACCGGTTATATTATGAACGTGTATCATATATATCCGGTGGGAAATTTGTGTAATAAAATCTATGAAATTAATAACTATAATTTTTTATTTGCTGTATTCTTGGATCAGAAATTGAAAAATATTGGGGGATAATTGAAATTGGATGAGAGAAATGAGAAAATAGAAATAAAAAGGTAAAAGGATAAAAAGGAATGTGGAGGATAAAAAAGAAAGAAGACTTGAGTGAAAAGGAAAAGACAAGGAGCGATATCATAGGTTTTGCTTTTTGGATCGGGTTGCTACTTTATATTATTGCAGGTCTTGTGATGCCGGAAACAGGAAGATGGTGTATGGTAAACGAAGGCTGGGGAGCGGAAACGTATGGAGACAGAGCAAAAGGAAATGATGTGTAAATATAAGAAGATTATCTGTAAAATATTCGGCGAACAGATACGGGTGATCGGTGAAAGCAGTTCGATCGGCCCTATGGGGCAGTTTCAGATCAGATTTTTCTATAAGCCGACAAAAATTTATGTTACACTGGATGCAGACCGCGGGGTATTTACGCTTGATCTGAAAGATGAAGCAAAAGATTGGAATACGTTGTACAGGATAAAAAAAGAAGTGTCAGAACGATATTTAGAACTAAGGTAAAATGCTTATGCGGAAGGTGACAGAGGAGATAGATTTCCGTCATTGACAAAAAACATAATCTGTGCCAAAATAATGTAGGAATTGACCAGTAGGAGCAAGATTTCTTGTTGCAGAGGGGAAATTCAAAAAATGTAACGGAAATAAAATTATAATTTCAGAATTTAGACTATGAACATATGTGAGTAGAGAAGACAGAGCGACCCAGAGACGGAGCGTCATCGGCTGAGAGCATTCCGCGCGACCCTTCTTGAAGTTTCAGTATGGGAGTCTTCCGGCGAAAAGCAGTTTGCGCGTTAAGCCGGATGTTCGTGTAGCAATATTTTACACAATGAGAGTGCAGGGCAGATAGATGCTCTGAAATAGGGTGGTACCGCGATTTACATCGTCCCTTGTTGAACAGACAAGCGACGGTGTTTTTTTATGATTGGGGGTTCCCCAATCATAAAAAAACGCTCCGCAAGGATCGCACTGCGGCAAAGAGGAAGGCGCAAAAGCGCTCTGCAAAGATTGCACTGCGGCAAAGCGGAAGAAAACGGCTGTGTAAATAAGAATGAGTAAATGAAAAACAATTTGGGAAGGAGAAATAAAATGAAAGATAAAATCAACAGCATTTTATCAGAAGCAAAAGGTAAGATTTCTGATGCAGTGAGCGAGGGTGAACTGCAAAATGTAAAAAGCGCGTATATCGGAAAGCAAGGTTCATTAAGTCTTTTAATGAAAGAAATTCCGACAGTGGATGCAGCGCTTCGTCCTGAGATGGGAAAACTTTTGAATCAGGCAAAAAATGAAGTGAAGGAACTGATCGATGAGAAGAGGATGGAGCTGAAGCTGAAAGCTTCGGAAGTGTCTCCTGATTTTGATTGCTCTGTTCCGGGAATTTTGCCGACAGGCGGCGGACTTCACCCGATCACGCAGATGTGCTACGATTTGAATGATACATTCCGTTCGATGGGATTTGAGGTGTTCGAGGAAGATGAGATCACAAGTGAGATGTATGCATTTGATAAATTGAATTTCCCTCCGAATCATCCGGCGCGTGAGAGCATGGACACATACTGGCTGGAAGGACATGACAGTGGAAGTACGAATGAGAAACTATGTCTTCGTCCGCATCTGACAGGCGGAAGCGTTCGCTATATGCAGACACATAAACCGCCGTACCGTTTTGTATACCCGGGTCGTGTGTACAGAAACGAGACAACGGACGCACATCATGAGAGAGCGTTTTTCCAGTATGAGGCGCTGATCGTGGACAAAGATATTACATTTACATCTGGTAAAGTAATGATCAAGAGTATTTTGAGCAAAGTGTTTGGAACGGATGTTCCAGTCAGAATGCGTTCCGGTTTCTTCCCGTTCGTAGAGCCTGGATTTGAGATCGACATGCAGTGTCAGGTCTGCGGCGGCAAAGGGTGCAGCGTATGTAAACATGTCGGCTGGATCGAGGTTATGCCGGGCGGTTCTCCGCATCCGAATGTTCTTCGGGCAGCAGGGCTTGATCCGGACGAATATACAGGATTTTATGTAAATATCGGTTTGGACAGACTTGTCATGATGCGCTATGGCGTTGATGACGTAAGATTGTTCCACAGTGCAGATTTAAGATTCCTGAAACAGTTTAGATAGAGGAGAGAGAATATGAAATTATCATTATCATGGATTAGAGATTATGTAAATATTCCTGAAGATGCAGATCTGAAAAAACTGGCGTACGATCTGACGATGTCTACAGTAGAAGTGGAAGATGTGGAATATCTTGCAGAGCGTTTTGAAAATATGATCGTCGGAGTGATCGAAAAGATTGAGCCGCATCCAAATGCAGACAGATTGAGAGTATGTAAAGTAAATATCGGCAGCGATGAGATCAAAGATATCGTATGCGGAGGAATTAATCTGGAAGAAGGAATGCGCGTCGCAGTATCCTGTCCTGGAGCGGTTGTCCGCTGGCACGGCGAGGGTGAGCCTGTAGTGATCAAAAATTCCAAGCTTCGCGGAGTTGAGTCATTTGGTATGATCTGTGCTTCAGATGAGATCGGGTTGGGAGAACTGTTCCCGTCAGAAACAGAAGGAGAAATCCTTGATCTGTCGGCGTTTGACGTTCCGGCAGGAACTTCTTTGGCGGATGCATTGGATATGAATGACGTACTTCTTGAGATCGATAATAAATCAATGACAAACAGACCGGATCTTTGGGGTCATTACGGAATTGCCCGTGAAATCGCGGCTCTTTATAATTTGCCGCTTGCAAAGATCGAGCCTTTTGAGACAGACGTTCAGTCTGATTTTAAAGTTGAGATCGAAGATCCTGACAGATGTACAAGATATATTGGTGTTGAGATGTCAGGTGTGGCTGTGAAACCTTCACCGTATAAAATGCAGAATAGAATCTGGAAAGTAGGAATGCGTCCGATCAACGCCCTTGTCGATATTACGAATTATGTAATGCTTGCAACAGGAAATCCGACACATGCATTTGACGCGGACAATATTACAGATCACATTGTTGTAAGACATGCGTCAGAAGGAGAGAAGCTGCTTCTTTTAAATGATAAAGAGCTTGAATTGAACACAGATGATCTTGTGATCACAGATTCTGAAGGAGCGGTTGCTCTCGCCGGAGTTATGGGCGGAGCGAAAGATTCGATCCTGCCGAAGACAGAGCGTGTGATCCTTGAAGTCGCAAACTTCGAGGCAACAGGTATCCGCCGCACGGCGCTTCGTTATGACACGCGTACAGAAGCATCTTCCCGTTATGAGAAAGCGGTTGACCCTGAAAGATGCGATCAGGCGCTTGCCCTTTCAATGAAGTATTTTAAAGAGCTTTATCCTGAACTTCAGGTGACCGGATATTGCGATAATTATGTGAAAAAACTCGACAGAGCAGAGATTGACGTTAATCTGACATGGCTTGAGAAGAGACTTGGAAAACATCTGACAAATGAAGAAATTCAAGGAAAATTAGAGCAGCTTGGATTTGACGTTCAGATCGACGGTGAAAATATGCATGTGACAGCGCCGACATGGCGTTCGACAGGAGATATTTCCATCAAAGACGATGTGATGGAAGAAGTTGCCAGAATGTATGGATATGATAATTTCGAGGCAACAGAATTTACAACAACATTTACAGACTCGATCAATCAGAAAGATAAGAGTCTTGTGAGAAATATCAAAGAATATCTTGCAATACGCTGCGGAATGCAGGAAGTATACACTTATCCGTGGATGAATGATGTGTTTGTAAATGCAGTTCTCCAAAATACAGACGGCGTTTTGAAACTTTCTACACCTCCGGCGCCGGATATGAGCTGCATCCGTTCTTCTCTTCTTCCGAATCTTTGCGAGGCAGTTGTAAAGAACGAGCGTTACTTTAACGACTTCGCTATTTTTGAAGAGGCTCAGGTATTCTTTGATAAAAATTATACAACTGCGTACGATGAGACAGAATCGCTCCCTGAACAGCGCAGACATATCGGCGCGGCATTTGCAAGCAGCGTAAAAGACATCAGTATGCTTTTCAGAGAAGCAAAAGGTGTTCTTGAGTATATGCCGAGATATACACATATGGAGGCGTATGAGTTTAAAAAAGAAGAAAAACCGGTATGGGCTGACAATGTTGTATGGCTGAACATTTATCTCGATGGCGAGAAGATCGGTGATATGGGTCTTGTGGCGAAAAAAGTTTCTATGGAGTGCGGCATTAAGAATCTTTCCGTGATCCTTTTTGAAATGGATGCTTCAAAACTGAAACCGCTGAAATCAAGAACGAATAAATTTGAACATCTCGCCGAGTATCCTGAAACAGACTATGATATTTCCATGCTCTTTGATTCCGATGCTGTATGGAATGACATTTATGATGCTGTTATGGGCAAAAAGAAAGCAAGCGCGCTTCTGAAAGATGCGTCCTTTGTAGATGAGTACAGAGGAAAACAGATTCCTCAGGGCAAGAAATCCGTAACGATCAGGCTGACGATCGGATCTGATGAGAAAACATTGACGTCTCAGGAAATTGAAAGCGTTGCCGAACAGGTTATGAAAAAACTTGGAAAGAAAATGGGCGCAGAGCTTAGAACACAATAAAACAAGAGAAATAAAACGGGAATAAAACAGCAATAACTCAAGAGTGCGAAACAAAGAAGTGTCTTAAGAATGAGACAAGAAAAAATAGCTCAAGAGTGCGAAAGACAGAAATAAATTTGGGGAGAGCCTTGCGTGGAGTACACGCAAGGCTTGCTTCTTAGAAATAACAGGAGATAAACCGAATATGAAAACAAGTGATTTTTACTACGATCTGCCGGAGGAACTGATCGCACAGGATCCGCTGGAAGACCGTTCTTCTTCCAGACTTATGGTAGTGGACAAAGAAACCGGAAAGGTTGAACACCATGTATTCAGTGAGATTATCGATTATCTGAATGCAGGGGACTGTCTTGTGATAAATGATACGAAGGTAATCCCTGCCAGATTGATCGGAGCAAAAGAAGAAACCGGAGCGAAGATCGAAGTGCTTCTTCTGAAAAGAGGAGCGGATGACGTATGGGAAACGCTCGTGAAACCCGGACGTAAGGCGAAACCGGGAACCCGGATCAGTTTCGGAGACGGTCTGCTTGTGGGAGAAGTTGTCGATGTCGTAGACGAAGGCAACAGACTGATCCGTTTTGAGTATGAAGGTATTTTTGAAGAAATTTTGGATCAGCTCGGTCAGATGCCGCTTCCGCCGTATATTACGCATCAGCTGCAGGACAAGGACAGATATAATACGGTATATGCAGAGCATTCGGGTTCTGCCGCCGCGCCGACAGCAGGACTTCATTTTACACCCGAACTGCTGAAAAAAATCGAAGAAAAAGGCATTGATATTGCTCGGGTAACACTGCATGTAGGATTGGGAACATTTCGTCCGGTCAAGGTGGATGATGTGGAAAATCATCATATGCACTCGGAATTTTATATGATCAGTGAAGAGGCGGCAGAGAAGATCAACCGTGCAAAAGACAGAGGCGGACGTGTGATCTGCGTCGGAACGACAAGCTGTCGGACGATTGAATCTGCGGCGGATGAAAACGGACATTTAAAAGCCTGCAGCGGCTGGACAGAAATTTTTATTTATCCGGGGTATTGTTTTAAAACATTGGACTGCCTGATTACAAACTTCCATTTACCGGAATCGACTCTTATTATGCTCGTGTCTGCTCTGGCAGGAAAAGAACATGTTATGGCAGCTTATGAAGAGGCAGTGAAAGAACGGTATCGTTTCTTTAGTTTTGGGGATGCCATGTTTATAAAATGATGTGAAAAGTAAGCATCAGATGTGATAACAGCGAAAACCCGCTAACCACAAGGGCTAACGGGTTTCGTTGTTTTATAGTTATCTAAAGGAATGAGAGTAAAGTGTGATATCCTTGTTCAGGGGATATCATTACTTTTATGAGGGGGGATAGTTGCTAATCAACTATCTGACATTTAGTATAAAGAGAAAATATGTCTAAAGTATGTTGAAAGAATAAAAGAACACGAAAATTTCTAAACAGAAGATTAATAAAATGGAAAAAACCGAAAAAGTTAAAATATCTGCCAAATTTTCTTCTGGAAACGTCGAGGGATTAGGAATAGCTATGAATCTTATCAGATATGAAAAACAGTTCTATACATTTGCCGTATTTATGGTATAATAGGCACGTTGTGCCTGCGAAGCCGAAACGGTGTGCTGGGTATGCACATATTGTTTTATAAAAAGCACTTATAATTAGAAGAAAAAGAATGAGGTAAGGTATGGAACATTTATCAGCTTTAAAAAAATCTATTGTTGCCGGATTGATGATCGGAATCGGCTGTACAGTTTATTTGAACATGGACAATTCAATCGTGGCGTCGTTCTTATTTGGATTAGGACTTTTTACGATTATTAATTTGGAATTAAATTTGTTTACTGGGAAGATTGGATATATCTGTAAAGGCAACTGTGCAGAGACATTGATCACTTTGGTTGGAAATGGTATCGGGGTTAACATTATGGCGTTTCTTATGAAACAAACTCGTATCGGAACGAGACTGGTTGAGAAGGCAGGCCCGATTGTAGAAATAAAATTATCAGATACATATATCAGTCTGTTTTTGCTGGCGGTGTGCTGTGGAATGCTGATGTATATCGCTGTAGCAACATTTAAGAAAGAACCGAATATTTTAGGTACGATCGCAGTATTTCTTTGTGTTTCCGTGTTTATCTTAGCGGGATTTGAGCACTGTATTGCAAATATGTTTTATTTTGGTCTTGTAAGTACGCCGACAGAATATGCTGTTCCGCTTCTTGTTATGATCCTGGGAAACAGCACAGGCGGTGTTTTGCTTCGCAAGTTGACGCAGTATGTGGAGATTCGGCAAAATGCAGAAAATGTATAATGCAGACGAGTATTTCTTTTACGAATATATTTTCTAAATAAAGAGAGGTTTCAACCTGAACATGCGATTTGTTCAGGTTGATTTTTTATAACTGATACAATATAATGGAGCGGAGCAAAAGGAAAGGGGGTACGGAAATGTTAAAAGACAAGACAGTTTTGCTCGGGGTTACCGGAAGTATCGCTGCATATAAGATTGCATATCTTGCAAGTTCGCTGAAAAAACTTCATGCGGACGTACATGTGCTCATGACGGAAAATGCGGTTAATTTTATCAATCCGATCACGTTTGAAACGCTGACGGGAAATAAATGTCTCGTAGACACTTTTGACCGTAATTTTGAGTTCAGTGTGGAACATGTGTCTTTGGCAAAAAAAGCCGATATTGTGATGGTTGCGCCTGCCAGCGCCAACGTGATTGGGAAGATTGCCCATGGTATAGCGGACGATATGCTGACAACAACAGTCATGGCATGCAGATGTAAGAAATTCGTTGCACCTGCGATGAATACGAATATGTATGAAAATCCGATCGTACAGGACAATTTAAAGATTCTGCATGGTTACGGGTACGGCATCATAGATCCGGCAGTCGGATATCTTGCATGCGGAGACACCGGAGCCGGGAAGATGGTTGAGCCGGATGTTCTGCTTGACGTCATTTTGCAGGAAATCGCATATGAAAAAGATCTGGCAGGTCTGAAGGTTCTCGTGACGGCAGGTCCGACGAGGGAAGCAATCGATCCGGTACGGTATATTACAAATCATTCTACCGGAAAGATGGGATATGCCATTGCCAAAGTTGCGTCAAGGAGAGGCGCCGAAGTGACTCTTGTATCAGGTCCGACAGCAGAGAAGACTCCTGCATTTGTGAACGTCGTAAATGTATGTTCCGCGCAGGAGATGTTCGAGGAAGTTAAGGGACGGGCGAAGGAACAGGATATCATTATCAAGGCGGCGGCGGTAGCGGATTACAGGCCGAAGCATGTAAGCGCTGAGAAGATGAAAAAATCTGAAGTCAAATCGGATCTGACGATTGAATTGGAACGTACAGATGATATTTTGGCTTATCTTGGCGAGAACAAACGGCAGGGACAGTTTTTGTGCGGGTTTGCAATGGAGACTGAAAATTTAATTGCGAATGCAAAAAGAAAACTGGAAAAGAAACATCTCGACATGATCGCCGCAAACAGTCTTCGAGTGGAAGGCGCAGGATTTGGCGGAGATACGAATGTCGTAACGGTCATCACAAAAGAGAAGGAAGTTTCACTCGGAAAAATGACAAAAGAGGAGACAGCCGCAGAAATTTTAACGATGATCGCAGAAATGCGGAAAGTCTGACGAAAGCAGACAGAAGTGAAATAAAAATGAAGATGAAGCAAAACCGAAAAAATTGAAATCAAAACAAAATCGAAACAAAACGGTACGCAGAGAAACAGATTTCTCAGCGCCAAATGTATTGTATCCCGAAAGGGAATGATAACAAGGAGGCAGACATGGAAAACAAAACAATAACAGAAAATCGCACAGCAGCATGTGCGGCAGAAATGAATACAGCAGAGGTATGCAGCGCGGATCAGTACGCAGCGGATCAAAAGACCGTGAGCAAAGATCAGAAGACGTCGGGAAAACAGCGCTCATCGAGCAAATTCAGTACGATGAGCATGGTTCAGGTGGCAATATTCGGAGCAGTCATATGTGTGATGGCTTTTACCCCTTTCCTTGGATATATCCCACTTGGATTTACCCGTGCGACAATCATACATATTCCGGTTATTATCGCATCACTTTTGATGGGGCCGAAAAAAGGAGGAGCGCTCGGTTTCCTGTTTGGATTGACAAGTTTTATCAATAATACGATCAACCCGACGCCTACCTCATTTGTGTTTACACCATTTTACAGTATCGCAGGAGTAAGCGGTGGTTTGGGAAGCGTGATCATCTGTTTCGTTCCTCGTATACTTGTAGGAATTATACCGTATTATGTATACAAACTTGTACTGCGTTTTTCAAATGAAAAGACAAAAAAGACGGGCGTGTCAAGTATTGGGCTTGTGACGGCAGGCGTGGCAGGAGCGATGACAAATACGCTGCTTGTTATGAACCTGATCTTCCTGTTTTTCAGGGAAGCATATGCATCGGCAAATAATGTGGCGGTATCGGGTGTTTATACGTTTATTCTTTCCATTATCGGCATAAACGGAGTTCCTGAAGCGATTGTAGCAGGAGTGCTGACTTTATGTATCGGAAGAGCGCTTTTGAAAAAGAACGTAAGAGAAAGGCTTGGTTTTAGAAATGATATTGGCTATTGATATCGGAAATACAAACATTGTGCTTGGTTGTATTGACGGGGCAAAATGCGTATTTGTGGAACGGCTTTCGACTGTGAAGACAAAAACAGAGCTGGAATATGCGATCGACATAAAAAATGTGCTGGATATCTATCATATTAAAAAGACGGATTTAGAAGGCGGTATCATTTCTTCGGTCGTGCCGCAGATTACGACAGTTGTGAAAGTTGCGGTTGAAAAGATTTTAAAGAAAGAAGTGCTTACTGTCGGCGCGGGGATCAAGACAGGATTGAATATCAGGATTGATAATCCGGCGCAGCTTGGCAGCGATCTTGTTGTCGGTGCAGTGGCCGGGATTGCGGAATATCCGGTTCCGCTTCTCATTTTTGATATGGGAACAGCAAATACAGTTTGTGTTATTGATAAGAATAGAAATTATATCGGCGGAATGATTTATCCGGGAATCGGTGTTTCCCTTGATTCCCTTACAGCAAATGCTTCTCAGCTTGGCGGGATCAGTCTGGAAGAGCCGGGGCATATAATAGGGAAAAATACGGCGGATTGTATGAAGAGCGGTATCGTTTACAGCAGCGCCGCAGCGATCGACGGATTGATCGACCGTTTGGAGGAAGAAGTGGACGGTGATGTAACTGTTGTCGCGACAGGCGGTTTGGCAGGAAAGATCATTCCTCATTGCAGAAGAAAGATTATTCGGGATGATCATTTGCTCTTGAAAGGATTGGAAATTATCTATCGGAAAAATCGTAAATGAGCGTGAAAAAACAGGAATCCGTCGCGCAGAAAACACGATTTTTCGTGGATAATCGAAGCAAAAAAGTATTTATATAGAAAAAATATAATGTGAAAAAGAAAAGGATAGACGCAAACTGGACGATATAGACAAAAAACGGCTGCATCTATCCTTTGATTTATGTATAAAAACACGAAAATATAAAACTGCTACTAATTTAAATCATAAAAATACAACAAAACATAGGAAAAGTGTGATATGATAAACAGTACAACGTAGCATCGGAGTACTCGGCTTAATTCGTTTATCCCTGTACTCTTGTGCAAATTTAAAGGAGGAAAAGGATGAAAAGGAAGCTTTCAAAAGCAGGCGGAAAAGCATTGTCTGTCGCACTTGCGATGGCAACTGTCGTATCGGCGGCTCCTTTCTCTGTGGCGGCTGAGGATAACGTTGCTTTAGCGCAGACACAGGAAACGGAGGGAAATGCTTTGCGTTTGTGGTATGATGAAGAGGCGCCCAATTCGTATACGGGGTGGGAGCAATGGGCTCTTCCACTTGGAAATAGTGCGATTGGAGCCAGTGTGTTCGGCGGCGTTCAGACAGAGCGTATTCAGTTGAACGAAAAGTCACTTTGGTCCGGTGGTCCGTCAGACAGTCGGAAAGACTATAACGGCGGTAACATTGAATCAAATGGTCAGAACGGCAAGGTTATGGAACAGTTGAAAGAGAAACTGAAAAACGGACAAGGGTTCGACAGTAATCTTGCAGGACAGCTTATCGGAGTCAGTGATGACGCCGGAGTTCAGGGATACGGATACTATTTGAGTTATGGAAATATGTATCTGGATTTCAAAAATGTCACAAAAGATAATGTTTCAGGATATTCGCGTGACCTTGATCTGCGCACGGCGGTAGCCGGAGTGAATTATGATCACAACGGCGCGCATTACACAAGAGAGAACTTTGTAAGTTATCCCGATAACGTTCTTGTTACACGATTGACGGCGACGGACGGAGGAACGCTTGATTTTGACGTTCGTGTGGAACCGGATGAGGAAAAAGGCGGAAGTAGTAATAATCCGAATGAGAATTCTTACGCGAGAACATTTGACAAAAAAGTATCCGACAATGCAATCGCGATTGACGGACAGCTTACAGATAACCAGTTGAAGTTCAGTTCTTATACGAAGGTAATCAAAGACGATGGAACAGCGGGCGAGATTACTGACGACAAGCAGAACGGAAAGATCACGGTAAGCGGCGCGAAAGCGATCACGATCATTACTTCAATCGGAACAGATTATAAAAATGATTATCCGAAATACCGCACAGGCGAAACAAAAGAACAGCTTGCGGCATTGATCAAAGGATATGTGGCAGGAGCTGAGGCGAAAGTAAAAGCCGGAGGATATGAGGCGTTAAAAGAAGATCATGTAAATGATTACGATCATATTTTCGGAAGATTAGACCTTAACATCGGACAGACAGTGTCTGATAAGACAACAGATAAATTGTTGGAAGCTTACAAAAACGGACAGGCTTCTGAAACTGAAAAGCGTTATCTGGAACTGATGCTCTTCCAGTACGGACGTTATCTGACGATGGGATCATCGAGAGAGACTCCTACGAATGAAGATGGAACGAAGAATGAAAGAAGAGCAACTCTTCCATCGAACCTGCAGGGAATCTGGGTAGGAGCGAATAACTCCGCATGGCATTCAGATTATCATATGAATGTTAACTTGCAGATGAACTACTGGCCGACTTACTCGACAAATATGGCAGAATGTGCAGAACCGCTGATCGATTATGTGGATTCTCTCAGAGAGCCGGGACGTATTACGGCGAAGATTTACGCAGGAGTTGAGAGTACGGAAGAAAATCCTGAAAACGGATTTATGGCGCATACACAGAACAACCCGTATGGATGGACGAACCCGGGCTGGGCATTTGACTGGGGATGGTCTCCGGCAGGTGTTCCGTGGATTCTTCAGAACTGTTGGGAATATTATGAGTTTACAGGAGATACAGAGTACATGAGAACTCATATTTACCCGATGATGAAAGAAGAGGCGACTCTGTACGACCAGATGCTGATGGAAGATTCAGACGGCAAGCTTGTGTCCGTTCCGAGTTATTCACCGGAGCATGGACCGAGAACGGCAGGCAACACATATGAGCACTCTCTGATCTGGCAGTTGTATGAAGATACGATCACAGCGGCAGAGACTTTGGGAGTTGATGATGCAAAAGTTGCACAGTGGAAACAGAATCAGGCTGACTTAAAAGGACCGATCGAGGTTGGCGACAGCGGACAGATCAAAGAGTGGTTTATGGAAGGTAAACTGAACGAAGATGAAGATGGCAATCCGATTCCGGGTAATGGCGGATATGGTCATCGTCATATTTCCCATATGCTCGGCTTATACCCTGGAGACTTGATCGCTCAGAATGACGAGTGGCTGGCTGCGGCAAAAGTATCTATGCAGAACAGAACGGATGTGACAACAGGATGGGCGATGGCTCAGCGTGTTGCAACATGGGCGAGACTTACAGAAGGCGATAAAGCTTACGATGTATTGTCCAAAATGATCACAAACAACAAGATCATGACCAACCTGTGGGATACGCATGCACCGTTCCAGATCGATGGAAACTTCGGTTATACAGCGGCTGTTGCGGAAATGCTTGTTCAGAGCAACATGGGTCACATTGACTTGATGCCTGCAGTTCCGAAAACATGGGGAACAGGTAATGTAAAAGGCGTACTTGCCCGCGGTAACTTTGCAGTTGATATGGCTTGGGCAGATAACAAATTAACAGAAGCTGCGATCCATTCCAATAATGGCGGAGAAGCAGTTGTTCAGTACGATAACATTTCCCTTGCAACTGTAAAAGACAGCGATGGAAATATTGTTCAGATCACACCGGTAACGGCAGACCGCATTTCCTTCAATACAGAAGCAGGAAAGACATACACAATTACGGCTATCCCGGAAAAAGATACGTTAGAAGCAGCTCCGACAGGCCTTAAAGTTACGAAGATCAAAGACGGAGAGACAGCTCTTACATGGGATGCAGTGAAAGCGGAGAAAGAAGTATCTTACAATGTATATCGTCAGATCGAAGACGGTGAGTGGGTACAGGTTCAGACAGGACTGAAAGCGGCAGAGTGGAAAGACACAGACGCGTGGGATGTCCTCGGAACATTGAAGTATAAAGTTTCTTCAGTGGTTGACGGAAAAGAAAGTGAACTCAGCGAAGCGGTACTTGTAGATGACTGCCGCAATATGATCGGTATGATCGACGATCAGGATGAGCGGATTAAATATACAGGAAGCTGGGGTAACTGGATCAGTGATGAAGGAAACTACGGCGGTTCAGTGAAATACCTGCAAGATCCGACAGGAACAGAAACTGCGGAACTTACATTCTGCGGAACAGGCATCGAAGTATTCTCTTGTACACAGTGGGACAGAGGTAAGCTTGAAATCTCTATTGACGGAGAAGTATGGGCAACTGCAGATACATATTCGGCAACTCAGCAAAGACAGGCGAAAGTATTCTCTACAGAGGATCATAAAGATAAGACTCTGAAATATGGAATCCATACGATTACAGTTCGGGCAATGGGTGAGAAGAACACATCTGCAAGCGGAGATAAAGTAGAGCTTGATGCGTTTAACGTATTGAATACAGAAGCGGTACAGGTTACAGAAGTGAAAGTGACATCCGCAAGCGGAATGACAACAGTAAGCAAAGAGGGAACGACACTTCAGATGAAAGCAGAAGTAACTCCGGCAGAGGCGCTTAATAAAGGCGTTACATGGTCTGTTGAAACAAAATCAGGCGGCGCGGCAGCGACGATCGACGAAAACGGTCTTCTGTCAACAGGAACAGCAAACGGTGTTGTGACAGTAAAAGCGACGTCGAAAGAGAATGCTGAAGTATCGGGTACATGTGAGATCACAATCGCAATTCCAGATGTGACAGCGCAGTCAGAGATCATTGAAGACTGTTCGGATGATAAGTCGGCAAGAAATCCGAAGATTACATGGAGCGAGAGCGGCTGGGCAAATCCGTATGCAGGTGAGGCGGATAAGCATCACGGCGGAACGAAGACAGAGACAAGCACAGAAGGCGCTTGGTTCAGCTATACATTTACAGGAACAGGCATTAAATTCTATGCTCAGAAAAATAATACACAAGGTAAATTCACTGTAGAGCTGGATGGACAGCTGGCAGACGACGCGGTTCTTTGGGAAGAAAAATCCGGCGGATCACCGCAGCAGTGTGTATTTGAAAAGACAGATCTGGAAAACAGAGAACACACAATCAAGTTTACAGCGGCAAGAGCTCATAATAATCTCAATGTAAACATTGACTACCTTGAAGTGCTTACTCCGGCAGCAGCTTCTGTTGATAAATCGGCGCTTCAGGCTGCCATTGAAAAATACAGCGGTCTGAATAAAGATGATTATGAAGAAGCTTTATGGAACGAGTTTAAGACAGCATACGACAATGCCGTTAACGGAATGAATGACACTCAGACGACAAAAGAACAGGTTGATACACTTACAGCAGCCTTGAATACAGCAGGTGCAAAACTTGAGGCGGCAGAGATTCCGGCTCCGACGATTCCGGAAGATGCGAAAGCAACGGTAATGGGAGTTACAAGTACAGAAGCAACTGTTTCATGGACGAAACTTCCAAGAGCAGAGTCTTATAAAGTATATGCTGTAGAACATGCAGGAACAGCAAAAGCGCTGAAAGCGATTACAGATACTGTTCCGGAAAATGCAGGAGAACCTGTGACAACAACAGAGACAACGGTACGGTTCACGAATCTGAAACCGGGTACGTCTTATGTATTTATGATCGTAGGAGTAAACCATAATGACGCAGAGTCCGACAAAGCTCTTTGCAGCGAGCCGTTTACGACAGTTGCGGCAGCAGATGAAGAAGCTCCGGCACAGGTAAGCGGAGTCAATGTTGTAAAAGAAGGCGAAAAAGATGTGAAGATCACATGGGCGCCGTCAGAAGATCCGCAGGGAAGTAAAGTTACATATCTTGTATATGTGGATGGTGTGAAAGTAGCTGAAAGCGATAAGACAGAATACACATTGAAGAATGCGGATGAGAGCAAAGATTACAATATTGCGATCGTAGCTGCAGATGAAAACGGAAATAAAGCGGTTCCGGCAGTGATCGTTCTGACAGTAGACGACTGGAATGCGAAGACGGTTATAGGAGTAGAAAAACCTGCTGACATAAAAGTGAAAAAAGGAACTTCTGCTGCAAAACTGAACCTTCCGAAGACAGTAAATGTTACACTGGAAGGCGGTCGTATCGCAGATACACTGGAAGTAATCTGGGCTACAGAAAATTACAATGCAGATCAGCTTGGAACACAGACACTGACAGGTGAGCTTCAGAAGAAGAAAGGCGTTAAGATTCCTGAAAACTTTAAGACAGTGACGATCAATGTCATTGTAGAAGCGGAAGAAGTGAATCCGCCGGAGCCGGAAGATAAGGAAGTTACGAAAGTAGAAAAACTTACGGATCTTACTGTGAAGTTCGGAACTGCAGTTGAGAAACTGAACCTTCCGAAAGAAGTAAAAGTAACATTGGATGATGATACAGAAGATACATTGTCAGTAGAGTGGAACACGGATGCGTATAAAGCAGACAAAGCAGGAACATACGAACTGACAGGAACGCTTCAGGCAAAAGAAGGAATTAAGATTCCTGAAAACTTCAAGACAGTGACAATCAATGTAACTGTAGAGGCGGAAGAAGTGAATCCGCCGAAGCCGGAAGACAAGGAAGTTGCGAAAGTAGAAAAACTTACGGATCTCACTGTGAAGTTCGGAACTGCAGTTGAGAAACTGAACCTTCCGAAAGAAGTAAAAG
>NZ_JAPJQP010000006.1:21712-68111 GCF_030825015.1 Mediterraneibacter sp. | reverse complement strand
ACTGTGAAGTTCGGAACTGCAGTTGAGAAACTGAACCTTCCGAAAGAAGTAAAAGTAACATTGGATGATGATACAGAAGATACATTGTCAGTAGAGTGGAACACGGATGCGTATAAAGCAGACAAAGCAGGAACATACGAACTGACAGGAACGCTTCAGGCAAAAGAAGGAATTAAGATTCCTGAAAACTTCAAGACAGTGACAATCAATGTAACTGTAGAGGCGGAAGAAGTGAATCCGCCGAAGCCGGAAGACAAAGTTGTGACAGCAGTAGAGAAGCTTGCTGATCTCACTGTGAAGTTCGGAACTCCGGTTGAGAAACTGAATCTTCCGAAAGAAGCGAAAATAACGCTGAACGATAAGGCAGAAGAGACACTGTCAGTAGTATGGAACACGGATGCATATAAAGCAGACAAAGCAGGAACATATGAATTGACAGGAACGCTTCAGGCAAAAGAAGGAATTAAGATTCCTGAAAAATTCCAAAAAGTAACAATTAAAGTGACTGTTGAGGAGAAAGGAAAAGTTCCTCCGACATCTGATAAAGAAGAAGGAAAGAACAATTCCGGTGCAGTTCAGACAGGTGACGATAAGAATGTATGGCTTCCGATCGCAGGTCTTGTAGCTGCAATCGCTATCGTAGCGGCAGTCCTCGTAATCAGAAACAAAAAGAAAAAATAAAATCAGACATCTTGCAAGATAATATTGTGAGATAGTGTGGAAGAGCCGCTCCCTGGTAATAGCAGGGAGCGGTTCTTTGTATGGCGATTTCTTACAATCCCGGAATGTGCTGCTTTGTACACAGGTTTTCTATGCAGAGTTTGTATACAGCGAAAACCCGCTAACCACAAGGGATAACGGGTTTCGTTGTTTTATAGTTATCTAAAGGAATGAGAGTAAAGTGCGACATCCTTATCCGGGATGTCATTACTTTATGAGGGGGATAGTTGCTGTATCAACTATCTGAGATAAAGTATATACAGAAAATGTGTAAAAAGTATGTTTGAATGATTAAAGAAAAAGAAAAAACTAAAAAACAAGTAAAAAAATCGTAAATGAGGAAAAGAAGAAAAATAAGGAAAACTTGACAAATATCCTATAGAAAACTAATATGAATAGTGTTCATATCGGAGAGGGGAGGAAAATGAACAGAACAGTTGCGCGGAGGAAAAGCAGGCGGGGAAAATTGTGTTTATTATATTTTTGTTTATGGCAGATGTTTTATTTGGCAGAAATTATGCGCAGGCTTGCAGAAAGAAATTGAAAAGTGACATAAAAGAAATGGAAAAAGGAGAAGATACATATGAAAAGAATTATAAATACAGCGATTGCCTATTTTATATTTGCAATGGCAGGGGGTGTCTTTTATCGAGAATTTACAAAATGGAACGGGTATACAGAACCGACGACATTAGGCGTTTTACACGTCCATTTGTTAGTGATGGGAACGTTGTTATTTTTGCTGACAGCTCTTTTTGCGAAGATAACGATGTTGGCGGAAAATCTTTTGTTTAAAAAATTTTTTGTTCTATATAATATTGCTCTGCCGGCAATGGTACTTATGATGCTTGTTCGAGGAATTGTTCAGGTTCTCGGGATAGAGGTTGGAAAAATGGGTAACGGGATGATCTCCGGTTTTGCAGGGTTATCTCATATCGGAATGATGATCGCGCTGCTGCTTCTGCTGTTCGCGATAAAGCGGGAACTTATACAAAAACAATAAGAAATAGCAGGAAAAGTTAAAAGAAAAAATAAACAGCGAAAACCCGCTAACCTTATGGCTAACGGGTTTCGTTGTTTTTTATAGTTATCTAAAGGAATGAGAGTAAAGTGCGACATCCCGGTTATCCGGGATGCCTTTACTTTATGAGGGGGGAGATAGTTGTTTTATCAACTATCTGTTGAATAGTATATCTGCAAAATGTGTCCAAAGTATGTTCAATGTCTAAAAGAAAACGAAAAAAAATTACGAAATTCTTAAATTTGTATATTTTCATAGGTGCGTATTACACAGGTAAAGCTGGGAATAAGCGGTTCATTACGCGGATTACGAAGAAATCAGAAGCGTATTTCCGGCATAAATGAGGTTGGGATCGGAAATTCCGTTCAAAGTGGAAAGGGCAGAAACGGTTGTTCCGAATCTTTCGGCGATTTCACTCAAAGTATCACCAGGGCGAATCGTGTAATATACCGGACTGCCGGAATCGACGCCTTGCGGAATTCGGATTGTATTTCCGGCGTAAATAAGATTCGGATCTGCAATATTATTTAGAGCTGCGAGGGCAGAAACAGTTGTACCGTAACGCAGAGCAATTTCGCTTAAAGTATCGCCGGGCTGAATGGTATAGGTAATATATGCCGGAGTCGGCGAAGGAGCGGGCGACGGAACGCTGCCGGACAGGTGATTAAGTCCGGCCTGTCGAATGATGCCCGGATAATCAATGTAGCCGATGTCAAGGTCAACATTTCCGCCGATACCGGGAACACTTCCTTCGTTTGTATACTGCCACATTCCGCAGTTCGTTCCATCGAAAGAAGATGCGTAGCGGGCATACCAAAAGGCATATCGTTTGGCAAGATCATTTCCGAGATAATTGTCTAAAAAACTTCGGTTTGTATAAAACATTGCATAGTAACCATTTGCTTCGATGCGGTTGCAGAAAGCAGTTACAAATTGTTTCGCGAGAGATGAGGTTACGGTGACGCCTTCTCCAAGAGCATAAGCAATGGATGCCTGTTCAATATCATAACAGACAGGATAATCAATTCGGTAATTACGAATGGCGCTTAAGCATCCGTCGGCTTCCTGAACTGCCGTTTCAGGACTGACAGCATAGCAGAACCAGTAAACCCCGATCGGGAGTCCGATTCGGTTACACTCAGAAGCATTTCTTTGAAATTGTTTATCGATTGTGTTGAATCCATAGCCTGCGCGAAGCATAGCAAATTGATATCCTGCGTTTTTAACCTGTTCCCAGTTGACTTCACCTTGAAATTCGCTGACATCAAGTCCTTTTATATTCATATTGCCTCCATAAATGTGTGAATTTTTGAGTTTCTAATATAAAAATAGAAGAAATGTTGAAAAAACAGGCAGTGATGAAAAGATTATGACAGCATGCTTTTTCTATGGTTATTGTATGTATTGCCAAAGAAAGCGTGTGTGAAAGAGATGATTTTTACGATAAAATGTATAAAATAGATAAATAGGAGAAGTTACGGTAAATATTTGTGTATAAGCGTTGCAAAAACAAAAATAAAGTCCTATAATGATTATGTTTAAGTGGATTTACTAGGATTACTAGGCACTCATCAAAATATAGGAGAGGAGAAAAAGGGATGAAAAAGAAGCTAAACAAGATCGCAGCTTTAGTCTTGGCTCTGGTCATGGTCATCACGGGATTTGTGGCAGTTCCGGAGATGGATGTACAGGCTGCGAACGGACCGTCAATTATAACTAAGACGGATGTCACAAAAATGAAACCCGGTGATACAGTTCATGTTGAATGTTGGCTTAAACCAAACGGAAATGTGATGCAGGTTATTGGCGGGTTTGATTTCGACACAAAGGTATATACATATGTAAAAGGCAGCTTGGATAAAGATCCGGCAAATGTTCTGAAAAAGAATTTTTCATTTATCGTAGATGAATCGGATGTGGATACAGCAGGTGGTTTCTCGGTACTTCTTGAAATGACTGAGAATAACCCGGTAAATAAAGACACATTGCTTTTTACATTTGATGTAACAGTTAATGAAAATGCAAAAGGCTCAGGTCTTATGGGCTTTAACTGTGTAGGAATTGAAACGGGAACAAATGATAATGATAGAACTCCTATCGAAGGTAAAGATGTTCCAACTCAAACATTAGACAAAAGCGGAAATGAAATCAAAGACGGTCAGATCCCGGTTGTGATCGAGCTTGCTTCTCTTAACATCAAAGAGAGTGATTTCACATTAGCAAAAGGCAGTTCAAAAACGCTTACAGTAGAAGGAACTCCGGCAGCAGCGTTTGATAAAGACGCAGTTGTGTGGACATCTTCTAACCAAAATGTTGCAACAGTTGAAAACGGTGAGGTTAAGGCTGTTGGCGTTGGTACAGCTACAATTAAAGCAAGTTTGGGTGGTAAGAGCGATACTGTAAAAGTTACAGTAGATAATCCGCTTACAGGAATCACTCTGGATCAGACAACACTTGCTTTGGAGAAAAATCAGTCTGCAACATTGAAAGTGAAATATACCCCGGAAGATACAACAGACAGCAAAACTGTAAAATGGGAAAGCAGTGACGCAACGGTAGCCAAAGTTGATCAGAACGGTAAAGTGACAGCGCTCAAAGACGGTACAGCTACAATTAAAGCTACAGTTGGAAAATTCACAGCAGAATGTGCAGTTACTGTAAAGAGAGTTCCGCTTACGGGAATCTCACTTGATAAAACGACTTTGGAACTTTCCAAAGGTCAGAGCAGTGAAGCTCTTAAAGTGATTTACAACCCGGCAAATACAACAGATGATAAGACTGTTACATGGACAAGTGCAAACGAAAACATTGCGACAGTAAAAAATGGTGTTGTTACAGCAAAAGCAGTGGGCGCAACAAAGATTACAGCAACAGTAGGTACACACAAAGCAGAATGTACAGTTACTGTTAATGCAAAACTGACAGGTATCAAAGTGACACCGGATAAGGTGACAGTTGAAAAAGGTCAGACGGCAAACTTGAGTGTAGCATATCTTCCGGTAGATACGACAGATGAAAAAGCTGTTACATGGAAGAGTGAAAACGAGAATGTAGCAACAGTAGATGCAAATGGTGTTGTTACGGCAGTTGCAGGCGGAACAACAAAGATCGTTGCAACAGCAAAAGCAAATGATAAGATCACAGCAGTATGTGAAGTGAAAGTTCCGATCCATACAGAAAGCATCGTACTGAATAAGACGGAAATTAAAGACCTTCTGAAAGGTAAAACAGAAAAACTTGAAGTGTCATTTGTTCCGAATAATACAGAAGACAGCCGTGAAGTAAGATGGACAAGCAGTGATCCGAGCGTAGCGACAGTTGATGCAAACGGAACTGTAAAAGCGCTTAAAGAAGGCGAAGCTGTAATTACAGCAGAAACAGTTGCCGGAGGACATAAAGCTACTTGTACAGTGACAGTAAAAGAGATCCACTTGACAGATGTTATGCTTGATGAGATAAAGAATCCATCTGAATTATCTAAAGGTGAAAAACATCAAATTAGAATCGGACTGAATCCGGGGAATACAACGGATGATATAACATATACATTTGTATCATCTGATGAGAAGGTTGTTTCTGTAGATAAAGGCGGTATGATAACGGCGTTGAAAGCAGGAAAAGCAACGATTACAGTTACAGTAAAAACAGCAGGATTTGAAAAAGAACTTACTTACGAATTAACAGTAAAAGAAATTCCGCTCGAGTCGATTTCAATCAAAGGCGATGTAACTTCCCTTGAAGAAGGAAAGACAACAAAGCTTAACGTAGTATTCAATCCGACAAATACAACAGATGACAAAACAGTTGTATGGAGCAGCTCTGATACAAAAGTAGCAACAGTAGATGCAAACGGTGTTGTGAAAGCTGTAAAAGCCGGAACTGTGAAGATCACAGCAAAGGTTGGAGATAAGACAGCTGAGTATGCTTTGACAGTAACAGCAAAAGCAAACGGTACAAACAATAAGAACGAAAACCCGGCTAACGGCGGTGCAGTACAAACTGGAGACAGCAGCCATGTTTCAGGTTTCGCAGTAGCAATGCTTTTATCAATGGCAGCGATTGCTGGTGTAGTAATTTTCAAAAAAAGAGTGCATAGATAAAAGTTAAAAAACAGCTCCTTGTTGGCAAGTGACCGACAGGGAGCTTTTTGGTATCAGAAGAAAGAAAAAAATGAGAAAATAATGTGTTTCTCCTGATACCAAAAAGCTCCGAAAGGATGCGTGAATCATAGTTTTTTCTTGCAGAACAGAGGAAAAACAGAAGAGGAGAAGCAGAATATAGAAGAGGCAGAACGCAGAAGAAACAGAATACAAGAAAAATAGGAGACGAGAGGATTATGAGAGGAAAAGCAATAAAGCAAATTATTTTAAGTTTATGTATGATCTGTCTGTTTGGGATGACAGTACAGGCGGAAGATGTGTATACAGAATTTCATGTAGAGAATCAGAAAGGAAAAGCCGGAGATATCGTAACTGTTCCGGTAGAGTTTAATACAGGACAGGAAGTAGGCGGATTTCAGATTTCTATTTATTATGATAAAGAAGTATTGGAGTTTCAGGAGTTGGAAGTCGGGGATTTGATTGAAGAAGCCGGAGGCGGGATCTTTGACTATAACCATATCGAAGAATCCTCGGAAATTGTTGTTGTGTATGTTGTTCCGGATACTGTGAAAAATGAAGGATCTATCGTTGATTTGAAGTTCAAATTGAAAAAAGACTGCACGGAGAAACTTCCGATCGGGATGAAGCCGGATGAAGTTGTAGACGGTACGGAGTCGAGTAAGCCGATCACAGGTGAGGTTTCCGGTGTAGACGAAGAATTTCAGGAGAAAGTTGTGGGAGATCTCGCTGTAGTTTCAACTGATCGGAATAAATCGGATGCGGCGAAGTCGGATGATAAATCAAGTAAAAAGTCAGATAAGAATAAAGATGAGTCAAAATCTGACAAGGAAGTGAGCGATGATAAAGAAGATACGTCCGAATCAGATGAAAAAGGAAAAGAAAATACTGGCAGCACGGATGAGGGGAAGGATGAGAAAAAACTGTCAGCCGAAGATTTTAAAGTGTTGGCTGTTTTTGGCGGAGTTATGATTTTATCAGGTGTTGTTGTTTATTTGATAAAGAAGAAAAACGGAAAGAAACAAAAATAAAAACAAAGCAGAAAATGGCAATATAAAAGTAAAACAATAGTATGAAAAGAAAAAATGATAAGTAAAAGCTGCGAGAGTGAGGGCTGAATAGAATGCTGATTTTAATGGCGTGTATCGTGATAGTCGGAATATTAGGCGGCGGATATTATGTATCGGTATCGGCGGTGACAGGAATATTTCTAATCGGAGTTCTGTTTTACAGGATGTATATGAAGAGGCGGATTACAGCGGCATGGGATCTGAATATGGCGGCGTTTGCCGTGCTTGTGTTCGGATATTTGCTTTCCTGTTTATGGGCGGTGGATTCGGGAATGGCTCTTATGGGAGTTGTGAAATTCCTTCCGTTGTTATTATTTTATGTACTTGTATCAGGCGCACCGGATGAAAGAGAAAAAATGATCGGGTATCTTCCGGCGCTCGGCTGCCTTATGACAGTTTTTTCTTTTATCATGATGCAGTTTGAAGTTTTTGAGCAATGGGTATCTGTTGCCGGACGTTTATCAGGTTTTTTTCAATATCCCAATACATATGCACTGTTTATGCTGATCTGTCTGATTCTTGTGATGTGGAGATTCGATCATAAGAAAATCGACTGGCTCGACGTTGTGTATGGGATCGCCGCTGTATTTGGAATTATAATGAGCGGAAGCCGTACCGTGTTTGTATTAACTGCGATTGCTGTTATATGGGTATTTTTGGCAAAGGCATCCGGGAAAAAGGTGATTGTTCCGGTTCTTGCGGGAGGGACGATTATCGCGGTTATATTAGCGATTGTTGCAGGAAGCACGGGAGTCCTTGAGCGATTTACAAATATTTCTTTTGGGGCGAGTACGTTTCTCGGAAGAATTTTGTATGTTCAGGACGCGCTTCCGCTGATAGTAAAACATCCTTTTGGTCTTGGTTATTACGGATATTATTTTATACAGCAGTCAGTGCAGACAGGCGTTTATACAGTCGTAAATGCACATAATGAATTGATCCAGATCTTGCTTGACGTAGGCGTGATTCCGGCGGTGTTTATGGGCGCGGCGGTTTTGAGGTCTGTGTTTACGAAGCGGACAACAAGCCGGAACAGGATCGTTCTCAGTATTATGATTTTACACAGTTTGTTCGATTATGATTTTCAGTTTATAGTAATGGGATTTGTACTGATACTGTTTCTTGATATGCGCAATATTAAGACGCAGAAAGTGCCTGTTTTAACAGGAACTGTTGTAGGGCTGACCGGGATCGCTGTCGCTGCGCTTTCGGTTATGTGTGGAATCTCGGACGTTTGTTATACGTCGGGAAACTATAAAACGGCTGAAAAAGTTTACAGCGGAAATACGATGGCACAGTTGGCGCTTCTTACGAAGGCGGATACAGCAGAAGAAATGAAGGAGATTGCTGAAAAAGTGCTTCAGGATAATAAATCTGTGGCGCTTCCGTACAGTGCATTAGCTCAGGCAGCTTTTGCGGATGGGAATGTAGACCAATTTACCGAATATAAATTAAAAGCAATCGAGCTTGCGCCGTATCAGTATGAAGAGTATGAGAATTATCTTGAAGTGTTAGTATACTGTAATAGCCTGTATCACCAGATGGGCGATAAAGACGGAGTGAAATTTTGTGTGGAAAAAGCAGAAGAGATCCCGAAAATGCTGGATCAGGTAAAAGAAAATACGAGCGCGCTCGGATGGAAGATTGTGGATCGTCCGCAAGTGACATTGTCTCATGAAAATCTTGAGATCATTGAAGACATGAGGAGGCGGATGGATGAATAAAAAGAGAATTGTCGGAGTTACCTTAGCAGTCGGAGTGTGTGGAGTCCTTGCGTTGGCAGGAACGCTGCTGAGCAGAAAAAGCGGAGCGGTTGTGCTCGATCAGGCAGGAAATGAGATTGCGAAGCTTACAGTTCAGGACGGCAAGATCGGTTACGAGTGTGAAGAAGAATATCAGTCTTATGCGGATATCGTTTCACAGGAAGCAGTCAAAATGATTCAGGAGCGCGAGGGCGTGAATGAAGAAACTGCGGCAAAAATACTGGCAGACAAAGAAATAACAGTTGAAACATGGCTCGATCAGGAGACTTTGGATGCGGTGATTGCTTCTTATAATGATGGCGAAGGGATGAGCTGTGATCGGTTTGGAGCGGCAGTCAGCGATGGAGAAAGTCATTTGACAGCGTGTTACAGTGATACAAAAGGAAACGATAACTATAATAATGTGACAAAGTCTGCATTCGCAGGATCGACGATGAAACCGCTTAGTGTCTACGGTCCGGCGGTTGAGGATGGGACGATCTGCTGGTCATCGCTGTATGAAGATACTGCGTATGGAGTTATGGCAAATGAAAACGGAATCGCTAAGGAATGGCCGCAAAACGTCGTACCGTTTACAGGGGAAAAGGTTACTGTGGCAGATGCGGTAAAAGAATCGAATAATACCGTAGCAGTGAAAGTATTAAAGGATTACGGAGTTGAAAAGTCGGTTTGCTTTTTGGACGATGCACTTGGTTATGATGTAGATAACGAGAAAAAGCTTTTGGAAAATGAAGGGGAAGATCGGATCTTAAGTAATATAGCGCTTGGGTACTTAGAAAACGGTGTGACCGTTGCCAAGATGACAGATGCATATCAGGTATTTATAAATGAAGGAGTAGATACGCCTCTTTGTGCGGTTAAAGAAATTAAAAAATCAGGCGAGACATATTGGACGCCAAAGCAGAAAGAGACAGAAGTGTTCAGCGCAGAAACGGCTTATATTATGAACCGTATGCTTCGGGAAGTTGTGACAGACGGAACAGGCATATCTGCACAGGTAAAAGGGCTTGATCTTTACGGCAAAACCGGAACGAGCGAGTATGGGGATCACTGGTTTGTCGGGACGATTCCGGAAAATGTATGTGCGGTATGGTATAAATCTGATAAAGATGCGGAAACCGATACTGCGGATGCCGCCCGGATCTGGAAAGGAATTTTTGAAAAGATCGGGGCAGGTGGATCCAGAGACTATCCGGTTCCCGATGGCGTGAAAGAAGAAGTATATTGTAGGAAGAGCGGACTTTTGGCAGGAGACAGATGTAAAGAAACAGGCGTCGGATATTATAAGGAAGGAACATTTTCAGAGTTATGTAAGGAATGTCAATAATATTTATATCCGAAAAAGATTATTTCATCGGATAGGTATTAAAAAGAATTGTTTTGAAGGAGGCGATCATTTTACTGATAAAAAGAAAGCGATAAAAAACGTCAAGGGAGGAAAAAGATATGATTACAAAATTTGAACGAAAAGTGATCGCAGGATTTACGGCTTTTCTGATGTGTCTGTCGATGGTATTTGCAGTTCCGGTTTCTGTAAATGCAGAGGCAGAACAGACGCAGGATAAAGCGGTAAGTGATGCAAAGCAAGAGGGCGCGGCAAGTGGTGTGCAGATCCAGGATGAAACTGTAAATGATGCACAGCAGGATGTAACTACAGGAGGTGAAGTTGAAGAAGAGGGAGACAAGACGGCAGGCGATATACAGAAATTGCCGGAAATGAACACAGAGAGCACGGATGCGATGCTAAATACAGCGTCACAAGAAAATGTGGTAGGAAGTATTACTCTTAAGAAAGACGGAACGGTAGAATCCGGTTCGGTTATGCTGCAGGAAGATCAGAGCTCCGTTTGTTATCAGTTGAATGTAGAAGAAGACGGGCAATATTATATTACGGTAACAAGTGATAATTATTGGAATACGCATGTGAGCATTACGGAAGAAACCGAAGCCGGAACACAAGGTGTGGAGATTATTAATTCACGAGTTGAACTTCGTAAAGCCGGAACATATCATTTGAAATTATCAGACTATTCATCAGAACCTCAAAAAATTATAAAATGGAAAGCCGGAAAAGTCAAAGATATTACCCCCGGAGAATTTGATGTAGAGTTAAAAGGGGAGGATTTTTCGGCTTACTATAGACTGACTGTGGATGAAACCGGGATTTATTATGTTCGTTCAAACAGCAGGCTGTCGATTATGATAAGAGACCCACAGACAGGAAATGAATTTTTGTCATCATCTTTTTATGCATTGAAAAAAGGGAAAGTTTATGAGATTACACTCGGAAGATACAGCATGGAAGATGTTTCAGGAAAATGGGGGATTCTGAAAGGAATCGAAAAAGAAGCAGAGTGTGACAAGCTATACATTAATGAGACAGAGGGCACTTACTATAAGTTTGTTCCGAAAATAACAGGATATTATAGTGCAGAAGGCGTTTTTTATGACGAAGAGTGGAATTCGGTTTACTCCGTAGAAATGATCGCAGGAAATACATATTATTTAGTGCCGTATGGAAGATATTTTTGCATTGAGCAAAGGGAAGAAATTGGGGTTGAAGAAGTAAAGATTAAGGTTGGCGAGAAGTATACGCAGGATATGAACAGCGGGAAGCAGGTTGTTTACGAATTTACGCCGGAAGAAACAGCACGATATAATTTTAGTTCAGAACAGAATGTGCGAATAAATATTATGTCAAATATGGGATTACAGGGAGGAATCGGAGTTCTTGATGGGAAAGTGAATTATTCAGTAGTTATGCAGTCAGGAGTTCGATATCAGGTGTATCTTTATAAACGAGATTCGGACAAAGTTACATGGTCTGTTGCAAAAAACACTATAAAGACAGCAGCAGAGAAGACAGAATATGTAACTGCAGAAAACAGCATAAATGCATATGATTTCGTTCCAAATAAGTCGGCAGATTATAGAATCACTTTTAAAGAGAAGGGGATGTTTGCTGTATGGGATGATAAGTGGACGGAAATAAAAAAATGTAAAAGTGAAGAAACTGACGGCAGAGCAGTTGCTCTTTCATTAGAGCAGGGGAAGACGTATCACTTTGCTGTTGCCGCGCAGGAGAAGGATATACGGTGGGAGATTGAAGAAGCTAAAGCAGTAAACGGATTTGTATACAGAACTTTAGCTGACAATACAGCAGAGATTTTAAAATATATAGGAGCGGAAAGTAATGTAACAATACCGGATAAGATCGATGATAAAGTTGTAAAAAGTATTGGAACAGAGTCGTTTGCAAATAATGAAACAGTGGTAGGAGTTATGATTCCGGCACAAGTTACTGACATGCAGTATGGAGCATTTGCATCATGTACGAATCTGAAGAAAGTGACTTTTGAACAAGGCAGTCAACTGAAAAAAATCTCAGAGGAGGCTTTTGGAAGATGTGAAAAGTTAGAAGAAATAAATATTCCAGAGAGTGTTATGCAAATCGAGAAAAATGCATTTTATTATTGTCATTCTTTAAATAATGTAACTTTTGGAAAGAAACTTTCGGTAATTGGAAATAGTGCGTTTAAAGGCTGCCGTAGTTTAAAACAGATTGAAATTCCAGATTCTGTGGAGAGTATCGGGGAGGAAGCGTTTGCAGATTGCATATCTCTTGAACATGTGACGATTGGAAATAAACTGGCATATGTAGCGAAAAGTGCATTTTCATGGTGTAACCTGACGGAAATTACATGGGGAGATGGAGTTGCCACAATCGGAGACAGCGCGTTTATTTGTAATCAAAAACTTACGACAGTTTCGATTCCTGATACAGTAACGGAGCTTGAATACAAAGCGTTTGCCGGATGTGTCGGGTTAAGCGATATTGAAATTCCCGATTCGGTAGAGGCAATCGGAGGCTATGCATTTGAGAATTGGAATATATATAATGCAGATGAGAGCACTGCATGGTATGATGCACAGGCTGACGGTGATGTGTATGCCGGAAAAGTTTACTACAAATATAAAGGAACAATCGCAGAAGGCGGTACTGTGAATCTGAAAGCCGGAACAAAAGGAATCGCAGGATATGCGTTCCTTGATCAGACAAATCTGACAGGAATTGAAATTCCGGACAGTGTAACGAATATCGGCGACTATGCATTTGTCGGCTGTGAAAAATTAAATAAAGTGACTGTTCCTGCATCTGTAATAAAGATCGGAGAGAAAGCTCTTGGATATTTGACGACGGGAATGGCGGGACAGGTTTATAAGGTAGAAGGCTTTACGATCCGGGGCGTAGCCGGTTCAGCCGCGGAGAAGTATGCGAAAGAAAACGGATTTAATTTTGAGGCGTATACTCCTGAATATATCAGAGGAGATGTGGATGCCGACAGAAAAGTTGGTATCGGAGATGTTCGTATGACATTGCGGAGCATCTGTAAGAAGGCGGAATTGAACGAAACGCAGAAGCTTGCGGCGGATGTGGAAAAAGACGGAGTAGTAGATATAAAAGACTTGCGGAAGATCTTAAGATATGTCTGCGGTAAAATTGAATATTTGTAAATCTGATTCTTAAGCGGATTTTGTAAGTGAATCGTAAGAGTGTAAGCACAGGAAGAACCCTGCTCTGCCGAAAGGCGGAGCGGGGTTCTTCTTATACTTATGACCAGCTGTATATGTCGGTGAGATATGTCGCAGTAATTATTCTGTAAATGCCAGCAATATGTGATGCAGTGATTTGTGCAGATATGGCAGATATTCTTCCATACTGACGGGCTGGCTGTTGTGGATACAGTTATAGCTTGTAGAGCCGATCAATTCGATTATTGTGAAGAGAAGTAATTCCGGCGTAGGACAGTCTATATTGTATTTTTTCAGAGCGGTCATGTAGTGATCATAGAAACGGCTTGAAAAAGAATGACTTCCGTTTGCAAAGACACTTTTAAATATCCCCCAGGATAAGTTCTTTGCAATAAATTCCATGAAAAAGTGATTCTTTTGAAAACGATCAATAATATAATCTGTTGTAAAGAGCAGTTCATCTTCAAAGCTATTGACGTCTGCTTTCTCAATAGCGCGGTGGGCGTCGTCAAAAAGCTGGTTTGCTTTGTATACGATCAGCTTGTCACGCAGATCGTATTTATCTTTGAAATAGAGATAGAAAGTTCCCTTTGCAAGTCCGGCCTGTTGGACGATGTCGGAAATCGTTGTTTTTGCGAAGCCTTTCCTTGTAAACAAATGAAATGCAGTTTCAAGGAGTGAGCTTTCTTTTTGTTTTTTATTATCTTCAACTTTACTCATAATAGATTCCCCTCTTGTGCTTCCATGCGCAATCTTTTGTTATTTTTCCTATATTATGGATTGTTTTGTTCTGAAAGTCAATAAAATGACTAAAATTCATTTTTATCGCTAAAAAATATTGACTATTAGTCATTTTGGGAATATATTGTGTACTATAGAAAAAATAAGGAGATGATTTCAGTGGTCAAAGCAGGCAAGTGGATTGCGAAGCATCGTGTGTTGATCTTGATTATCAGTGCGTTACTTATGATTCCGTCTTTTTTTGGAATTGTGAACACGAGGGTCAACTACGATCTGCTTAGTTATCTGCCAGAGCATCTTGAAACTGTGAAGGGACAGGATATTTTGGTAGATGAATACGGCATGGGAGCATTTTCCATGGTCGTAGTAGAAGATATGGAACTAAAAGATGTACAGAAGCTGGAAGAGAAATTCAGCGAAGTGCCGCATGTGAAAGATGTGTTGTGGTACGATGATGCGGCAGATATCAGTCTTCCCGTGGAGATGCTTCCGAAGGATATCAGGGAAGCGTTTTTTAATGGGGATGCAACGATGATGCTGGCGCTTTTTGATAATACAACATCTTCAGATGAGGCGATGGATGCGGTGACGCAGATGAGACAGATTGCGGATAAGCAATGTTTCATAAGCGGAATGACAGGAGTTGTTACAGATATTAAAAATCTTTGTCTGCGGGAACTTCCGATTTACGTTTTGATCGCGGTACTCTGTTGTCCTGTTATATTGGAATTGACATCTACGTCATTTCTTGTTCCGATTTTGTTTTTGATCAGTATCGGAGCTGCGATCGTATATAATCTCGGAAGCAATGTTTTTCTGGGAGAGACATCGTACATTACGAAAGCGCTGACGGCAATTCTGCAGTTAGGCGTGACGATGGACTATTCGATTTTCCTTTTGAACAGTTATGAGGAAAATAAGAAGCGTTTCCCGGGAGAAAAAGAGCGGGCAATGGGGCATGCGATCGCGAATACATTTAAGTCGGTTGTCGGAAGTTCGGTGACAACGATCGCAGGCTTTGCGGCATTGTGCGTCATGACGTTTACACTGGGAAGAGATCTTGGAATTGTAATGGCAAAAGGTGTTGTTATGGGAGTGCTTTGCTGCGTAACGCTGCTTCCTTCTCTTGTTCTTGTATTTGATAAATGGATAGAAAAAACAACACATAGACCACTGTTTTCTAATATGAATAAACCGTCAGGGTTTATTACGAAACATTATGTTGTCTGGATCGTTTTGTTTGCAGTGCTTTTGTTCCCGGCGATTTACGGAAATAACCATACAAAGATCTATTATAATATCGCACAGTCACTTCCGTCATCTTTGGACAGTAACGTGGCAAATGAAAAACTGGAAAAAGATTTTGAAATGGGCAATATGCATATGATCCTAATGGATAAAAATATGGATGGTGTTCAGAAACAGAAAATGCTCGATCGGGTTGACGAAGTTGACGGTGTGAAATGGACGATCAGCATGAATTCCCTGATCGGACCGTCTGTGCCGGATTCTATGATACCGGATGATATTAAGAGCATGCTCAAGAGCGATCATTACGAGCTGGCGTTTATTTGTTCGGAATATGCATCTGCAACGGATGAGGTTAACACACAGATCGCAAAGATCGACGATATCGTGAAATCGTATGACGATGATGCTATGGTAATCGGAGAAGCGCCTTTGATGAAAGACCTTCAGGATGTAACTGATGTAGACCTTACGATGG
The DNA here is from genome assembly GCF_030825015.1 of Mediterraneibacter sp. Classification (NCBI taxonomy): domain Bacteria; kingdom Bacillati; phylum Bacillota; class Clostridia; order Lachnospirales; family Lachnospiraceae; genus Mediterraneibacter; species Mediterraneibacter sp. The sequence goes on along the minus strand of NZ_JAPJQP010000006.1, from coordinate 52,419 downwards.
TAAATGTTCTTTCAATGGCTGCGATCTTCTTGATCATTATGATTGTATTTAAGTCTATTTCGCTTCCGATCATTCTTGTGTCGGTTATCGAGTTCGCAATCGCAGTTAATATGGCATTCCCGTATTTTATGGGAACGGAACTTCCGTTTGTGGCAAGCATTGTCATCGGAACGATCCAGCTTGGAGCAACGGTTGATTATGCAATCTTAATGACGAGCCGTTATCAGAAAGAACGGGGACGAGGAAGATCGAAGAAAGAGGCGATCGCAATCGCTCATAAAACGAGTATGCCGTCAATTATCAGCAGTGGTTTGAGTTTCTTTGCGGCAACGTTCGGAGTGGCTTGTTATTCCAAAGTAGATATGATCGGTTCTATTTGTACATTGTTGGCAAGGGGAGCGATTATCAGTATGATCGTTGTGATTCTTGTGCTTCCGGCGATGTTTATGATATTTGATAAAATTATCTGTAAGACATCGATCGGATTCGTTGAGAAAAAGAGGAAAGAAAATAAAGTGATAAAAGCAGCACAATAAGGACAGCGCAATAAGAATATCGTAATGAGAATAAAGGAATAGAAATCAAAAATAATAAACAAGAGCGGCAGGAAAGGATGTTGGCGGTCATGAATAAAAATAGAAGAATGAAACATGTAGTAGCGGCTTCACTGGCAGTCGGAGCAGCGGCGCTTACCGGATTCGGACAGATCGCTCCGGCGGTAGTATATGCGGCAGAGCAGGAAGAAAATGTAAAATCAGAGAGTGCAGAGCAGGCAGGAGCGGAATTGTTCAAAGAAGAAACGGTCTATGTCAATGCGGATGCGGCAGGAGAAACAAAACTGGTGACGGTTTCAGACTGGCTGAAAAATGCCGGAACCGCACAGAGCTTAAATGACGTCAGTGAACTTACCGGAATCAAAAATATTAAAGGCGAAGAGACGTTTACCGAATCAGGAAACGCCCTTGTCTGGAACACGGACGGCGAGGATATTTATTATCAGGGAACAACAGACAAAGAGCTTCCGGTTTCGGTTAAATTGACTTATTATCTGGATGGAAAGAAGATCAGTCCTTCAGAGCTGAAAGGGAAAAGCGGACATTTGAAAATTAAGATCGATTATACGAATCACACGAAAAAAACGGTTCATGTGGATGGCGTTGAGGAAGAGTTATGCAGTCCTTTTGTTATGATGACCGGAATGATCCTTCCGAATGAAACGTTCAGTAATGTGACGATTGATAACGGGAAAGTCGTTTCAGACGGAAACAGGAATATAGTGCTTGGATTTGCGGTCCCGGGTATGAAAGAGAGTCTTGGAATGGATGATTTCAGTCAGTCTTCTTCCAAAGTAACTCTTCCGGAAAGTCTTGAGATAAGCGCAGATGTGAAAGATTTTACGATGTCTTCTACTTATACGGTTGCGCTGTCTGATATTTTACAAGACTTAAATATCAGCGAAGTGGTTGATTACAGTTCTTTGCAGAGCGCTCTTGATGAACTCGAAAATGCAGCTTTGGAACTGGTAAGTGGAACGGATACGCTTTCTTCAGGGGCATCTCAGCTTTCTTCAGGTGCAGCAGAATTAGAAGAAGGAATTAAAAAATATACGGACGGAACAGATACATTGGCAAATGGCGTTGTATCATATGTAGACGGTGAACGACAGCTTGCCGAAGGCGCGGCAGGTCTGACGGAATTGAGCGAAGGGTTGTCGAAGGTTCAGTCGGCAGTGAGTCAGCTTAGCGCGGCAACAGACGGAACGTTGGAAAATGTGAACGAAAAAGACATTAAGGCAGGAGCGCAGAAACTGGCAAACGGAACGCAGCAGCTTGCACAGGCACTTGGAACAGAAGCGGTTCAGGCAGTGATGAAGCAGGTAACGGGAATGATCGAGATGGGAAATGCTCTGATCGAAGAGACGAAAGGTCTGGAGACGAGTCTGCAGAATGGAATTGTAACTCCGGTTCAGGATATTGCGGCACAGGTACAGGCGATTTCAGGAGAACTTCAGAAGATTGCTGCTTTGCAGACAAATCTGGCAAATGCATGTGCGGCGATTAATACGGCGGTAGACCAGAACAACGCAGTTATTGATGCAGATAATGTGCAGATTACGGCAAATAATGAAAAGATTTCATCAGCGAAGACGAAAGCGGCTGCAAGTTCACAGACAATTCAGCAGTCGATTGATTCTTTGACAGCGCAGAGAAATGAGATTGCACAAAAAGATCCGCAGTCAGCGGCTTTGGAGGATCTTGATCATGCGATTCAGGCTTTGAACGAAGCGAAAGATGCTGCATCTGAAGCGGCAGATATGCCGGAGCTTTCTCTTGTAGAAGAGAAGTTGAGCCCGGTACAGGCAGATCTGTCCGGTGTGGATGTGCAGGCAATCCAAAGTGCGGTCGGAAAGATGAAGGTAGATCTGTTTGCCTTAAAACTTGCGTCTGCAGGGCTGAATGCGAAACTCCCGGAAGTGGAAGCAAAATTAGATGCAATCCAAAAGGCAGGAGAAAATCTTCCGCTGGATGAACTGGGAACATTGACAGAAAAAATCGATGATCTGAATACGGGAATGCAGGGACTTAATAGCGGAATCGGATCTTTGCATACGAATCTGTCGTTGTTAGATCAGTCGCTGGCAGCAACTGCTCCGAAAGCGGCTTCAGGAATCGCACAGCTGAACGGTGGTTTTGCACAGCTTGGCAGTTTCAACAGCCAGCTTACGGCAGGAGCGGCACAGTTGAGAGAGAACAGCAGCGTATTGAAAAACGGAGCGTCGGCTTTGAACAGCGGAGCGAAAACATTGGCAGACGGAGCGGTGACGCTGGCGGACGGAATGAAAACATTTGACGCAGAAGGAACAAGCAAGCTGAAAACAACAGTCGAAGATGCAGTCGGAGAATTGATGAATCGCTTAGAGGCATTGACATCCGAACAGTGCAGTTATGATACGTTCAGCGGAAAAGACAGCTCTATGGACGGAAATGTAAAATTTGTTATCGAAACAGAAGCGATTGAATAAAAATGGTCAAATACAAAGTGATCAGGTAAAACACAAAAATCATCCCTTTGCTGTGCAGGGGGATGATTTTTGGCTTTTTTCAGAGATCTTTTTGTGTGTCTTTTTTCAGACAGATTGTTTTCGGAAAGAGATCTGCAGGATATAAAATTTAATTCAGCAATGAATCTCAGTAATGGATCTTATATTTTTCCAGCCAGTAGTTGATCTGCAGCATATAGGCGATCATCTGAGGTCCGGCCATGAGCTGCCCGTACCATGGTTTCCCATAGTCGGAAGGGGCGTCGAGGAAACGCAATACTTTCTTTTTATCGAGAAACGTCTGAATAGGCGCGTTAGGAGAAGCAAGGACGTCTTTTAGTTCATTTGCAAGCATTGTTTCGTAATTAGGATCATAAGTTTTCGGATAGGGACTTTTTTTCCGCCAAAGAATTTCTTTCGGTAAAATTCCTTCGCAGGCATGACGGAGCAGACCTTTTACAATTCCGTCAGGACATTTTATTTTCCACGGAACATTAAAAACATATTCAACGATTCGATAATCAGCGAAAGGAACACGGGCTTCTAATCCGCTGTACATACCGGTGCGATCCATTCGGTCAAGAAGTGTTGCCATAAACCAGCGGATATTCAGATAAGCAATTTCACGCCGCCGCTTTTCTTCTGTGGAGTCCTCAGGAAGAAGCGGTGTTTCGCGAATTGTTTTTTCACAGGCTTCCCGGGCGTATTCTTCCATGTTCAGTTCGCGGATAAATGCATCGTCTAAGAGATCCTGGCGCGGCTGCATAGAAGGCGACCACGGAAACATATTTGTTTCGAAAAACTCTTTTTTGTGAAACCATGGATAACCGCCGAAAATTTCATCTGCACATTCTCCTGTGAGGACAACGGTGTTGAACTGTTTGACAAGGGAACAGAAATACAGCATAGAGGACTCAACGTCTGCCATGCAAGGGAGATCCCGGGCATCGACCGCTTTGTATAAATAATCGAGCTGATCCTGACTGCTGCATTCCAGAAAATGGTGATTTGTTCTAAATGATTTTGCCATTTGTTCGGCAAAAGGACGGTCTTGACTTGGCTGAAACCGGTTGGACTTAAAATAGGTTTCATTTCCCGTAAAATCAAAGGAAAAGGTATTCAGAGTCTTTCCCGATTCTGATAACTGTCCGGCGCAGACTGCGGTAACAAGACTGCTGTCTATTCCGCCGGAAAGAAATGTGCAGACAGGGATGTCAGAAAGCATCTGCCGTTTGATTGAGTCGGTGAGAAGCCATCGTGTTTTCTCCACTGTATCAGAAGGAGAGTCGGTGTGTGGATAACTTTCAAGTTTCCAGTAAAATTGTCGAAAAAAAGAGCTGCGGCAGAGGGTAATATGTTCTCCGGGAAGCACTTCAAAAATATCTTTGAACACTCCTTTTCCGTATGTTTTTGCAGGACCGAGAGAAAAGACCTCATTTAGACCGGTTCGATCCAAAACGGGAACAACACCGGGATATGCGAGCAGTCCTTTGATTTCGGATGCGAAGACAAAGGTTTCGTCTTTTTGTGTATAAAACAGCGGTTTAACGCCAAGTCTGTCTCGGAACAGATGCAGTTCCTTTTTGAAATCATCCCACAGTGCGATTGCGAAGATCCCGTTTAATTTTGTAATATATGACGAGCCATACCGCATGAATCCGGCAAGGATTACTTCAGTATCGCTGGAAGTGCGGAATTGTTCGCCCTCGGAGATCAATTCCGCTTTCAGTTCTAAGGCGTTGTAGATCTCGCCGTTATATGCGATGACACAGCGGCGGTTGTCTTTTATTCTTTCCATCGGCTGATGCCCGGTAATCAGATCGATAATATTCAGCCTGACATGGGCAAGCCCGCACATGGACGATAAAAAGATACCTTCGTCATCAGGGCCGCGGTGTTTCTGTACACGATTCATTGTTTCTAAAATTTGTTTTCGATAGTTTTCCTCTTTTGCATAATCTGCGAATGAGTTGAAAAATCCGGCGATTCCGCACATAGGAAGTCTCCTTTTCGTTTTTATAGTATACGAGAACATGCGTCAGGAAGTGAAAACGGAAGACCGTTTTCAGGCAGTACCAAGTATGACGGGCTGGATCTGCCGATTTTCTAAAGCAGCTTCCAAAGCAGGTATCAGAAGATCTGTATGAGCGGTCATAGAATTTGGTTTTTTGACCGGATCGTCCTGCCCGAAAGGAACAAAATAGATGTTTTTCGTATTCAAAAGAAGTCCGATGTTCTTCATATTCATGCCAAGAGCATCGTTTGTTGACAAGGATAAAAGAAGAGGTTTGTTATTGCGAAGATGTGCTTTCGCCGCCATTAATGCCGGTGTATCAGTGATTCCGTTTGCCAGTTTTGCAAGGGTATTTCCGGTACAGGGAAGGATAATGAGGATGTCGAAGAGAGCTTTCGGTCCGATCGGTTCAGCATCAGGAATGGTCAGCATCGGTTTGTGTCCTGTGATTTCTTCGGCTTCTTTTATAAATGATTCGGCAGAACCAAAGCGGGAATTAAGGGAAGATGCTGCATTTGAAAAAATAGTCTGTACGGAAGTGTATCGTTCTGAAAGTTTTTGTAATTCAAGAAAAGCTTTTTTGTAAGTGCAGAATGATCCGGTCAAAGCGACCCCAATCTGTTTTTCTTCTAAAGACAATGGGAGTTCCTCCTTTAAAAATTTTTATGAAAAATGGTCAATAAAGTGTTGCCTGTATAAAATCTTTCAAGTATTGAGCAGAAGAGGCGGGGGCGTATTTCCCCGGAAGTCCGGGGCAATGGAATGCAGGGATGCCAAGCCGGCGCGCCGTCTCAAGATCGACTCCGCCGGGAGAAGATGCGATATCAATGATAAGAGCGGAACGGTTCATGTTTTTCAAAATGTTATCATGGATAAATTGCGCCGGAATCGTATTGAAAACAAAGCGGAACGTTTTCACATGATCTGCAAGCGCGCTCAGGGGCAGACTTTCATCGGCGATGAGAAACGCCTGTGCCAGTTCATTTACGTCGTCGGTGAAAACCGATACGTTTGCAGACAGTCCTTTTAAAGAGGACACGATGGAGCGTCCGCATTTTCCGAAGCCGAGAACGGCACATTGGCTTTTATGCAGATGGAACGGACTGTGAAGAATGGCTTCGCAGACTGCGCCTTCTGCTGTTGCAATGCTGTTGAATACAGGAAGAGCCGGATCGTCTGAATAATCATAAACAGAGATGCCTTTTTCTCTGGCGGCTTTTTGGAAATGCGGCGGAATACATCCGGCAAAAAAAGCCTGCCCGGGTTGAAGAAGATCAAGAACGGATTGAATGGAAAAACGGCAGCGATCTTCTTTTACAGAGACATCAGATCCGTTTTGTGTAAATGGAAAAGGAAAGAGAACGGTCCTGGAATGCGCGCAGGCTTCTTTAAGGGAAACAGCCCTGTGAATCATCGGAGACTCTTCAGATAATACATCTTTCGGATAGGATGGCAAGGCGTAACAGCAAAGAGAATTTCCTGATTCTGCTAACAGTTGTGCAAGGAAAACCTGACGCATATCACCGCCTAAAACAGAGAAATCATATAAGAAAGAAGACATGAAAACACCGCTTAAAAAACATTTTAATTTACTGTATGCGGATTGAACGGATGTGTGATAGTTTGGAGGAGAAGTTGTAAGCGGGGCAAAGCCGCTGGAATTGTGCGGGGATGAAGAAAAGAAAGATTTTGGAATTGAAAAAAGATTTCTGAAAGGTCATAATAATGAGAAGAGATAAATTAATAAAGTTCTAAGATTTTATCTCATTCCTTTTAAAGTTTGTACGTTATGATAAAAACAGGAGAGGGTAAGAGAGGTGATTGACGATGTACAATATATTAGTGTGTGATGACGACAAAGAAATCGTAGAAGCAATCGAAATTTATTTGACACAGGAAGGTTATAACATCCTTAAGGCATATGACGGAACCGAGGCATTGGAAATTCTTGAAAGAGAAGAAGTTCATCTGCTGCTTCTTGATGTGATGATGCCGAAGCTTGACGGCATTCGTGCGACGTTAAAAATACGGGAGAAAAACAGCATTCCGATTATTATTCTTTCTGCAAAATCAGAAGACGCCGACAAGATCCTCGGATTGAACGTAGGAGCGGATGATTATGTTACGAAGCCGTTTAGTCCGTTGGAACTTGTAGCAAGAGTAAAATCCCAGCTCCGCAGATATACGCAGTTGGGAGGAACTGTGCGGGGAAAAAAGGATAAGATTTATGTTGTGGGCGGACTTCAGATCAATGATGATCTAAAAGAGGTCACAGTGGACGGAGAACCTGTGAGGCTGACACCGATTGAATATAATATACTTCTGCTTCTTATGAAAAATCAGGGAAGAGTATTTTCAATCAATCAGATCTACGAATCGATTTGGAACGAGGAGGCGATCGGCGCGGATAATACGGTTGCTGTCCATATCCGGCACATAAGGGAAAAGATCGAGATCAATCCGAAAGAACCCCGTTATCTGAAAGTTGTCTGGGGAGTCGGATATAAGATCGAGAAGGCACAATAGATAAGAAAAACAGGTGAAGAGAGGAATGTGAATGAAAGGATGGTATAGAAAGACTGCGATGAAAGCAGTTGTCCTGATCATGGGAGTGTTAAACGGAGCGCTGTTTTTCACATCTCTTGCGGTGACGACGAGATTAACCGGAACATTGAATCCGGCGGAGACAGTAAAATTGGCGGGAAAGCCGTACGAGGATTCGCCGGATTTCAGCAATACGGTGGAAGGTTATATGCTTCAGGTGCTTGAACAGTTTCAATTAAAAGCGCTGTTTGAGACGGACGGAGCATACAATCCCGATAAAGTGATCGATGTGATGTCTTATTTTGAAGACGCAGAGGCGGATGGTAAAAATCATTCAGGGCTGGTGTACAAGCTGTCAGATTTGATTGAGTGGAGCAAGGCGTACAGCGCCGAATCCGGCGGAGTGTATGATAAAAATGCGGTGATTGTCTGTAAACAGCCGAGTGGGAAATATTATTATTACTATACGGAAGAGTTTCTGAAACTGTTTGAGACAGGGGAACTTCAAATTACATTTGATACTGAGAAAATGGATATAGAGTCATTTTTTAATGACTTAAGCAATGGAACTCTTACTTCCTCCGGCGTGACCGACAAAATCATCATATATGATGCAGAAGGAAATGAACTGTATACAGATTGCTGGAACTACGGAGAGTCGGTTCGTGAGAATTATGCGCCCGTGGGAGCGGCGAATCTTCTTCAGGTTGTGAATGAGCGCCCTGAATTAAACGGAAAGCTCATGGTGATCTATGATCATTTGTCTTCTGTACTGACAAGTATAAACGACCGTTATACTCGATATGAGAGCGGATGGGAATATTTGGAAGAAGGAAATACGAACTTTACCTATTTATATGTGGATCAGGATACGAAAAAGGTTACGACAAATAAAAGCGAATATGCTGATCTTATGGTAAAAAGTGAGTCCGAGACAAATTCGAATATCGAACAAAGTATAGCAAATATGAAATCGGGCAAAAAGGTGAAATACGTTTTTGTCTATCCGAAATTAAAAGATTTTGAAACAAATATGGATATCTCTCCGACAACGGAATGGGATATGGTACGAGCTTATGATAATGACAGGACGTACGACAGTATTTTCGCGGTGGCGGTCGATACTTCTTACCCTATTAAGGATATGTTCTATGAAAGAAACGGGATCTATGAAGAGAATATTCCTCTTCTGCGCGGCGGGCTCGTGCTTTTGTGCGTCAGCGGGATTTTGTTTCTAGTCAGTTTTGTAATGGCAGGATTGACCGCAGGACGAAAAGAAGGGGGCAATGAAATTCATTTGACAGGATTTGACCAATGGAAAACAGAGCTTGCAGCAATAACCGTGATTGGAATTTGGGCAGTAGGAACGGCGATCATCTTAGGAGCCGGGATTCTTGAAAGCAATAATGTCGGCAATATGGTGGACACCCTCGGATATTATGGAGACCGCTATATGAGCGATATGCCGGAATTTTATTCGATGTTGTTTGTGCAGAAAGTAAGCTTTCTTGATATAGCTGGTATATTTTTGTACGGGCTGTTTACGTTCACCTGCTTTTTCGCGGGATATGTGAGTTTGATACGCAGGATCAAGGCAAAGAGTCTGTGGAAAGGAAGCCTGCTTTGTTCGATCCTTGCATTCGGAAAGAAAGTACTGGATGCGCGGAACGATGTTTGGCGGGTTATTCTGTTCATCAGTGTGTTTTTCTTTCTCCACTGGCTTGCATTTCTGGCTGGGAATATTCCGATGGCTTTGATTGCTTTGGCGGCGGATGGAGTGACGTTTTGGATCGTTTTGGGAAGTATGTTTGCGAAAGTCAGGATCAAGAAAGGGATTGAACAGATTGCAGACGGTAACCTTGAGTATCGGATCGATCTGAAAGGACTGCGCGGAACGGAGCGGAAGATTGCGGAGATGGTCAATGAGATCGGAAGCGGTTTGAATCGGGCGATCGATGAGGCTATGCGTAATGAACGGTTGAAAACAGATTTGATCACGAATGTATCTCATGATATTAAAACTCCGCTGACATCAATTATAAATTATGTGGATATTTTAAAACGGTCTGATATTTCGGATGAAAAGATACTTGGGTATTTGGACATTCTTGAAGTAAAGGCACAGCGTCTTAAGACTTTGACAGAAGACGTTGTGGAAGCGTCGAAAGTAAGCAGTGGTAATATTACGTTAGAATATATGGATATTGATTTCCGCGAGATGGTGCAGCAGACAGAAGGAGAGCTGGCAGAGAAATTTGCGGCGCGGAATTTGGCGGTTGTACTGAATCTTCCGGAAGAGCCGGCAGTTGTTCATGTGGACGGGCGTCGAATGTGGCGGGTGCTGGAAAATATTTTCGGGAATGCGGCAAAATACGCAATGCCGGGAACAAGAGTCTACGCGGATCTTTCTGTGACAGACGCAGAAGTTCGTTTTTCTTTGAAAAATGTGTCCGAACAGCAGTTAAATATTTCGGCGGATGAGCTGACAGAGCGTTTTATCAGAGGAGATATCTCCAGAAGCACGGAGGGAAGCGGACTCGGTCTTTCGATTGCAAAAAGTCTGACTGCAATGCAGGGCGGAACGTTTGAATTGTACCTTGATGGGGATTTGTTTAAAGTAGATATCCGGTTCCCAAGGAGAAATCAGGAGAAAAAACAAGTTTCGAAAACTGTTGACTGATCTTCTCTTTTGACCTGGAATTCAGAGTGGAGCTTTAAGACGGAGCAACATAAAAACGGCGTGTACGGACGATTGAGAATATCGTCTGTACAGCGCCGTTTTGTTTTATATAGAATCATTGTATGTTCTGCTCTTAAGGGCGGTATGTACGCGCTTTCTTACGAACAAATAACAGATGACCTGCAAGATAATCGTGATCAGCCATGACGCAGGATAGGAGATGAACAGAATATCCAGTGACCGATGTTTCGGGAAGACAAGGAAGATCCAAAGAATTCTTGTTCCTACAGTTCCTATGATGGAAAGAAGCATTGGCACTGCAGAATGTCCCATTCCGCGCAAAGCGCCGGGAAAGAGATCCATTAGTCCGCACATAAAATAAGTTACGGTTGTGTAGAGCAGGACTTCCATTCCGCATTGGATGACTTTCGGATCGGATGTGTAGATCCTCAAAAGCTCCGGTCCGAAGAGATAAGAGCCGCCGCCTAAGATCAGAGAGAGGATTACGGATAATAAAATACAATTTCTGAGTACTTTATCCATTCGTTTCCATTTTCCGGCGCCGAAGTTTTGGCTCGTGAAGCTCATACATGCCTGTGTGACTGAATTAGCTGTGGCATACAGGAAACCGAAAATATTGTTAGCGGCAGTATATCCTGCCATTGCGGTAGAACCGAAAGAGTTTACCGAAGACTGGAGAAGTACGTTTGAAAAATTAATGACCGTACTTTGGATTCCGGCAGGAATGCCGACTTGAAAAATCTGCCTTAAATAAACCCATTTTAATGTCAGTTTCGAAAAACGGAGCTGATAGCTGCTGTCTGACTGATACAGGCATCGGAGTACGAGAATACAGGAAATCATCTGCGCGATTACGGTTGCGATGGCAACTCCGGCAACTCCGAGGTGGAGTACGATCACAAGGAAGAGATTCAGAAGCGCGTTCGTGATTCCTGCGATGACAAGGAAGAATAAGGGACGCTTCGTGTCTCCTACTGCGCGAAGAACTGCCGCTCCGTAGTTATAAAGCATAAAAAACGGCATTCCGGCAAAGTAGATCCGCATATAAAGAGTCGACTGTCCGATTACATCAGAAGGAGTGTCCATCAGTGTCAGAGCGGCTTTTGAGAAGAAAAGTCCGACAAAGACCATGACGAGTCCGCTGCTTAGGGCAAAAGTAATGGCGGTATGTACGGTTTCCGACATTTGTTTTTCCTGCTTCGTTGCATAGAAGCGCGCTGCCAGTACGTTTGCACCAAGGGAAACTCCGATAAAAAGATTGGTAAAGACGTTGATCAGTGCAGTGGTAGATCCGACTGCGGCAAGGGCGCGGCTTCCGGAAAAGCGCCCGACTACAATAATATCTACGGCATTAAAAAGAAGTTGAAGAATACTGGAGAGCATGAGCGGAATGGAAAATGAGATCAGTTTGTCCAGGACAGTTCCGTTGCACATGTCTATTTCGTATCTGTTTTTTTTCGGTGTTGAAGTTGTCATTTTAAGTCCCCTCTTTGTAAATGTAAGCTTTGTTAAAAGTCTGTTACAGTTCCATTACAAATTACATTATGAATAGAAAAGAGAAAATTTTCAAGATGAAGTTTTTAAGAACTTTTCAAGAACTTTTTGAAAAGTTTTGGAACATATAGCGGTAAATTTTTATAGGATGCAGGTCTTTATGAAACCTTTACATTATTTGGTATGTATGCTATCCTTTTTAAAGACAAAACCAACGGAAGATCGGAGGAAAGGAATCCTTCGAATCTCACGGGGGATAAAGGAGAGAAAACGATGTCAGAGAAGCAGAAATATTATATTACAACGGCGATCGCCTATACTTCAGGCAAGCCGCATATCGGAAACACATATGAGATTGTTTTGGCGGACGCGATCGCCCGTTATAAGAGAAGTCAGGGATATGATGTATTTTTCCAGACAGGAACAGACGAGCATGGACAGAAGATTGAGCTGAAGGCAGACGAAGCCGGAGTTACGCCGAAGGAATTTGTAGACGGTGTTTCTTCCGAGATTAAGAGAATCTGGGATCTGATGGATACGTCCTATGACAAATTCATCCGTACAACAGACGAAGATCATGAGAAACAAGTACAGAAGATCTTTAAGAAGCTGTATGATCAGGGAGATATTTATAAAGGACACTATGAGGGAATGTACTGTACGCCGTGCGAGTCTTTCTTTACAGAATCACAGCTCGTAGACGGAAAATGCCCGGACTGCGGAAGAGAAGTTCAGCCGGCGAAAGAGGAAGCGTATTTCTTTAAAATGAGCAAGTATGCAGATCGTCTGATCGAGCATATTAATACACATCCAGAATTTATTCAGCCGGTTTCCAGAAAAAATGAGATGATGAATAACTTCCTTCTTCCGGGACTTCAGGATCTGTGTGTATCCAGAACTTCATTTAAGTGGGGAATCCCGGTTGATTTTGATGATAAGCATGTCGTTTATGTGTGGCTTGACGCGCTGACCAACTATATTACAGGTATTGGTTATGATGCGGACGGAAACAGCACGGAGCAGTACGCAAAACTGTGGCCGGCTGACTTGCATTTGATCGGAAAAGATATCATTCGTTTCCATACGATCTATTGGCCGATCTTTTTGATGGCGCTTGGTCTTCCGCTTCCGAAACAAGTATTCGGACATCCGTGGCTTCTTCAGGGAGACGGAAAAATGAGCAAATCAAAAGGAAACGTCCTTTATGCAGACGAACTTGTTGATTTCTTCGGGGTAGATGCGGTACGTTATTTTGTCCTTCATGAGATGCCGTTTGAAAATGACGGAGTGATTACATGGGAGCTGATGGTAGAGCGTCTGAATTCCGATCTTGCAAATACATTAGGAAACCTTGTGAATCGTACAGTTTCTATGACAAACAAATACTTTGGCGGAGTTGTTTCTGACAAAGGTGTGTCAGAAGATGTCGATGCGGATCTGAAAGCAGTGATCGACAATACGCCGAAAGCTGTTGACGCGAAGATGGACGGACTGCGTGTGGCGGATGCGATCACAGAGATTTTTAATCTGTTCAAACGCTGCAACAAATACATTGATGAGACAATGCCGTGGGCATTGGCGAAAGAGGAAGAAAAGAAAGACCGTCTGGAGACAGTTCTCTGGAATCTGATACAGGGAATCTCAGCAGGAGCGCGTCTTCTTGAATCTTTCATGCCGTCTACAAGCAAAAAGATTTTGGAGCAGCTCGGGGACGGACATGTGACAGAGAAACCGGAGATCCTTTTCCAAAGACTGGATCTTGAAGAAGTTATGAAAAAAGTAGAAGAACTTCATCCTCACACAGAAGAGGCGGAGGAAACAGAAGATGAAGATGTGATTGATATTGAAGCAAAACCGGAGATCACATTTGAGCAGTTCGGAGCGATGCAGTTCCAAGTCGGAGAGATCATCGCCTGTGAGGCAGTGAAAAAATCAAAAAAACTTCTTTGTTCTCAAGTGAAGATCGGAAGTCAGGTAAAACAGATCGTTTCCGGTATTAAAGCACATTATACGCCGGAAGAGATGGTTGGGAAAAAAGTGATGGTGCTTGTGAATTTAAAACCTGCGAAACTGGCGGGAGTGCTCAGCGAAGGGATGCTTCTTTGTGCGGAAGACGCAGAAGGAAATCTGGCGCTTATGACTCCTGAGAAAAAGATGCCTGCCGGAGCAGAGATCTGTTAAAGAGATCTGATAATAAGAGCGTATAAAAATATCTGTCGGATGAACGAAGTGATAAGTTCATCCGGGCAGATATTTTTTTATATAGGCGACGAGCCAAAGTCCGGGCTTGTCCGAGACCCTGGCAACCGCTTACAATCCCGGAATGTGCCTTTTGGAACTTCCGGTGATTGTGCAGATAAAATATAGAGAAAATCTTACATTTTTACTGCAACAAAATATGGATCAGGGTACTCTTATATATAAAAGCTGTTTCAGACAGATATGGAAAGATGAAAAGAAATAAGAGGGATTTCAGTAAGAAAAAGTGTATTTGTGTGCAGCGGAAGGGAGGGAGCTTATGTCCGAAGGGATGACAGATATACAGCATCATCTTATTAGAAAGGCGAAACAGGGCGATCCAAAAGCATTTTCGCAATTATACGCTGAAATATATAAAGATCTGTATCGTTTCGCATTTTATATGACGAAACATGCTCAAGATGCGGAAGATGCAGTTAGTGAAGCGGTCATTTCTGCATATGAAAATATATCAGGTCTGAAGAAAGAAAGTTCTTTCAAGAGTTGGATGTTTACGATTTTGAATCATCAATGTAAAAAGATTTTGCAGAAAAACAGGAAGACGACGGAGCAGAGCACAGAAACGGAAACAGAAAATCTCAGAACGGAAGAAATTGACTTAGCACAGCGCCATGATGTGAGAAAGGCTTTTGACTCTCTGGAAGAAGAGGAGAGAACGATTATTGCATTTTCTGTGTTTGGCGGATATCGAAGTGAGGAAATCGCCGAATTGCTTGGGAAAAACGCGGCGACTATCCGTTCAAGAAAAAGCCGCGCGCTTGGAAAGATGCGAAAGATGTTAAGCTGAAGGATGAATCAAAAGGATGAGCTAAATCAAAAAACTAAGTGCAGAAATATGAAAGCAAACGAAAGCAAAAGCAAGAACATAGCGGAAAGAGAGCAATAACAGAAAGACCAATTATTAGAAGGAGACTGTCGATGAGAGAAAATGAAAAAGAGAGAAAAATAGAGGACTTATCAGAGCAGGAAGAAAAACAGACTGAAGAGAAGATCAGGCAGAGAGCAGAAGACGTAGAGATTCCGGCGTCACTTGAGCCGGAAGCTGTTGAAAAAATGCTGGAAACAAGGAAAAAGAAGAAGTCAAAAAGTTATCGATGGAAATATGTGTCCGCAGCCGCAGCAGCATGTGTCTGCCTTGTGGTGGGAGCTGTCGGATACGGAAACATGCATGAGGGAAAAAGTGACCGTTCTGAAACGGCAGCTGACGGAAAGATGGATGAAAAACAGAATCCGGGGAAAATCCCGCTGGCGAAAAATTATGATGAAATAAAAACGTACTTGAAAGAAAATGAGAAGCAGGCGAAAGAACGGAACGTATTTGGCGGAACAGGGGATGTCTATATGACAGATAAGGCTATGTTTGAGTCTGATACAGGCGCGACATCAGGAGGAAATTATTCCGATACAAACGTGAGACAGGAAGGCGTTGCTGAGGCAGATACAGTGAAAACAGACGGAAAGAACCTGTATATATTGAGCAATCAGACTGTGAAGATCGTAGATGCATCTCAGGCAGAAATGAAAGAGCTGGCAAGTATTACGCTGAATGAAAATTGTTATATAAGCGAGATTTTCGTTTCAGATCATCGGTTGGTGCTGCTGTATGGAGAATCGAGATATGAAGATGAAGTGTCAGAGACAGGTGGAAATTATAAAGAATATACTTGTGCGGCGGTTTACGATGTGACAGATCCGTCAAATCCGAAGGAAGCAGGAGTCATCTCCCAGAGCGGACAGTATCATACGATGCGGGAGAAGGATGGATATGTCTATTTAATCAGTGATTTTTACACCTATTATGATTCGTCGGTATCAACTGAAAATGATTATATTCCACAGGTTCAGGGCGATCTCCTCCGGGCGGAAGATATTTATATGCCGCAGGGAACAATCGGAAGTCAGTATACGGTTGTGTCTGCATTTGCACTTTCAGATCCTACGGTAAAACTACAGACAAAGGCCATTTTCGGAAATGCAGGAATGTGTTATGTGAGTGAAAATAATATTTATATTACGGAAGAGTGTTATGGAAAAAATGATTCGGAGAAGATCCAGACTTCGATCCGAAAGATTGCCTATGGAAACGGTACTTTAGATGCGGTGGCACAGACGAAGATCGACGGTGTCCTGAACGATTCCTTTAGTATTGATGAATATAACGGATATCTGCGGATCGTGGCGACAGTGCTTCCGAATACTTATAATGATCGGATCATGCCGATCCCATATAAAGGTGCGGAAGGCAACGCAGTTGAAGACAGCGCTGCAGCAGACAGCGAAGCTGTCGAGACAAACGCGCTGTATGTGTTGGATGAAAATCTGGAAATGACAGGAAGTATTCAGGATCTGGCAAAAGAAGAGACGATACATTCGGCGAGATTTATGGGAGATATTGTTTATTTTGTGACATTTAAGCAGATCGATCCGCTGTTTTCTGCAGATCTTTCAGATCCGGCAGCTCCGAAGATCATCGGAGAATTGAAGATTCCGGGATTTTCAGATTATCTGCATCCATATGGAGAAGGCAAACTGCTCGGAATCGGGATGAGCGTGGATGAGGACGGCATGACGACAGAAGGTGTGAAGCTGTCGATGTTTGATATAAGTGATCCGGTAAATGTGAAGGAGACAGCAACATTTGTATTGGAAAATGTGCTCAGCACAGACGCAGGTTATAACTATAAGGCAGTATTCGCCGATGCCGAGAAGAATCTGTTCGGATTTGCGGCATACGGAGATTCGATCGAATACAAAATGTTCAGTTATGATGAAGCAGAAGGATTTAAAGAAGTCTTTTCAAAAGAGATCATCAACTATGGAAATATCAGAGGACTGTATATTGAAGATACGTTTTATCTTGTGGCAGGAAATACGGTGGAATCATTTGCGATGAATGGATTCCAAAAGATTGATGATATTGTTCTGTAAGAAAGAACGACACTTTCGGTGATTGGAAACAGCAAAATACAAAAATATATAGAATAACGGGATGCGCAGAAAATCCGTATACAGAACTTCATTAAGTCAGTTTTATACGACAGCTTAAATGTATAATAAGACATAGATCAGAACTTGGAAACGTTCTTAAACAAAGCGGTCGGAAGGAGAAAATGATATGAAGGGATATAATACGGAAAAAGGGTACATGGGATATGTAGATGGTATGTGGATGCTTTTTAGCTGTGAAGCAGATTACTATGAATTTATGGAATAAAAATATGGCAGGATATGGTACAATATTTTCTGCAGATTATAATACAGGAGAGTTGGATCATGCCAAAAGGAACGAATCAAAAATTTAAGTTATACCGTCTTGCACAGATCATGTGTAAAAAGACAGACGAGACACATTATCTGACGATGCCGGAGATTCAAGATGAATTGGCAAAGTATGACATTACCGCAGAGCGAAGGAGTTTGTATGAATCGCTGAAAGATTTAGAAGAGTTGGGCGTTGAAGTGGAAGGGGAACATGAAGGCAGAGGGTATCATTATCATGTGATCGGCAGACAGTTTGAACTGGCAGAGCTGAAACTTCTTGTTGATGCGATACAGTCATCGAAGTTTATTACGGAGAAGAAGACGAACCAGTTGATCGGAAAGCTGGAAGGGCTTGTCAGTCAGTATGAGGCGGCGGCTCTGCGCAGACAGGTTTTTGTTTCAGGGCGGATCAAGACGATGAATGAGACAGTTTATTATAGTATTGATACGATTTACAATGCCATCGCACAGAATAAAAAGATTCAGTTTCAATATTACCAGTGGAACGTGAAAAAAGAGCCGGAGATACGTCATGGAGGAGCATATTATCATATCAGTCCGTGGGGACTTTTGTGGGATAATGAAAATTATTACCTGATTGGATATGATTCGCAGGCGGCGCAGATCCGGCATTACAGAGTCGATAAGATGATTCATATCTTGTTGTCGGAAGAGATGAGGGAAGGAAAGGAACATTTTAAAAAGATCGATATGGCGTCTTATGCAAAGAAAAGTTTCGGCATGTTTGGCGGAACGGAACAGTCGGTAAAGCTGCTGGTTGAAAATTCTTTGGCAGGCGTTATTGTAGATCGTTTTGGAAAAGATGTGATGATGATACCTGTCGATGAGAATCACTTTACCGTAAATGTAGATGTTCAGGTAAGCAGTCAGTTCATAAGCTGGGTGTTTGCGCTTGGCAGTCAGGCGAAGATCGTCAGTCCGAAAAGTGTTGTGGATCAGGTGCGTCAGGAGATACGAAAGCTTGCGGTACAGTATGCCGAAGAAGACGAGGAGCAGAAATAGGAGGTATGTATAGTATCTTTGATAATAAGAAAATAACAAATGTTTTCTGAATATTAGTGTGAAAGCGCTGTTTGAAGCGTTGTATGACCGTTCCCGGAAACAAGGGAATACAAAACTGTAGAAGAAGTATGGAGATGCTGTGCAAATGCGGAACCGTAAATAAGAAGAATCGCTCCGAAGCTGAGGAATCAGTTGTGGAGCGATTCGTTCTTTGTTTTAGGAACAGTTTTTCTGCTGCCTGTTTTATCATATGTAGTTTGCAGCTGAACATGAGCGTTTATCTCATCAGGCAAATAACTGTAAAATGATCTGAATGATCCAAAACAGACAATACAGAATCATTCCGACGTTTAAGATGATCGTTGAGAAACGTTTTCCTTTCGGAATTGTGATCTCTCCGGGTGCACATTTGAATTTCCTGAAATGAATTGCCCAAAATACGATGCCGGTAATTACGAGTGCAAAAACAAGCAACATATAAAAACAGATCAAAAGAAATTGAATCGGATGCTGCATAATGAGATCGATCGTGGCTGCCGGATTATTTTCTGTTATCAGAGAAAGCTGATTAAAGAAAGTTGATTTCATCATAAGCAGACCGGGAATCGATCCTAAGAAATTTACTGTCATATGCAGAGCAACCGTATAGATCAGGCGTCCGGTTTTTACATAAATGAATCCCCAGAACACACCGAGCGTAAATGCATATACAAATTGATTGAAGTTGCCATGGAACAAGGCAAACATCAATCCTGATAAAAGGATGGCGGTCGCTTGTCCGTATTGTACTGTCCGGTCGATGATCAGTTTGCGGAAAATATATTCTTCAACGATCGGAGCGCAGATCACCATCAGGAAAAACGCTGTGATTGGAGACAGACCGACAAGAAGATCCTGAAGAGGATTGTCGACAAGATCTCCCTTTAATACACCGAACACCGCAGTTGTGAAAGTTCCGATCAAATTCGTGACATACATAAGTGCATAACACATAAAAAAGGCGATCAGCCATTGCCCTATCGTCATTTTTTTCTTTCGGATGACCATGTGTGGTATGGTGCGTACGATGATAACCAAAAGCGGCATCGCAATAAGGTACATCGAAAGAGATGAAATGAGCAGAGAAATATTCGGATTTGTCATAAGCTGAGGTGCAATCAGTTGGATCAGCGTAATAACAGAAACCTGCACGGCAGAAATGATGATCGCGCCGCAGAAATAAAAAAGTCCGATCTTTGAAAAATGTCTCTTGTGTTTTTTTAACGGATCGACCGGAGCCGGGATGATCAGATCAGTATTTTCCATATAAAATAACCTCCTCTTGCGTAAGATTCTCCATAAAAAATAAAAATTTTACGTCTATTATCCCATCTTGAGAGGCAAAAAGCAATAAAAACAGCCTTTATCTTTATAGTAAAAAGAACAGCTCTTTCCTAACAGCTTGAAGAGGCTGTTTTTCTCTTCTTTCTCAAATCATATTAAATAGGCCGTCTTACTGCATTGTCATAGAAACGAAAATGATCCGGTCGATGCCGCGATTGCGTATATTCAAACATAATACCGTCGCTGTTGAAAGTCTGGCTGCTGACGACAGCCATGCAGTTGTAATCGTCGGCGTTCATGTTCAAATAAGTTTCGTCAATTTGAGTGAGTTTTTCCACTGTCATGATACGTTTACTGTTTACGATCGTCATTTGAAGCGTTTCTTCAAGGTATTGATAAATAGAACTTTCGGCAATCTCTTTTGTAAGTCCGGGGACAGCTTCCTTCAAAAAATAGTTATGGTTAAGGATCAGCGGCTTGTCATCTAAAAAGTGAAGACGCTGAATATAGTAAACCTGTGCACCGACAGAGAACCCTGTATAAGCAGACTGCTTCTCATTAATTGTAATCTCGGTAAATAAAAGAACTTTTGTGGAAGCCTTGCTGCCGTTTCTGGCAGCAGATTCCTGAAAACTTTCGATCTCTCCGATCGTGAAAGCTGTCTGTTCTGCAGGCTGATATATATTACGGACTCCTTTTCCTTGAATTGTCTGCACATATCCGTCCATTACAAGGAAGCGAATTGCCCGACGAAGCGTGTTCCTTGAACAGTTATATGTCTGGATCAGCATATTCTCAGAAGGGAGAAGCTCCTGATAATCAAATTCATTGTGCTCAATCTTTTGTTTTAAATCTTTATAAATAAATTCATATATGGCGCGCGGCATTGAGAAACCTCTCTTAATAGTGTTGTTTTTGATAGTATCATTATAAAAACAGATGAAGAGAAAGTCAACAACTTGTTTAAACAAATTCTAAAAACATGTTGACATGTTTAAACAAGTGTGATATAACAAAATCAAGAAACATGTTTAAACAAGTGAACGCGAGTAAAGGAGCAAAGCGATGGGAGTTTACACAGAAGATGCAAAAGAGCTGGCGCGTCTGATCGGAGGAAAAGAGAATATTGCGGCCGTATCACATTGTATGACGAGAATGCGGTTTGTTTTGCAGGAGCCTCAGAAGGCAGATGTGCAGGCGATTGAGGGAATGAAGGTTGTCAAGGGATGTTTTACGCAGTCAGGGCAGTTCCAGGTGATCATCGGGAACACGGTGGCTGACTTTTATAACGATTTTGTGAAAGAGACGGGAATTGAAGGCGTCTCAAAAGATGGGGTGAAGCAGGCGGCGAAGAAAAATCAAAATGTGCTTCAGAGGATGATCTCTGTTATGGCGGAGATTTTTGCGCCTCTGATCCCGGCAATTATCACAGGCGGTTTGATACTGGGATTCAGGAATTGTATCGACAGTTTATATCTGCTGGAAAACGGAACGAAAACATTATGTGATGTAAGTCAGTTTTGGGCTGGCGTAGACCAGTTCCTTTGGCTGATTGGAGAAGCTATTTTTCATATGCTTCCGGTAGGAATCTGCTGGTCGGTGACTAAAAAAATGGGAACAACGCAAATGCTTGGTATCGTTTTGGGTCTGACATTGGTGTCCGGACAACTGCTGAATGCTTATGCGGTTGCAGGAACAGCGGCGGCAGAGATCCCGAAGTGGGATTTCGGAAATTTTCAAGTCAATATGATTGGATATCAGGGGCAGGTTCTTCCGGCAATTTTAGCAGCATTTACACTTGTGTATCTGGAGAAATTTTTCCGCAAGATTACACCGCAGGTTATTTCGATGATTGTTGTTCCATTCTGTAGTTTAGTACTGGCAGTTATGGCTGCTCATTTTGTGTTAGGACCGATCGGATGGAAGCTTGGATCAGTAATTTCGGGAATTGTATTTACAGGCATTACCGGACCTTTCAAGATTTTATTTGGCGCGGTGTTCGGCGTTATATACGCACCTCTTGTGATTACAGGACTTCACCACATGTCGAATGCCATTGATTTGCAGTTGATCGCTGATTATGGCGGAACAGCGCTTTGGCCGATGATTGCCTTATCGAATATTGCGCAGGGATCTGCGGTGCTTGGCATGATCTGGCTGCAGAGAAAAGATGCGGAGGCGCAGGAAGTAAACATTCCGTCATGTATTTCCTGCTATATGGGAGTTACAGAACCGGCAATCTTCGGAGTGAATCTGAAACGGGGATTTCCGTTTATCTGCGGAATGGCAGGTTCGGGTCTTGCGGCAGTTGTCTGTACAGCAACGGGAACAACGGCAAATGCGATCGGTGTAGGCGGCCTGCCGGGAATTTTATCCATTCAGCCTCCGTTTATGGGATCTTTTGCAATTTGTATGGCGATTGCGTTTGCAGTTCCGTTTTTGCTGACGATCATTGTAGGAAGAAAACGGCTGAAAGTGGATTGGAAAAACGAAGAAAAAGCAGAAAACGAAAGAACAGGAATAGTAGAGAAAAAAGAGGAATCAATCCCCGGAAAGTTGACAGCGTTTGTAACAGGAGAAGCTATTTCGTTAGAAGAAGTCGGAGACGGTGTCTTTTCTGAAAAGATCATGGGAGACGGGATGGCAGTCGTACCAAAGGAAGGAATACTGTATGCACCGGCAGATGCAGAGGTTGCGGTAATAATGCCGGAGTCAAGACATGCGTGTGGATTGAAACTGAAAAACGGTATGGAAATTTTATTACATATCGGAGTAGATACTGTGGAAATGAAAGGCGTCGGGTTTGAGTATTTGATTGAACAGGGGCAAGAAGTTAAGGCGGGAACACCGCTGATCCGGTTTGATCGGGATAAGATCAAAGAATCGGGACATTCAGATGTTACGATTTGTGTTGTTACAGAAGAAGGCAGTGCAAAAGAACTGCGGTTTTATACAGGAATGTCTGCAAAAGCGAATGAGACGATGATTGCGGATTTTCAATAGAGGAGGAAGAAAATGGCAGATTTCAGCAATAAAATAGTTTATCAGATTTATCCGAAGTCGTTTCGGGATACGAATGGAGATGGAGTTGGCGATCTTTCGGGAGTTATTGAAAAGTTAGATTATTTGCAGAATTTAGGCGTGGATTATTTGTGGCTGACTCCTTTTTTTCCGTCGCCGCAAAATGATAATGGATATGATGTGGCAGATTACTGCGATGTAGACCCTCAGTTTGGAACGATGGAGGATTTGGATGAACTCATACGTCAAAGTGAAAAAAGAGGGATCGGATTAATGCTGGATATGGTATTTAATCATACTTCTACAGAACACAGATGGTTTCAAAAAGCGCTGGCAGGGGAAGAAAAATATCAGAAGTATTATATATTTAAGGAGGGATCACCGGATCAGCCGCCGACAAACTGGCAGTCAAAATTCGGAGGTTCTGCATGGGAATATGTGCCGCAATTAAAAAAATGGTATCTGCATTTGTTTGATGTGACGCAGGCAGATCTGAATTGGGATAATCCAGAAGTTCGGGGAGAATTAAAACAGATACTCCGCTTTTGGAAAGAGAAAGGGATTCGGGCGTTTCGATTCGACGTTATCAATCTGGTGTCAAAGCCGGAAAAAATGGAAGATGATCTCGAAGGGGATGGCCGTAGATTTTATACGGATGGTCCGCATATTCACGAGTATCTGAAAGAGATGGTAAAAGATGCAGAGATAGAGGATTTTGTGACCGTAGGGGAGATGTCCTCCACATCGCTTGAAAACTGTATTCGGTACTCGTCTCCGAAAGAAAAAGAACTGGCAATGTGTTTTAATTTTCATCATTTGAAAGTCGACTATAAAGATGGGGATAAATGGTCTCTTATGAAACCGGACTATAAGCGCTTAAAAGAACTCTTTATTGAGTGGCAGACAGGAATGCAGCAGGGGCAGGGATGGAATGCTTTGTTTTGGTGCAATCATGACCAGCCGAGGATTGTAAGCCGAATGGGAAATGAAGGGATCTATTGGAAGGAATCGGCGAAGATGCTGGCAGGTTTGATCCATCTTATGAGAGGAACACCGTATATATATCAGGGAGAAGAGATCGGGATGCTGAACGCTTATTATCCGTCTATCGATCAGTATCGAGATGTGGAAAGTCTGAATTATTATCAGATCTTGTTGGAAAAAGGGAAGACAAAAGAAGAGGCGATGACAATTTTGTCGGCGAGATCAAGGGATAACAGCAGAACTCCGATGCAGTGGAATTATGAGAAATACGGCGGTTTTTCAGAAACAGAACCGTGGCTTCCTATGTCGGCAAAGTTCGAAGAAGAAGTGACAGTAGAAGCACAGAAAGAGGATGAAGATTCAGTTCTTGCCTTTTATAAAAGACTGATTACTATGAGAAAAGAGTTTCCGGTGATAGCAAAAGGACGGATCCGTTTCTTGGAAACTGATACGGATATGACGCTGGTATACGAAAGAGTTCTGGATTCGAAAAAAGTGATAGTAATCTGTAATTTGGGTGAGAAGGAACAGAAGATAAAGATCGATCCTGCGTGGAGATCATATCGGGAGATTCTTTGTAATTACAGCGAAGGCAGCGCTTCGTTTCAGGCGGAAACGTATATGATGCGCCCATATGAATTGGCAGTTTTTGAAAATTAGCACTCGCCTCTTGACAGCGCTAATAACGGGTGCTATATTACAGATATAACAAAGAAAACAATAAATTCAAAAGTGTTTTGAAAGGAGATATGACGTATGTTGATGCCTGGTATTTTTGGAGAAAATTTGTTTGATGATGACTGGATGGAGTTCCCGTTTGAGAGATTTGACAGAGATTTTTGGGGTAAGAAAAATCCTCTGTACGGTAAGAATGCTAAAAACATGATGAAGACAGATATCCGTGAGCATGAGACCGGCTATGAGTTGGATGTAGATCTTCCCGGATTTAAGAAAGATGAGATCAGCGTAGATCTTGAGAATGGTTATCTGACGATCTCGGCGGCGAAAGGACTTGACAAGGACGAGGAAGATAAGAAAGGAAAATACATCAGGAAAGAGCGTTATGCAGGCGCAATGCAGAGAAGTTTCTATGTAGGCGATGCCATTACGCATGAAGATATTAAAGCAAAATTTGAGAACGGTATTTTGAGTCTAACAATTCCGAAAAAGGATGCGAAAGCAGTAGAAGCTAAGAAATCAATCGCTATTGAAGGATAATTTCCATTCTTTTGTTAAGTTTCTTAGACAGCAGTGCACAGGGGCAGCGGGGATGCTGTTCCTGTGCACTGCTGTTTTTTTGTTCCATAGGAAACATTATTCTTATGGAATGAAAGTACTGTAATCAAAAACTTTTAGAAAAAACGTTTTCCACTGTTTTTATATTAAGAAGAAAGTGATAAGATATAACCTGAAGTTTTAAGGAGAGGGTTATATGAGTTATGAAAAAAGAAAATGATTTCGGCAGGGATTCCATTCCTCTGCTTGTACTGAAAATTTCGATTCCGTTTATGTTCGCACAATTTGTCAATGTGCTGTATAGTATAGTGGATCGGATCTATATAGGAAATATTCCGGTGATCGGGGCGGATTCGCTGGCAGGAGCGGGGGTATGCGCTCCGATCATTACATTGTTGTCTTCGTTCGGAACACTGATCGGTATTGGCGGTTCTGTTCTTTTTTCAGTACGGCTTGGAGCAGGGGATGAAAAAAGTGCGAAACAGATTCTTGCCAATAGTTTCTCGATGCTGCTTATTTTTTCGGGAATATTGACAGTTATATTTCTGCTTACGAAAGATTATCTGCTGCGCTGGTTTGGAGCAAGCGCGGATATTTTTCCGTATGCGAATACATATATGACTATTTATACACTTGGTACTTTTTTTGCCCTTTTATCAATGGGAATGAATTATTTTATTACCGCGCAGGGATATCCGGGGCTTGGAATGCTGACAACGCTGATCGGTGCAGTTGTTAATATCGTGCTTGATCCGGTGTTTATTTTTGGATTTGAAATGGACATTGCGGGGGCGGCGGCTGCTACGGTGATCGCGCAGATGTCATCGTGTATCTTCGTTCTTTACACATTAAAAAGAAAGAAGATGCGGATTCCGCTTACTCTTGTAAAGCCGGAACGTGAGATTGGAAAACGAATCGTGAAGATCGGATTTTCCCCGTTTTTGATTTTGGCATCTGACAGTGTAATTATTATTGCACTGAATGCTGTTTTACAGTATTACGGCGGAGCAGATTATGGAGATACACTGATCACAGCGGCTACGATCGTGCAGAGTTATATGTTGCTGATTACGTCTCCGATGCTTGGCGTCACAGGGGGATCCCAGCCGCTTATCAGTTACAATTACGGGGCGAACAGACCGGATCGAATTCGAAAAACCGTGTTTTGGGTTTTGCTGCTCTGTGTCGGATTTACAGCAGTGATGTTTATTATATCAAGAGTAGCGCCGCAGTATTTTGTGCGTATTTTTACAGATAATGAAGAGTATCGGAATCTGTCTGTATGGGGAATCAAGGTGTTTACGCTGATGGTTGTTCCACTAAGTCTGCAATATGTTTTTGTGGATGCGCTGACTGCTCTTGGAATGACGAAACTGTCGCTTGGAATGTCGGTTGTGCGGAAAGTGTTTTATTTTTCGGCGACCTGTTTCCTGCCTGTTTTGTTTACCGCGAAAGACGCTTTTTATGCAGAGCCGGTGGCGGATATTTTGGCGGCGTCAGTGACAAGTATTGTCTTTTTCTATGTGTATAAGAAATATTTAAAAGGCGATGGAAGACTTGGAGATATTAAACTGTGAAAGGTTGAAAAAACGGTGGAACGCAAGGAGAAAGGCTATGGAAACTCAAGGGAGATTTGTATTGTAAAATGCGGGGAAAAACTTTATAATGGATAAGATAATAAGTAACCGCATGTTAGCAGGACGGGTTATCCGTATAGTGGATTGGAGATATAGAATATGATCAAAGTGATAGCAAGCGATATGGATGGAACACTTCTTGGGAATGATCACAAGATCGCACCGGATACGATCGCGGCAGTGCGGGAAGCATGTGACGCAGGACTTAGGTTTATGGTGGCGACAGGCAGAGGTTATGAAGGCGCTATGTCGGAGTTGAACAGAACAGGAATTGTCTGCGATTATATATTGGGAAGCGGAGCTGAAGTGAGAGATCAGCAGAGAAGGGTTGTAAGAAAGTGCGGTATGGGGATGGATCTGTGCAGAGAAATCTGTGAAGCAGTGAAAGAATTTCCGATCTCGATTGTATTTCTTACAAATGAAGGCGATTACCGGATTGGAACAGAAGAAGAGGTTAATGAAAGTATTATTTCGGAAATGCTTCTTTTCCATGTGAATATGACACGGGAAGAAGTCGTGAAAACAAGCACCTACCGCAGAGCGGCAGAGAATGTGAAGCGGGCGGCTGATTTTGATGAGATTGAAAGAGCCGGTATTCCGGTGTTTAAATTGTTTCTGTTTTCCGATGACCTTGAATTAGTACGTCAAGTGACGAGAAAGCTTGAGAAAAACCCGAGGATTGCAGTTGCGTCATCATTTGAATCGAATGTAGAGATTACAGCAGCAGGCGCACAGAAAGGACCGGTTTTGAAAGAATACATCGAGTCGCTTGGCTATACGATGGATGAGGTTATGGTTCTTGGAGACAGTCTGAATGATTATTCGATGATGTCCATGGATTTCGGCGCGACAGTGGCGATGGGAAATGCCGTTCCGGAACTAAAGGCTGTGGCGAAGTATGTCACGAAGTCGAATGACGATTTGGGCGTTGCATATGCGATTCGGGAATTGCTGAAGAGACAGAAAATGAAATTGACTAAAAATTTTGATTAAAAAATAACAGGAAAAGGGAAATTGGTTCAAATATGAGATTGAGAAGTAAATTCGCTGTGAAATGCGCGAAAGCGACGAGCAGTCTGATTAAAAAGTTGAATCGCGGAAGCGGGGTAACCCTTCCGGGATATGTAGCGCGTCTGATCGATCCGAATATTCTGAAAGAGTTATCAGGACAGGTCAGAAAAAAGACAATCGTAACAATGGGAACAAACGGAAAGACGACAACGAATGCAATTCTATGTAAGGCGCTGGAACATGAGGGGCAGAAAGTGATCATTAACCGTACAGGCGCGAATATGCTAAATGGAATCATATCGGCGTTTGTTCTTGCAACGGACAAGCATGGAAATCTGGATGCAGATTATGCGTGTATCGAAGTTGATGAGATTGCATCGGTAGGAGTGCTGCCGAAATTGGAGCCGGATTGTGCTCTTCTGACTAATATTTCAAGAGATCAGCTTGACCGTTTCGGAGAAGTTGATATTACTTATAATAAGTTGATGACGGCTGTGACGAGTGTTCCGAAGACAACGCTTATTATAAATTGCGACGACATTTTATCGTATTCTTTGGCTCAGGAGAGTAAGAATGCATTTGTAACATACGGGATCAGCGAGCAGATTTTTGATGATGTTTCCCGCTCAGAGATACGGGAAAGTATTTTCTGCCGTAAGTGCGGAAAGAAACTGGAATATGAGTTTTTCCATTACGGGCAGTTAGGTATGTATCATTGCCCGAATTGCGGATGGAATAGACCGAACCCTGAATATACGGCGGAACATGTTATAAGAAAAGAAGAATTATATTCTTTCGATATGGATGGAATTCATTTTGATCCTGAGATCAGAACTCCTTATAACATATACAATACGCTGGCTGCTTATGCGGCGCTTCGGACGCTTGGGGCAGGATACGCAGGATTTAAGGCAATGATCGAGGCGTTTGATTACGGAAACAATCGAGAAAGTATTTTTAATATAAACGGTACAAGAGTGCAGCTTCATTTGGCGAAGAATCCGATTGGCTTTCAGCAGAAAGTATCCCATGTGCTCAGAGATCCGAATCCAAAAGATATTATTATTCAGATCAATGACACCTATCAGGACGGGGAAGACGTGTCATGGCTTTGGGATGTAGATTTTCAGTATCTTGCGGAAAGTAATGCGAGAAAGATCATTACGGCGGGAACAAGAAAATATGATATGGCGCTGCGCTTGAAATATGAAGATGTTCCGTGTGAATCTACAGATAATTTGCGGGCGTCGGTGATGGAATGCGTGAAACAGGGTACGAAAAACCTTTATGTTATTGTGAATTATTCGGGACTGTATCAGACGAATCATATGCTGACAGAATTAGAGTCGAAAGGAGGTACGGATGAATGAAGAAATTAACGATCGGACATTTATATCCGGATCTCTTAAATCTATATGGTGACAGGGGCAATATTCAATGTTTTCGGAAACGTCTCGAATGGCGGGGGATGGAAGCGGAAGTGATCCCTTTTTTATCCGGTGACAAAGTTGATTTTTCCAAGTTGGACATCGTGCTTTTAGGCGGAGGTTCAGATCGGGAACAGGAACTTGTATGTGGCTTTTTGAAAGACATCAAAGAGGATTTTAAAGCATATGTTGAAGACGGGGGTGTTGTTCTTGCCGTGTGCGGAGGCTATCAGCTCCTTGGAAAATATTATAAGACGGATAAGAAAACAATCGAGGGCCTTTCCATTCTTGATATAACGACAGAGTGGCAGCCGGAACGATTGATCCGTAATATTGTGCTTAACAGCCCGCTTTTTGAACAGCCTGTCGTAGGGTTTGAAAATCACGGCGGCAGGACATATATCGGAAATCATACTCCGTTCGGAAAAGTATTTTATGGACTTGGGAATACAGGAAAGTCAGGATATGAAGGCGTTGTATATAAAAATGTGATCGCGACGTATCTGCACGGACCTCTTCTTCCGAAGAATCCGCAAGTATGCGATTATCTTCTTGAGAAGGCTCTTCAAAGAAAATACGGCATAGAAGTACAGCTTGAACCTCTTAAGGACGATACGGAGAAGAAGGCGAACAGTTACATTGCCGGCCGTTACAGCGATAAAAAATATGTTCTGCGGGAGACAATCAAAAGACATACGTAACAGGAGAGAAGAAGAGACGGGGAAAACGAAAACAAGAGAACGCGGAAACTTTTCCGTGTACTTATAAAAATGAAGAAAGAGGGAGTATTTCATATGGATGTAAGACAGATGCGTAATGAAGCGCTTGGAAAACGTGTTGTAAAAGCGCTTGAGTCAAGAAATATGGAGGCTTATTATGCTTCGACCAAAGAAGAAGCTGTTCAGAAAGCATTGGAATTGATTGAAGAAGGCAGCAAAATTACAATGGGTGGTTCGATGTCGGTTCGTGAAGTCGGGCTTCTTGATGCGATCAATGAAGGCGATTATGAGTTCTATGACAGAGATAAAGCCTCGACAGTGGAAGAGCGGCAGGAGATTGCGCTGAAGGCGTTTACATGTGACTGGTATCTCGGCAGTGTGAATGCAATGAGCGAGGACGGTGTGTTTGTTAATATAGACGGAAATGCCAATCGTGTGGCGGCGTATGCGTTCGGCCCTAAAAATGTTCTTCTGATTGTGGGAATGAATAAAGTGGTGAAGTCCGAAGAAGACGCGATGCACAGAGCGCGCAATGAAGCAGCTCCGATCAATATACAAAGATTTGGACTTGAGACGCCATGTGTGAAAAATGGGACTTGTTTTGACTGTAAAAGTTCGGACTGCATCTGTTGTCAGGTGTTGGTGACAAGGTTCAGCAGAATTCCGAAACGGTTTAAAATAATTCTTGTGGATGATGTTTTGGGATTTTAGGAGAGGAAATTACCTATGGACAGAAATGATAGAAATACAACAGATCAAGCTGCACATAAACGTGCGGTTCGAAGAGGCGGGGATGTGCAGAGAAGTGCAGGAGAAAAGAGCGGACAGGTGAGAAGACCGACCGGAAGCAGATCTGCGGTTACTCCTATGAAAAGGGATTCGGAGAATGTTCGAAAGCCGTCAGAACAGGCCGGAAGGGCTCAGGGAAGTCTGCGCAGAGGACCTGTGGGAACTGCTTCAGATCCGGCAGCAGGAAGCGCGCAGAGAAGAACAGGAGCAACATCAGATCCGGC
>NZ_JAPJQP010000006.1:0-21612 GCF_030825015.1 Mediterraneibacter sp. | reverse complement strand
GAAGCGCGCAGAGAAGAACAGGAGCAACATCAGATCCGGCGGCAAGAAGCGCGCAGAGAAGAACAGGAGCGTCATCAGATCCGGCGGCGAGAAGCGCGCAGAGAAGAACAGGAGCGTCATCAGATCCGGCAGCAAGAAATGCACAGGACAGTCATTCTAATAAGCAGGCGGTCAGGTCGGCAGATGGAATTGTCAGGAAGCAGGGCGGACGTCCTGACGGAAAGTCAAAAGCAATGTCAAAAAAGAAAAAGAAACAAAAACGAGCGGCATTTAATTTCGCTTCGGGCGGAGTCCTTATTGTTGCGGCATGTGTGTTTATTTTCTCATTATATCAGTTGATTACGATGCTGATTCCGTATTACTCCGGAGGAGAAGAATACGATAAAATTAAAGATATTGCAATTACGGCAGATGAAGAAGGAAAAGGGTTTACGGTTGATTTTGACGCTTTGCTGAAAGAAAATGAAGATACGGTCGCATGGATTCGTTTTGATGAACCGGCAGTGATTAACTATCCGGTTGTGAAAAGCGCAGATAATAATGAATATCTGACAAAAACATTTACTGCCAACGATAATAAACTTGGCGCAATTTTTGTAGATATGAGAAACAACAGTGATTTTTCGGATAGAAATACATTTATTTATGGTCACCATCTGAATGTAGGCGGCGAGATGTTCTCAGAGCTTCTTGAATATGACAGTGAGTCATTCTGCAAAAAGCATCCGAATTTCTACATATATACACCGGATGGAAAAGTCAGAACATATAAGGTGTTCTCAGCCGGAGTTGTGAAAGATACGGCGGATAATTATAAGATTGAGTATGCTGCGGATGCGGATTATGAAGCATACCTGAAACTTTGTGAGGAGTCATCGAACTATAAAGTGGAAGATGTAGAGCTGACTGCACAGTCTCAGATCGTAAGTCTGTCGACATGTACGAATGTCCGTGATGATGAACGTTTTCTTGTGCAGGGAGTTCTGACTGCGATCGACTGATGCAGGAGAAAGGAAAAAGATATGGCGGACAGATTTGATGTGGGAGACATTATTACAATGAAAAAACCTCATCCGTGCGGGAGCAAAGAGTGGGAAGTACTGCGCGTCGGGGCTGATTTCAGATTGAAATGTACAGGCTGCGGACATCAGATTATGGTTGCCCGCAAATTAGTTGAAAAAAACACAAGGCAAATTATAAAAAAGGCTTGAAACTGAAAAAAACTTATGGTATCATCAATAATCGTGACATACTGTCGGATCGAAACCGATATGTATCATAATTCCTTGTTCCCGTAATGGAAACGGGAGCCAGAGACCATAAGGAGGTATAAGAACATGAATAAGTATGAATTAGCTGTTGTTGTGAGCGCAAAACTCGAAGACGAAGCAAGAGCGGACGTAATCGAGAAAGTGAAAGCTCTTATCACACGTTTCGGCGGTAACGTAACAGACGTGGATGAGTGGGGCAAAAGAAGATTCGCTTATGAAATCCAGAAAATGACAGAAGGATTTTACTACTTCGTACACTTCGAAGCTGAAAGTACAGTTCCGGGAGAAGTGGAGCAGCGTATCCGCATTATGGACAACGTACTCAGATATTTATGCGTGAAACAGGAAGCATAAGCGGAAAGAGGTATATATGAATAAGGCAGTTTTAGTAGGACGGTTGACTAGAGATCCTGAAGTCAGATATTCACAGGGAGATAATGCGACGGCAGTTGCAAGATATACAGTTGCCGTTGACCGCAGATTTAAAAGAGACGGAGAACCGACAGCGGATTTCATTCCGTGCGTCGTATTCGGACGTTCAGCAGAGTTTGCGGAAAAATATTTCCGTCAGGGAATGCGGGTTTCTGTTTCCGGTCGTATTCAGACAGGAAGCTACACGAATAAAGACGGCATGAAAGTATACACAACAGAAGTGATCGTGGAAGAGCAGGAGTTCGCAGAGAGCAGAGCTGAGAGTGAAGCAAACAGAGGCATGTATCAGCAGTCTGCACCGAGTCCGGCGCCGAGCGCTCCGGCAGGAGACGGATTTATGAACATCCCGGATGGTATTGATGAGGAGCTGCCGTTCAATTAGGAAAGGAGAATCATCATGGCTTACGAAAAGGGAAGCAGACCGGAAGGCGGATTTAAGAGAAGAGGTCCGGCTCGCAGAAGAAAAAAAGTCTGCGTATTCTGTGGAAAAGAAAATAACGAAATCGATTACAAGGATGTAGCAAAATTAAAGAAATATGTTTCTGAAAGAGGAAAAATTCTTCCGAGAAGAATCACAGGAAACTGTGCAAAACATCAGAGAGCTCTTACAGTAGCAATCAAAAGAGCAAGACATATCGCTTTGATGCCGTACGTTCAGGACTAATCAAAATATAAGGCTGATTCTTAGGGGATATCCCTTTGAGTCAGCTTTTTTTGTATAGGCAATAAAAAGTACTCGTTGAAATCCCAACAGGTACTTTAATCGGATATGATTTACAATCAGTTGTGATGTTTTACAAGGCCAAATGCCTTAGATAACTCCATCACAAGGATTGATGCTATATGAAGATATTGAGTGGCAGGCAGTGCGGAGAATGGTGCGTCAGGCGCATAGGAAGCTGCAAGTCTCCGGCAAAAAAACAATATGAGGATCAGGAGCGTTAATGGAAACATAAGACGTGTTTCATATTCAATGGTGAATTTACCACAGATATAACACTGTTGACGATAGCAAAAAGATGTACTATCATGCAAATAGTTGATAGTACATCTTTTTGGAGGCGATGTTGCATGGATATATCTGAGCGAAAAATTACGAAAACAGCACGTGAAGTCGAAAAATTTACCGCCCGCACAATGAGGGCGGATGGTCGTAGTCAACTTATTTATCCTACGGAAAAGGCCCGGTATCTGAAAAATTCCAAGGTCCATATCGAGTCTGTATTTTATGAATGGTTGTTTTCTTCTCTCAATGAAACGGAACAGCAGGAATTTGCCCGATTGTTGGATATTCTCTACAAGAAATGCAAAGAGGACAGTAAAGCAGGGGTTCCTGATATGACACAGATAATCGCAACCCATAGTTGATATTTTGATAAATGGGTAATAATCTAGGGGGGGGTATCTTTTATGTGGATTGCATTTGCTGTTGGTTCCGCATTCTTTGCGGGTGTAACATCGATCCTCGCAAAATGCGGTATTCGGAAAACGGATTCTACCGTGGCCACCGCTATTCGCACCATTATTGTACTTATCTTTTCCTGGATAATGGTAGTTGTAACAGGTTCTCAGAATCAAATTGGTACGATTGGAGGAAAAACTCTTTTATTTTTGATTTTGTCTGGGGCAGCCACAGGTGCATCCTGGCTCTGCTATTTTAAGGCTCTCCAGTTGGGGGATGTCAACAAGGTTGTTCCTATCGATAAATCTAGCGTAGTTCTCACAATTCTGCTGGCTTTCCTGCTTTTGGGGGAACCCATCGGATTGTTTCAGGGAATTGGTGTATTACTGATTGGTGCAGGCACTTTCCTGATGATTGAGAAAAAAACAGAGACTAATGGTGTGTCTGTTCAAAAAAAGGGCTGGATGCTCTATGCGTTTGGCTCAGCGGTATTTGCCAGTCTAACCTCTATCTTAGGTAAGATAGGTATCGAGGGAGTAGAGTCTAATCTGGGAACAGCCATTCGTACTGCCGTTGTGCTGGTGATGGCGTGGATCATGGTGCTGGTAACAGGCAAGGTTGGGACAATACGAGAGATTCCGAAGAAAGAGCTGTCATTCATCTGTCTGTCTGGTTTTGCGACTGGGGCATCGTGGCTTTGTTATTATCGTGCTTTACAAGACGGATTGGCAAGTGTAGTAGTGCCCATCGATAAGCTGAGTATTCTGGTAACGGTGGCTTTCTCCTGGCTGGTCTTTCATGAGAAGCTTACCGCTCGTTCTGGTTGGGGGCTGATACTTATCGTAGTTGGGACATTATCCATGATATTTTGAAGGTAAGTGGCGTTGCTTCACCAGCTTTTAATAAAATATCCTTTGGAATTTTTTACTAAGGCCAATTAAAAAGGAAAAATTTTATGCGTAATATTATATTTTCAGGACTTATCAGCTTTTTTATGGACATAAGTTCTGAAATGGTTTATCCGATTATTTCTCTTTATCTGACTGTCATATATAAACCAACAATCTTACCGACAGCATCATCAATAGCACCATGTAGAGCATATTTAATTTTTCTGCCAAACCATTCATAAGGGGTTGCGTCTATCTGTATTAATTGCCCAGGATGAGACTTGCGTTTGCGTCTGTGAGTGCGATGACGAATTTTTTTCTTCATAGGGATTTCAATTCCTGCACTTTTCAGTATACTAGAGAGCGAAGTGTATGAGAGGGCAATCTCATAATCTTCGAGAAGCATATCTTTGAAGTGGAGGAAATTGACCTCTTTAAACTCCGGCTTAGAGTGTATGGAGAGGACTTTTTCCTTTATTTCATCTGGGATGGCATGAGCTGGCTATCATCCTGTGTTTTTATGAATTAAGAATTCAGCATCAGATGCAAGGATTCCTTTCTTTAAACGGGTAATCTGGCGTGGAGAAAGCGAAAGAAGCTTAGCAGCCTGTTGTCTAGTAATGGACTTGTCGATGAAACTGTTAATGACTTTGAATGTTTTTAATTGTTCTTGGGACAATGTGATTAATCCTTCTTTCATAGTTTTATAGTTTAATGAAAAGTGACATTATCTCAAGAGAATCTTAAGGTGACATTATCATAAGTTAACAACATAGAGCGGAAAAAACAACATGGAAAAAACAACATACTTAGAGCGGAAAAAGTATAGTAGAATAAAATCCAAAAAGATGGTATAATAAATTGTTGTAGCGAAACCAATTTTTTAGTAATCTGATGATGCACATTGCATGTGCCCATGTGGGTGCGGATGAGGTAATGTTACTATGAAAAAGAAGAAAATGCGTTTAAAGGGAAAACTTAGGCTGTATATGAACTGGCCGCTTATTATGACGTTTTTGCTTGTCGCGATGAACATATGGGTTCTGATGGTAGACCGAAAAGCAGCGTTTATTATGTTTATGTTTATTCTGATCTATCTGGCGATTGCGGGCGGTCTGTATTTTTATAACCGATCTCTTATATTGGCGGATCTGATTCAGTTTTCCGCGCAGTATAAGGGGATTGAGAATACGCTCTTAAAGGAATTGGCTGTTCCTTATGCGATTGCCCTTGAAGACGGACATATTCTTTGGAAGAATGATGCGTTTTCAAAATTGACGCAAGGTCCGAGAAAAGAAAAGTATTTGTATAAGATGATACCGGCTCTTACGACAAGTGTGTTTCCGAAGGATGATATGGAACATGTTGAGATGGAAGTCGAGTATTGCGACAGACATTATCAGGTGGAACTGCGCAGAGTTTCTCTGCAAGGGTTCAGTGATAAGGAAAAATTACTTCAGATCCCGGAAGAAGAGGAATTCTTTGTAGCCATATCCATGCAGGATGTGACGGAGCTGAACGCGTATATCCGTGAAAATGAAGAACAGCGGATGATCGCCGGATTGATTTATATTGATAATTATGACGAAGTTATGGAAAGCGTTGAGGAAGTGCGTCAGTCGCTTCTTGTTGCTCTGATCGATCGTAAGATCAACAAATATATCGGGGATGTAGACGGCATTGTTAAGAAGATGGAGAAGGACAAATATTTTATTGTGCTTCGTAAATCTGCTTATAAGAAAATAGCGGAAGACCGATTCTCCCTTCTTGAAGAAGTAAAACAGGTTAATATCGGAAATGCGCGCTCAGCTACATTGAGTATCGGTTTAGGTCTGAATACGGCGACTTACGCGCTTAGCTATCAGTATGCCCGTGTCGCAATCGACCTTGCTCTTGCGCGAGGCGGCGATCAGGCGGTCATAAAGGACTGTACCGGAATTACTTATTTTGGCGGCAAGAAAGAACAGACGGCGAAAAATACCCGTGTAAAAGCAAGGGTAAAAGCGGAAGCGCTGCGAGAGTTTATTGTGACGAAGGATCGGGTGCTCGTTATGGGACATAAGATTGCAGATCCGGATTCCTTTGGCGCGTGTATGGGTATTTACAGGGCGGCGGTCAGTCTTGAGAAGAAAGCACATATTATCATCAATACGGTGACGGAGTCTGTGCGTCCGTTGTATAATGAGATCGCAGAAAATCCTGCTTATGAGGATGATATCTTTCTGACTTCAGACGAGGCGATGGATTATATTACGGATAATACAATGGTAATCGTAGTTGATACGAACAAACCGCAGATGACGGAATGTCCCGAACTTTTAAGACGTTCCCGCATGACGGCTGTTTTAGACCATCACCGACAGAGCAGTACGGTGATTGCAAATGCAGTTTTGTCTTATGTAGAACCCTATTCTTCTTCTACTTGCGAAATGGTAGCGGAGGTGCTTCAGTATATTGCGGACAGTATTAAGATCCCGGCTGTTGAGGCGGAATGTATGTACGCCGGAATTATGATCGATACACGAAACTTTATGAACCGGACAGGAGTCCGTACTTTTGAGGCGGCGGCATTTCTTCGGCGGTGCGGAGCTGATATTACCCGTGTGCGGAAGATGTTCCGCGACGATATGGCATCGTACAGGGCGAAGGCAGAGGCGATGCGGGAAGCAGAAGTGTATAAGAATCAGTTCGCGATCGCGGTTTGTCCGGCTGATATTGAAAGCCCAACTGTACTTGCGGCACAGACTGCGAACGAACTTCTTGATATCAGCGGAATTAACGCTTCGTTTGTGCTGACGGTTTATCAGGAGAAAATCTATATGAGCGCACGTTCGATCGATGAGGTAAATGTGCAGATCATAGCAGAAAAACTGGGCGGCGGAGGTCATATTAATTCCGCGGGAGCGCAGTTTGATCATACGAATATGGAAGAGGCAATCAGTACGCTCAAAGAGACCATCGATGATATGATAGAGAAAGGAGATATATAAATGAAAGTGATATTATTGGAAAACGTAAAATCTCTCGGAAAGAAAGGGGAGATCGTAACTGTAAATGACGGATATGCAAGAAACTTTATCTTACCGAAGAAACTGGGAGTAGAGGCGACAGGAAAGAATTTGAACGACTTGAAACTTCAGAAAAACAATGAGAAGAAGGTTGCTCAGGAAAACCTTGACGCGGCAAAAGAGCTTGCGGCACAATTAGCGGCAGGAAAAGTAGAACTTGCGATCAAAGTTGGGGAAGGCGGAAGAACCTTTGGTTCTGTTTCAAGCAAAGAGATTGCAGCAGCGGTGAAAGAGCAGATGAAACTGGATATTGATAAGAAAAAGATCCAGTTAAAAGAAGCGATCAAGTCGCTCGGTACGCATGTTGTAACAGTAAAGCTCCATCCGGAAGTATCAGCGGAACTGAAAGTTGTTGTGAAAGAAGAAGCATAAGGAGTTCCTATGGAAAATATAGAAGCCGCAATGAAGCGGATACCGCCCCATAGTGCAGAAGCAGAACAGGCTGTGCTTGGGGCGATGTTGATGAATAAAGATGCGATCATGGTCGCATCGGAGATCGTGACCGGAAAAGATTTTTATCAGACGGCATACGGCATTTTGTTTGACGCTATGACAGATCTCTTCCGATCAGGGCGTCCGGTGGATCTGATCACGCTTCAGGAGTATTTAAAGACAAAAGATGTGCCGCAGGAAGTGAGCAGCATGGAATTTGCCAGAGAACTTCTTGTAGGGACGCAGACATCGGCGAATGTGAAGTATTATGCTGAGATTGTAAAAGAAAAATCTGTTTTGCGCAGTCTGATCAAAATTAATGAAGAGACGGCGAATGCCTGCTATCTTGAGAACGAGCCGTTGGATGAACTGCTTGAACGGACGGAAAAGCGCGTGTTTGAACTTGCAGAAAACGGAAATTCGCAGGAATACGTTCCGATAAAGCAGGTTGTATTAAATGCGTTGGATGTTATCGAAAAGGCGTCAAAAACGAAAGGAAATGTGACAGGAATCCCGACAGGGTTCATTGATCTTGATTATAAGTTGTCTGGTCTGCAAAGATCGGATCTTGTTCTTATAGCTGCTCGTCCATCTATGGGAAAAACAGCGTTTGTACTGAACATCGCACAGCATGTGGCGTTTCGCCAAAATCTTGCAGTGGCGATCTTTAGTCTTGAGATGTCAAAGGAACAGCTTGTAAACCGTTTGTTTTCCCTTGAGTCACATGTAGATGCGCAAGTCTTAAGAAACGGAAATCTGACAGATACCGATTGGGAGAAATTGATCGAAGGTGCAGGAACAATCGGAAGTTCCCGTATGATTATTGACGATACATCTGGAATCAGTATTTCGGAAATGCGTTCGAAATGTCGTAAATATAAACTTGAACAGGGACTTGATCTGATTATCATCGACTATCTGCAGTTGATGAGCGGAAGCGGCGGACGCAAAAACGAAAGCCGCCAGCAGGAGATTTCCGAGATTTCACGATCTTTGAAAGGTCTTGCAAGGGAATTGAACGTGCCGGTGATCGCTCTGTCGCAGTTAAGCCGTGCAGTTGAGCAAAGAACCGATAAAAGACCGATGCTTTCCGACCTTCGTGAGTCAGGAGCAATCGAGCAGGATGCGGACGTTTGTATGTTTATTTATCGTGATGATTATTATAATCCGGATACTGAGGATAAGAATATTGCGGAGATCATCATCGCAAAACAGAGGAACGGTCCCATCGGAACCGTCCGTCTTGCGTGGATGCCGCAGTATACCCGCTTTGGAAACGAACTGCGTCAGCAGCAGTAAATTATGTAAAGATACTTTTCAATTTCATGATTGCGCCGGATTTGGAAGATTCTTTTCTGGCGGTTTGCTGTTTTCGGATGAGCATGTCCAGTTTTCGGAAATGTTCCTCCTGACGGCGTTCCTTTGCTTCAAGTATAAAATCCATTTCATGAATGACGTCAGTAGTAATTGTGCTGCTGATGTCATTTTTTAATATCGTATTATTTTCACTCAGCGCTTCACGGAACACATCTCCGACAAGTGCGCGCATCTGATCGACAGTATTGAGCGGCAGTAAGATGTCACCTGATTTTGAAGGCGCTGTCTGAAGTTCTTTCTTTTCTTTTTCAGGGGTTTTTAACTGAGATTTTGTTTTCTTTAATTCGGGAATAAGAGGCTTTAAGTCTTTTAAGAGCATTCCTTCGTTTTTCAGTTTTTTGATACAGCAGAAGAGCTGAATGTCATCTTTGGTGTAGTATCGATGTCCCATTTCTGTTCGTCCGATCGTCAGGTCAAGTTCTTCTTCCCAATATCTTAATACATGTGACTCGACGTTGACCTGTTTTGCGGCTTCAGAAATCATAAATCTGACTTCACCCATTAATATGTGAACCTCCTCATTTTGCTTTTGACATTATTATAGCATACACAATGACTTGAGAAGGGAAAAATCGTTCGTCAAGTTCCTACAAAAAAACACCGTCCCATATAGGAACGGTGCTTCTCTTTTGTGATCACTTTGCGATTTATATTACTCGGCTGAGATAGCGCCTGTCGGACATGCAGCTTCACAAGCTCCGCAGTCTACACAAGCATCAGCGTCGATCTCGTATTTGCCATCGCCTTCGGAGATAGCGCCTACAGGACATTCAGCTTCGCAAGAACCACAGCTTACGCATTCATCAC
Organism: Mediterraneibacter sp.; assembly: GCF_030825015.1. Classification (NCBI taxonomy): domain Bacteria; kingdom Bacillati; phylum Bacillota; class Clostridia; order Lachnospirales; family Lachnospiraceae; genus Mediterraneibacter; species Mediterraneibacter sp. The sequence goes on along the minus strand of NZ_JAPJQP010000006.1, from coordinate 11,933 downwards.
TAATAACGTGTGCCATAGTATGTATCCTCCTTTTTTGATTTGAAAAGAGAATCGGTAAAGGTCAGTTCTCTTTATGTTCATTATTTTAATACAATGAGTCTGAATATACAAGTCATTTGTATGTTCTAAATTAAGAACTTATTCAGGACCTATCCCGGCTGTTTTTTAATTTCATTCAGTCAGACTGTCTTTTTAAGTTATGCGTGATCCCACTCTTTTATGAATTCGTTCGAAGTATGCGCGATTGAATTTTTCTGCAATGTCTTTCAAGTTATACACGATCAAACTCTTCTACGATCTCTTTGGAAGGAGCTTTTGTGAGAAGGCTTACAATAACGATCATAAGGCAGGATACTGTGAAAGCCGGAAGCAGTTCATAAATATCCCAGACACCGCCGAGAGGACGAACAAGGTATTTCCAGATAAAAACCATAGCGCCTCCGGAAATCATTCCGGCAAGGGCGCCCTGCCAGTTAGAACGTCTCCAGAACAGTGCAAAGAGCACGACCGGGCCGAATACAGCTCCAAAACCTGCCCATGCAAAGGAAACGATACTGAACACGGAACTGTTCGGGTCACGGGCGATAATAGCTGCGATCACCGCGATTGCGAGCAGTGTGAAACGGGCTGCGTTCATTGCTTTCTTCTTGTCTCCGGTCTTTGCAACTCTGTCTCCGAGAAGATCAGAAGACACTGCGGAGGATGCTGCCAAAAGCTGTGAGTCTGCGGTGGACATTGTGGAGGCCAATATTCCGGCAAGGATCGTTCCGGCAAGTAAAGCAGGAAGAATGCCGTGCTTGCTCAGCAGGTCGGCAATCTGTACGATGATTGTTTCGGAATCCGAACCTGTCAGTGTTTTTAAAGCGCCTACGTCGCTCATTGCCAGACCGATCACACCGATCAGTACTGCAACTGCGAGGGAAATGACAACCCATACCGTTGCAACTCGTCTGGAAAGCGTGAGTTTTTCTTCATCCTCAATCGCCATGAAACGAAGCAGGATGTGAGGCATACCAAAGTAGCCCAGTCCCCATGCGATCATGGAAATAATATTGATGATCGGATACGGCTGCTCAACTCCTGCAACCGGATCGTAGGTTGTCATCATAGTCAGATATCCCGGGAGCGACTGCGCGTTTTCGATAACGGAAGGAATACCTCCGGCGATGTTGATCCCAAAGATAAATACGATGAGCAGGGCGATAGACATGATGATACTTTGGATAAAGTCTGTTGTCGAAGCAGCTAAAAAGCCGCCAAGCGCTGTATAACCTACGATAACGATGGCGCTGATGATCATCGCCGCAACATAATCTACTCCGAACAGGCTGGAAAACAGTTTTCCGCATGCGGCAAAACCGGAAGCTGTGTACGGAATAAAAAATATGACGATAAAGATCGCTCCGATAGATTGAAGAATCTTGCGTCGGTCACGGTAACGATTGCTGAAAAAAGAAGGAAGTGTGATGGAGTTTCCGGCTACGAGAGTGTAGCGGCGGATTCTCTTTGCCACAATTTTCCAATTCACATAAGTTCCGATAGCGAGTCCGATCGCAGTCCATCCGGCGTCTGCGATTCCCGTCAGATATGCCAGTCCGGGAAGTCCCATGAGAAGCCAGCTGCTCATATCGGAAGCTTCGGCGCTCATGGCTGTGACAAGGGGACCGAGTTTTCGTCCGCCGAGATAGAAATCCGTCGTGTCATGGTTGTTTTTGGAACAACGATAGCCGACGTAGAGCATGGCGCCAAGATAAATAATAATGGCGATCATAATACAAATGTGTTCTGTTGTCATAGTTGTACTCATTCCTTTCGCAAAATATGCAATATATTGTAAAATTGTACCATAATAAGAAGTTTTCTTCAAGAAATAAAAGTTTAGTAAAAATTCACATTTATTTTGTGCAATATGGTGTATTATAAAAGGATAAAAGCGGAGGATAAATCAGAATGAAGAAAAAAGTTACAGCAGCGGCGGCGCTTGCTTTATGTGTGGCAATGGGAGTTTGCGCATGCAGTACGCCGAAAGAAAACGATGCATTTACCGGGGAAAAAAAGGAGGATCCTGCGTGGCAGGCGAATCTTGATAAGATTTCTCCCGAAGTATATGCAGATATCAGCGACCTTGATTTGGAACCGGGAACTTATATATCGGTAATCGGGAAAAGAGAAGGGACATCTTATTGGAATGAAGTGCAGGCGGGAGTAGAGCAGGCTGCGGCAGATATTAATAAACATTTAGGATACAAAGGCGAGGATAAGATTAAAGTTCTTTATAACGCGCCGTCAGACAGTGAGAATATTGATGAACAGGTGAATATTCTTGACGAGGAGCTGGCAAGGTATCCTGATGTGATTGCGGTTGCCAGTGTTGCGGAAGATGCGTCGGCAGTACAGTTTGATCTTGCCGCGGAAAATGGGATTGCAGTTGTTGCGTTTGATTCAAAAAACAGTTATCAGGGAATTCAGTGCACCTGTATGACCGATAATACGGCGGCAGCAAAAGAAGGCGCGCAAAAATTAGGCGAGGCGATCGACGGAAAAGGTGAGATCATTCTGATCGCTCAGGATTCTGTCTCGGGAACGGCCAAGGAGCGTACAAAAGCAGTTGCGGATGAACTTGCTGCGAATTATCCGGAAGTGAAGATTGTCGAGACAATCTATATGGATCAGCTAGAGGAATTGAAAATGCAGGCGGCAGCAGAAGAGCTTGGAGTGACGAAGGAGGAACTTGCCGCGTGGACGGTGGAATCCTCAGGGCAGGACACTGCGGAAGAGGTGGCGCAGGACACAGCATCTGAAACGATTCAGACGAAACTGGAAGATATCCATGCGATCGCCGATGGAATGAAAGACGCCGATGTGGCTGCTTATTATATGGAGAAACATCCTGAGCTGAAAGGCTGTTTTGCGGTAAATGCAGATGCTGTTTTACTTGCAATGGATGCTGTTGATATAGTAGAAAATGCAGAGGATATCGTACTGATGGGATTTGATGCCGGAAAAGAACAGGTAGCGGCGTTGAAGGATGGAAAAGTCGATGGACTGATCGTTCAAAATCCGTTCGGTATGGGATACGCAACAGTTGTTGCTGCTGCAAGAGCGACCTTGGAGATCGGAAATGAGGCGAATGTTAATACAGGATATGTATGGGCAGATAAAGAGAGTCTGGATGATCCGGTTATAAAAGGTATGCTTTATGAATAATAAGAAGCGGGTAAGTATTACCCGCCTCTGCTGAGAGAGAAGATGAATTCTGTGCCGACTCCCTCGGTGCTTATCACATTGATGTGCTCGTCGTGAGCCTGAATAACTTCTTTTACAATGGACAGGCCAAGACCTGTCCCTTTTTTGTCTTTGCCGCGGGAAAGGTCGGATTTGTAAAAACGCTCCCATATTTTATTGAGCTCTTTACGAGGAATTCCGATTCCGTGATCTTTTACGGAAACGAATACTTTGTCGTTTTTCTTACTTACCTCAACCGTGATCGAGGAATTATTTTCACTGAATTTGATCGCATTATCAATTAAGTTATAGAGAACTTGTTCAATTTTGCGTTTATCCGCGAATACGGATACTGTTTCTGGCATGAGAAGAAGTTCGATGGAAATATGCTTTTGAGTACAGGCAGATTCAAATGATGCGGCGGTGCTTTTCAGCACATCCTGTATGTTGAAATCTGATTTATCAAGAAGCATCTCCTTCGTATCAAATTCGTTCAGTGTGAGAAGATCTCGTGTGAGATCGGTGAGCCTTTCTGTTTCGAATAAGATAATATTCAAATATTTCCCATATAATTCCGGCGGAATTGTGCCGTCTGCCATCGCCTCTACATATCCTTTCATAGAGGTGAGCGGCGAACGGAAATCATGGGATACATTTGCGACGATTTTCTTTTGATAGTCATCCATGTCTTTTAGTCTGGCTGCCATATAGTTCATAGATGCAGAGAGATATCCGAGTTCGTCATGAGTATTTACCGGAATTTCGTAATCAAGGTTTCCGAGGGCATATTGTTTTGCGGCTTCGGAAATCTGCCGGAGAGGGCGGTAAACGAAAAACTGGACGCCAAGCAGGAAAATGAGAGCGAGTACAACGATTACTGCCACAGAAATATACACCTGAATCATGATCGGTGTGCATCGCTCTTCGATTGCAGAAACAGGGCTGTGGATCAGCAGATATCCTTTTGTAGAAAATTCTTGTGTTACAGGAGCCATAACGGTGATCATATCTTCTGCAAAATATCCGTGATAAGTACCTGTGATATAGCGTTTTCCTCCGATTTCGGCAGGGTTAAAATGCTCGATCGCATCCGGGCATGAAGTTCCTTCCAAACTGGAAGAGGTAAGTGTAGTTCCTGTATTGTCCACAAACCAAATCGAAGCGTTGAAGTAGAGTTTCATTGCTGACAACTGAGATTGGACATTATAAATTGAAGAATCTCCCGAAAAATAAGACGGGAGATAGTCATTGGCAACGAAGGTCGCTTCCCGATAGAGTGTACGGGAAGTGTCTTCTGTGAGTTTGTCTGTTACAAGCTGTTTCGTAAGAGTTGCAGTGGAAAACAGGCATAAAAATCCAAAGATAATATAAAGTGCAATAAATTTAAGATGCAGTGTGCTTTTCATGAGAGCATTCTCCTGTTATTTCGTTTCGAATTTATAGCCGATTCCCCATACAGTACCTATTTTCCAGTGGGGGTGGTCTTTTAGTTTTTCTCGAAGACGTTTTATATGGACGTCGACGGTTCTCGTATCGCCGAGGTATTCATATCCCCAAATACGGTCAAGAAGCTGTTCCCGTGTAAATACCTGGTTAGGGGATGCGGCGAGGCAGTATAGAAGCTCCAGTTCTTTTGGCGGCATTTCGACAATTTTCCCGTCGCAAAGAACAGAATAGTTTGTCAGGTTGATAGTCAGTCCCTCGTATTCGACGCATTTTGTTTTCTCGGGTTTCGGACTGTCTGCCTTTATCGGCTGGCTGCGGCGCAGAACAGCCCGTACGCGGGCAACCATTTCTTTGGAATCAAAGGGTTTCAAGATGTAATCGTCTGCACCAAGCTCAAGACCGAGCACTTTGTCGAATACTTCCCCTTTTGCCGAGAGCATGATGATAGGAACGGATGACTTTGCCCGAATTTCTCTGCAGACCTGATAACCGTCGATACCGGGAAGCATAAGGTCAAGAAGGATCAGATTCGGTTCATACGTCTCAAATGCTTTTAGTGCGTCTTCTCCGTTCGATACTATTTTTGTGTCAAAACATTCTTTTATGAGATAGAGTGAGATAAGTTCTGCAATATTTTCATCATCGTCAACGATGAGAATTTTTTGTTTTCCGGTCATGATGTTCCTCCCTTTATGCCTGTACTGTTATCCAAGTTCGACGATTGTGACGCCGGCATCTCCTTCTCCGAATTCGGCAAGATGGTATGATTTTACATGTTTTTGTCTTCTTAGATATTCATGGATCCCTTTTCTTAAAGCTCCGGTTCCTTTTCCGTGAACTACGCGGACACTGTTTAAGTGAGAAAGCAGGGCGTCGTCCAAATATTTATCCAGTTCGGCAACTGCTTCGTCTACTGTTTTCCCGAGAAGATTGATCTCCGGACTTACAGAAAGAGATTTGCTCATTTTAATCTTACTTTTTGATGTACGGTTCATTCGTTTCGGTGCGTAAGGCGATACTTCTTCGATAATTTCCAAATCGGAAATATGAACCTGAGATCTGAGGATTCCCATCTGAACAGTAACATTCCCTCTTGCATCTGGAAGAGAACTGACGGTTCCGGTCAGGTTCATACTTAATACTTTTACAGATTCGCCCAGTTTAAAATCAGATGGTTTGTGATTCTTTTTTGGTTTGTTTGTCTTCAGCGAAGCAGAGGCAGAAGTATCCTTGATCTTCTTGCGGAGACGTTCTCTTTCTTTTTCCATTTCTGCGGCTGAAATATTCTCTTTGCCGAATTTGTGGAAATTTCGGATTGTTTCATCGGCGACTTCTTTTGCTTCTCTTAAGATCGCATTGGCTTTTTCGTTTGCTTCACGAAGAATGCGGTCGCGCTGCTCGTCCAGTTTTTCCTGTTTTTGTGCTGCCTGGTGCTTTAAAGCTTCCGCTTCTTTTTTATAAGCGGCAATTTCGGCCTGTTCTTTTTCAATCGTGCGGCGGCTTGCCTCAAGATCGCTGAGAAGGTCTTCGAAGGAAACGTCCTGTTCACTGAGTCGTTTTTTTGCATCATCAATAATATAATCAGGAAGACCCAGTTTCCCTGAAATTGCAAAAGCATTACTTTTTCCCGGAATACCGATCAGCAGACGGTAGGTTGGACGAAGGCTTTCTACGTCAAATTCACAGCAGGCGTTTTCGACGCCGGGTGTGGAAAGCGCATATACTTTCAACTCACTGTAATGAGTGGTTGCCATTGTGCGTATATTTCTTTTATGAAGGTGAGATAAAATCGCAATGGCGAGAGCCGCTCCTTCGGTCGGATCAGTTCCGGCGCCCAGTTCGTCAAAGAGAACAAGGGAACGTTCGTCAACTTTTTTCAAAAAAGAAACAATATTTGTCATATGCGAAGAGAAGGTACTTAAGCTCTGTTCTATACTTTGTTCATCTCCGATATCTGCATATACTTGTCTGAACACTGAAAGTTCCGAACGGTCTGCGGCAGGAATGTGCAGGCCGGATTGTCCCATAAGTGTGAGAAGTCCGACTGTCTTCAGAGAGACTGTTTTTCCTCCGGTATTCGGTCCGGTGATGATAAGAAGAGAAAATTCATCGCCGAGAGATACCGTGATCGGAACGACTTTTTTCTGATCGAGAAGAGGGTGACGTCCTTCCCGTATGCGTATGCGGCCTTCTTCGTTTAAGACCGGACGGCTTGCGCGCATGGAAAGAGCAAGGGCGCCTCTTGCAAAAATAAAGTCAAGGTCGGTAAGAGAGCGATAATCTGTCCGGATCTCTTCGATATACTGCGCCGTTTCTTCGCTTAAGGAGGCAAGGATCTTGCGAATTTCGTCCTGTTCTTTTACATACAGTTCTTGCAGATCGTTGTTCAGCTTTACGATAGCCATAGGTTCGATAAATAAAGTAGAACCGGAAGCCGACTGATCGTGGATCAGTCCTTGTACCTGACTGCGATGCTCTGCTTTGACCGGAATACAGTACCGGTCTCCGCGCATCGTGATCAGCGCATCCTGAAGATAAGTTCTGAGAGAACCGTTTACGAGTCCTGAAAGTGTTGTGTGTACGCGGTCATTAAGGCTGTTTATATTTCTTCGGATATGTTTCAATGTACTGCTTGCATCATCGCTGATCTCGTCTTCGGAAATGATACATCTTTCGATTTCATTTACGAGAGGGGTAAGCGGTTCAAGTCCGTCAAAATAAATATCAAGACAATCTGCAAGATCTTCCTGTGTATCATGCCTTCCGTATGATTTGACACGGGCAGTATTTGAAAGAAGACGGCAGATACGCAGAAGTTCAGACGCATTCAAAGCGCCGCCGATCTCAAGTCTCTTAAGAGACTCTTCTACGGGGGCGGCATCTCCGAAAGAAATCCGCCCTTTCTTAATAATCCTTGTGAATGCGGCAGAAGTCTGTTCCTGCAGTAAGTCGATCTTTCCAGGATCCGTCATTGGTTTTAGACGTCGGCAGAGCTGTTTTCCGCGGAAAGAGCCGGCCTCGTTTTCTAGAGAAGATATAATTTTATCAAATTCGAGTTTTTGTAAAGTTTTATTATTCATAAATTCACCTGTCTGTTATGTTTGTACTCTCATTCTACTCTATTATCAGGATAAAGAAAAGGACTTTCGGGAAGTAAGAAAAACCTTTTCAGAAAGGAATGAATCAGGTATACTAGAATTTGGAGGAAAATAAGTCCATGCCGAATGATAAAGAACAAAAAAATCCGTCGGAAGACAGTGCGGAAGAACAAAACTATTCTTTTTTACAGGAAACGATTAAAGTAAAACCTACCAGCAGGGAATCACTTATAAAACAATTTGTCAGGATCGCAATTTACGGTCTGATCTTGGGGGTGTTTGCCTGCTTGGGTTTTTTTGCGCTTAAACCGTGGATACAGGAGTGGTTTGGGGGAAGTACGAAGACGGTGAACATTCAGGGAGATGAGCAGTCAGGGGAAGATCCTTCTCAAATTGCAGACGGGAATAGCCCTGAATCTGTATTTAATGCAGAAAGCTACGAAGAAATGACGGCAGGAATGAATGCTCTTGCCAAAGAGGCGCAGAGAAGCATTGTATCGGTGTCAACTGTGTCAGAGGATGAAGCTTGGAAAGGCGATATGACCGGAGAACACAGAAGTGTGTCAGGGATGATCACCGGAGATAACGGAAGGGAATTGTTGGTTCTGACAGACAGTTCGATCTGTGAAGACGCATCTGCATGGGAAGTGACTTTTTCAAATGGGAAAAAATTTCGGGCAGTATTGAAGAAGCAGGACGCTAACAGAAAGATCGCAGTATTCGGCATCGGGCAAAGCAGTTTGGATACGGATACGAAAAAGGCGGTTAAGGTTGCTGTTTTAGGCAATTCCAATGTAGTTATGCAGGGCGAGGGCGTACTTGCCCTTGGAAATATGTTTGGTTATACAGACGGGATGTCTTACGGCGTTGTCAGCGCATCGAATCATAAAGCGTCATTTTTTGACGGAGAGTGCGAAGTGATCGCAACAGACATTCCGGCAGAAGAGAAAGGAACAGGAGTCCTCTTTAATATGGACGGAGAGGCTGTAGGACTGATCTCGGCATCTGCAAGGAATGGAAGCGGGAAAAATGTCGTCAATGCATATGGAATTTCTGATCTGAAACCGATCATCGAACTGCTTGTCAATGGGAAAAGCGTTCCTTATGTCGGTATTCGCGGAACAACGGTGACGCCTCAGTTATCGGAAGAACACGGGATGCCTCAGGGAATTTATGTGGCAGATGTGGATCCGGATTCTCCGGCAATGGCAGCAGGCATACAGACTGGGGATATTATATGCCAGGCGGCGGGAGAAAAGGTGACGGATCTTTCGGCGTATCAAACGATCGTCATTGACTCGTCAGTGGGAGAAACGATGGAGCTTGTAGGAAAACGGCTTGGCGCGGACGGATATGTGGATGTGGATTTTTCTGTTGTGACAGAAGAAAAAAGCAGTGAATGAAAAATTCAATAAGGGGTCATTCAATAAGGAAAGCAAGATCAAATCACGAAAGGTGAAAGAGACGAGCTAATATTAGACGATAGAAAGCGGCGGAATGGGAAGAAAACTGAATGCCGGAAGGCAGCAGAACTGAAAGAATATCAGATGCCGGAATGAGATAAAAAATAAGATAAGAAGAAAGAGGAAATGAAACATGAGATATATTAGTGGTTTACATGAAGGAGAAACAATTCGGAATATTTACCTGTGTAAAGGAAAGCGTTCTGCTGAAACAAGAAATGGGAAACCATATGATAATGTACTTTTGCAGGATAAGACAGGGACGCTTGATGGAAAAGTCTGGGATCCCAATTCTCAGGGAATCGCAGAATACGATGAGAAAGATTTTATAGAAGTCTATGGTGAAGTGATCAATTATAACGGTAATCTTCAGATTAATATAAAACAGATCCGTAAAGCGGATGAAGAAGAATATAATCCGGCAGATTATATGCCGGTTACAGAAAAAAGTGTCGATGGGATGTATGAGGAATTGACCGCATATATCCGTCAGATCTCTAATCCATATTTGAAAAAGCTGCTGGAGTATTTCTTTGTAAATGATAAGGAATTTGTTAAAAAATTCCGGGCTCATTCAGCGGCGAAAACAGTACATCATGGATTTTCGGGAGGCCTTTTAGAACATACATTAAGCGTACTTAAAATGTGCGAATATTTTTCAAGTACATATGAGATTTTAAACCGAGATCTGCTCTTGACAGCGGCAATCTGTCATGATATCGGGAAAACGAGGGAACTTTCTTCTTTTCCGGACAATGATTACACAGATGAAGGTCAGTTGATCGGTCATATAGTAATCGGCGTGGAAATGATAGATGAAGCAATCAGAACGATACCTGATTTTCCGGTGCGCCTTGCAAATGAATTGAAACATTGTATTATCGCTCATCACGGAGAACTGGAATATGGATCGCCGAAAAAGCCGGCGCTTGCAGAGGCAATGGCTCTAAATCTTGCGGATAACGCGGATGCAAAAATGCAGACGCTGACAGAAATATTTAAAGGAAAAACAGGTACGGACTGGTTAGGATTTAACCGCCTGTTTGATTCAAATTTACGCAGGACTTCAGGAGTGTAAACAGAGAAAACTGAGCGGAAATACAAAGAGTGTGAAAATCATTTTAAAACAGCACAGCCTGTGAGATACAGGGAGTTGATCGAAAAAGAAAAGATCGGACAGAGCCTGGCAAAAGATGATTGGCAGAAATGTATGCTTGGATATGCAGGAATGCAGGAGAACAGAAAGAAAAAGGAAGATATGTGTATGCAGAAAAATGATACTGTAGTTGTAGAGATCACAGATATCGGCGTCAATGGAGAAGGAATCGGAAAGATAGACGGATATACGTTGTTTGTAAAAGACGCGGTAATCGGAGATGTTGCTGAAGTTAAAGTGATGAAGGCAAAGAAAAATTACGGATATGCCCGATTGATGAACGTACTTACCCCGTCAGAGAGCCGGATTGAACCTAAATGTGCATTTGCAAGAAAATGCGGAGGATGTCAGATCCAAGAGATGTCTTATGAGAAACAGCTTGAGTTTAAAGAAAGAAAAGTGCAGGGAAATCTTGAACGGATCGGCGGTTTTCCCTCTGAATTTTTAGAGCGTACAAAAGAACCGATCATAGGGATGGAGACTCCGTTTTATTATCGGAATAAAGCTCAGTTCCCGTTTGGAACAGACAAAGAAGGTGATCCTGTAACAGGATTTTATGCAGGTCGCACACATGACATTATAGCCAATACAAACTGTGCTCTCGGCGTAGCCGTAAACGAACCTGTTTTAGAAATGATACTTGATTTTATGAAAAAATATAAGATCCGTTCCTATGATGAAAAGACAGGAACGGGTCTGTTTCGTCATGTGCTCCTTCGCTATGGATTTACAACAAAAGAAATTATGGTGTGTTTCGTTGTGAATAAAGAGAAAGCAGATGATGGCGGAAAATGGTTCGCGCATCAGCAGGAACTGACAGAAAAACTTGTTCAAGTTGACGGAATGACGAGTATAACGGTAAGCCCGAATACAAAGCGGACAAATGTCATCATGGGAGATACGTTTGAATTACTTTGGGGGAAAGAATATATTACCGATTATATCGGTTCAGTAAAATATCAGATCTCTCCGTTGTCCTTCTATCAGGTCAATCCGATACAGACGGAAAAATTGTATTCACAGGCTCTTGAATATGCAGATTTAAAAGGCGATGAAACTGTCTGGGATCTGTACTGCGGGATCGGAACTATTTCTTTGTTCCTCGCACAAAAAGCAAAACAGGTCTACGGCGTGGAAATCGTTGCTCCTGCGATTGATGACGCAAGAGAAAATGCAAAGTTAAACGGGATAGAAAATGCAGAGTTTTTTGTTGGAAAATCCGAGGAAATCCTTCCCCAATATTATAAAGATTATGCTAAACGGCATGGAGGGGAAAAAGCATACGCCGATGTGATCGTTGTAGATCCGCCGAGGAAAGGGTGCGATGTGGAATTGTTGGATACGATTCTGAAAATGCAGCCGGAGAGGATTGTTTATGTGAGCTGCGATTCCGCAACATTGGCAAGAGATTTGAAAATATTGTGCAGTGAGAACGGAGAAATTGGGGGATATCAGATAGAGAAGTGGAGAGCAGTTGATCAATTTCCGATGACGGTGCATGTGGAGACTATTGTGTTGATACAAAAGAAAAACTCGTAGAAATCC
>NZ_JAPJQP010000027.1:0-23996 GCF_030825015.1 Mediterraneibacter sp. | reverse complement strand
TTTTAAATATTTTTTATTTTCTTTTTTCAAGCTTTCTCTCAACGAGTCAGCTCATCAATAATACCATTTTGTTTTATCTTTGTCAACTGTTTTTTTACAATTTTTTCAAAGTTTTTTTCAGGTTCTTTTATTCCCTTCGGTACTATATACAGTGTTCTCCTTGCATCGCCATATATGACATTTAAGAATACGTAAAACTACCGGACATCCGGTAGTTTTCAAGATAACACTTAACGGAGAAAGAGGGATTTGAACCCTCGCGCCGGTTTCCCGACCTACACCCTTAGCAGGGGCGCCTCTTCAGCCTCTTGAGTATTTCTCCTGACTCTGAATTTGACTGTTTGCACAGCGTTTATTCATTTCTTACTTGATAATGCGAAATTTATTATACTAAACCATTTATATAATGTCAACCACTAAATTCGTTTTTTTCAACCTTTTTAGACACCTTTTTTAATCTTTCTCTATTTTTGTTTTTTTCTCTATCGTTTCCCGAATCCTTTCCTGAACAACTGCCGCAATTTCCGTTGTCTTCATATCTTTATATTCATCATAATAAAGCGGAGGCAAAAAGGAAACATGAACAGTTACCGGCTGAATCGAATTTGTATCAAAAGGTTTGAACGAATCAATCAACGCCACCGGAACGATCGGGCAGTGCGCCTTGGTTGCCGCTTTAAAGCTTCCTCCTTTAAATGTACCGATTTGATTTCCATTCCGAGAACGTGTTCCTTCAGGAAAAATAATATAATTTCTCCCAGACTGCACTTCTTTTGACACATTCATAATCACCTGCATCGCCTGCCGCACATCTTCCCTGTCAATCATATAAGCCTTTGTGCACGCGAAAACCTGTTTCAAAAACTGGATATTAGCAACTTCTTTTTTTGCCACAACCGAAATAGGAACAGGACATACATCCATAATTGCCAAAACATCATACATTCCCTGATGGTTCGGAAAAAACATGAACCCATTTTCTTTTGGAAGATTTTCTAACCCTTCTGCATCTATTGTTACATTTCCGCCTTTATTTGCTCTGCGGACAATATATTTAAGCATCTTGTAGTGTTCTTCTTCCGTATATTTATCTACATGCTGCGCATGATAACAAAGTTTGCACCACATAAACGGAACAAGGATTATGTTTCGGAATACCATCATTAATATTCTTTTCATATTTTTTGATACTCCTTTACTGCTGTTTCATAAAGGTTATTTCCCTCACAATCTACTACTACGATTACCGGGAAATTCTCTACCTCAAGCTTTCGAATCGCTTCCGTACCAAGATCTTCGTATGCAACAACTTCCGAAGATTTAATACATTTTGATAACAAGGCGCCTGCCCCTCCTACAGCAGCAAAATAAACCGCCCCGTTACGGACTACAGCCTCTATTACCTCCCTGCTTCTTTTTCCTTTTCCAATCATCGCCGCCATACCAAGATCCAATAACTCCGGAGCATACTTATCCATACGGCTTGCAGTTGTCGGTCCCGCCGATCCGATCGGACGTCCTTCCCTTGCCGGAGACGGCCCCATATAATATATCGCTTGTCCTTCTATATTAACCGGGAGACGTTCCCCTTCACGGAGCGCTTCGTACATTCGCTTATGTGCGGCATCACGCGCAGTATATATCGTACCTGTGATGTATACATAGTCTCCCGCTCTTAATTCCTTTGCCGCCTCTTTACTAATAGGCGCTGAAATATGTCGATCCATTTCTGTTCCCTTTCACCTGTGCCTTTTAGATCCGTCGTTTACCCTCTATCTTATAAAACCCGAACAACATGCCGGTTTACATGGCAGCATATATTCACTGCAACCGGCAGCCCCGCAATATGCGTCGGATAAGTATTAATATTTACCGCCAAAGCAGTCACTGTTCCTCCTAATCCACCAGGACCGATTCCAAGACAGTTGATCTTATCAAGCATTTCTTTTTCAAGTTCTTTTACATATGGAATATCGGAATTCTTCCCTACTTCCCGTGTAAGCGCTTCCTTTGCCATCAAAGCACACTTTTCAAACGTTCCTCCGATCCCTACTCCTACTACCAACGGAGGACATGCATTCGGTCCGGCATCTCTGACAGCCGTAAGGATTGCATCTTTTACCCCTTCAATCCCTTCTGCCGGCTTCAGCATAAATACACGACTCATATTCTCACTGCCGAAACCTTTCGAGGCAACTTTAATTTTTACTTGCTGTCCTTCTACAATCCGGGTATGAATTACTGCCGGAGTATTGTCTTTTGTATTTTCCCTCAAAATCGGATCTCCAACGACAGATTTTCTCAAAAACCCTTCTACATACCCTCGGCGCACACCTTCATTTACAGCATCTTCTAAACTTCCGCCTTCAAAATGTACATCCTGCCCTATTTCAAGGAATACAACCGCCATTCCTGTATCCTGACAGATCGGAATCATATCTGCAGCCGCAATTTCAAGATTCTCCTGAAGCTGCCCTAGAATCTGCCTTCCAAGCAAAGATTTCTCTTCTTCCTTCGCTGCTTTCAGCGCCTTCTCCATATCCGAAGAAAGGAAATGATTTGCCTCAATGCACATTTCTTTTATCGTTTCTGTAATTTTTTCTGTCTGAACTGTCCGTATCATAATTCAATCTCAATCTTTCTGTTTGTACGATGGTATTGATGATATCTAACCCCTGCCGCATCCATCATCCTCTTCGATGCAATAACGCTCGGGGTATGCGCATATTTATCGCAATCATATATGACTTCTTTAATTCCCGCCTGTATAATCGCTTTTGCACATTCATTACACGGGAAAAGCGAAACATAAAGCTTCGCTCCCGCCAAACTGCCCCCACTGTAATTCAAAATCGCATTCAATTCACTATGCGTAGAATATACATATTTTGTTTCAAGCGGATCTTCCCCGTCTCTCGTCCATGGAAATTCATCGTCTGAGCATCCTGATGGAAATCCATTATATCCCATAGACAGGATCTTATTGTCCTGGCTGACAATACAACATCCCACCTGTGTATTCGGATCTTTTGAACGCATACCCGAAAGCATTGCCACTCCCATAAAATACTCATCCCATGTCAAATAATCTGTTCTCTTCTCCGACATCGAACTACTCCTTTATCCACCGGTCTTTCTAACTCTGCTCCTATTTTGTTCCGAAAATACGATCTCCCGCATCTCCCAATCCCGGCACGATATATCCGTGATCATTGAGCTTTTCATCCAAAGCGCCGACATAAATATCAACGTCAGGATGCTCTTCCTGCATCTTTTTAATTCCTTCCGGAGCTGCAAGGATACATAAAAACCGAATGTGTTTTACCCCTTTTTCTTTCAGCATCCGAATTGCCGCCACACTGGAACCTCCAGTCGCAAGCATCGGATCAACTACGAACACTTCTCTTTCTTCGCAGTCTGCCGGAAGTTTACAATAATATTCTACAGGCTCTAATGTTTCCGGATCTCTGTAAAGTCCGATGTGTCCGACTTTCGCCGCCGGAATCAAAGACAACATTCCATCCACCATTCCGATACCTGCACGAAGAATCGGAACGATCGCCAGTTTTTTACCTGAAAGCATCTTTCCTGTCATCTCCATGATCGGAGTTTTAATCTGCACATCACTCATCTTTAAATCTCTCGTTGCTTCATAGCACATCAGCTGCGCGATTTCTCCAATCACTTCACGAAACTCTTTCGTTCCTACATTTTCCTGTCTTACATAATTGATCTTATGTGTGATCAACGGGTGATCCATCACGATTACTTTTCCAGTCATTTTTCTTCCTCCGCAATGTAATTTAATTTTTCTGCAAGTTCCTTAATCAAACTGCTCAACATCTCATAGCATTCCCCATATGCCGTCAGCGGTTTCCCGTATGGGTTCGGAATTTCTCCGCCTCTTCCAACAAATTCATTCAAAGTATAGACATTTCCCTTGTGTCCATATTCTGATAAAATCTTATACTTCTCATTCTCTTCAATCGTAAGCACAAGAGTATCGTCTCCCAAATCTTCCGGATCAAACTGTTTGGAAACATGATTTTCAAGCGTCATCTGCGCACTCTTCATGATCGCTTCTGCTTTCTGGTTCGCAGGCTCCGGGAACAATACAACCAACCCCCTCGAATCAATTACATACTCCTGAGCCAAATCCTCCTGTCGCAGCAATTCCGCCGCCATAGGAGCCCGAGCCGAATCTGTACCACTGACAAAAGTAATCCTCCGATATTTTTGACGTCTTGCAATCTCTGACGCCGAAAGGAATTCGTGCCCCGCCGCTTTTTCCAAGCGGTTCATAATCGCTTTTCCCATTCCTTGTGCTGCAAAAGATTCACTGTAGATTGCCTCTACTTCTTCCTCATCAAATTCTCTGAGCACTCTGTAAAGATTTCTTGCAATCGTTTTTTCATTTTCCCGCGTCCCGATATTCTTCACTACTCCATATTTATAGAAGGGAAGTGTTTCTGTCGTTGCGATAACCCCCACTTTCCTTCCTTCCTTATACGCCTGATATGCAAGCTGTCTGATTGCAAAAATCTCCTCTCGCAAATCCCCTTCCACAATCATCAGCTTTGCCTTCGGTGCATAATGCCTATACTTCATTCCCGGAGCTTTCGGAGCTTTTTTACTCTCCGCCCTGAGCAGAGTCTCATCGACATCCACTTTTCCGATCACCTCTTCAAACATCTCTCCTGTGATCGCCCCGGGTCGCAAGATCATAGGCGGAGAAACTGTCATATCGAGTATTGTCGACTCCAATCCGATCTCCACAGGTCCGCCGTCCAGGATCATGTCGATCTTTCCGTTCAAATCTTCCGCCACATGTTCTGCCAAAGTCGGGCTCGGTCTTCCTGATGTATTAGCGCTCGGCGCAGAGACAAATCCGCCTGCTGCCCGAATAAGAGCCCGCGCCACCTCATCGATCGGCATGCGAACCGCTACTGTATCCAGTCCTCCTGTCGTCCCATAAGGAACAATCTCACTTTTCTGAAAGATCATAGTCAGCGGTCCCGGCCAAAAATGTGCTGCAAGAGCGTCTGTTTCAGGCGGAATATTAATTGCAATCTTCCGCAGGTCTTCATACTCCGCTATATGCACAATAAGCGGATTATCCGACGGTCGCCCTTTTGCCGCATATGTTTTCATCGCCGCCTCCTCTTTAAGCGCATCCGCTCCAAGTCCATATACCGTCTCGGTCGGAAAGGCAACCAGCCCGCCATTTTGCAGGATCTTTCCCGCCGCTTCTATAACCTGTTCGTCAATTTTATTCTTATCGATCTTTTCTATTTTTGTTTCCATGCCCTATATTATAACATTATTTATTTCAAAAAAAAACTCTTAATTCCTTTTACGACAGCCTGCGCAATCTTTTCCTGATATGCCTCGTCAGAAAGTTTTTCTGCTTCCGCGTAATTACTCAAAAAGCCGCACTCCACAATCACTGTCGGAATCTCTGTCTTCTTTAATATATAATAAGTATTATTTGACTTTTCACGTTTTTTATTTTCCGGATCAACTTCTAAAAGAGCGTTCTGCAAAATTTCTGCCGCCGTCTTTCCCTCTTCCGATGTCGTATAATAAAACACCTGCGCTCCTGATACATTTTCCTCATGATAACTGTTTTGATGAATACTTACAGCAAGATCCGCATCCGATTCATTCATAATACGAACCCGCTCTTTCAGATCTCCGATCCGCGTTTCCGCCAGCCAGCCGTCATCTTTTCTCGTCATGATCACTTCGATTTTTTCTTTTTCAAGAAGCTTTTTTATCTTTTCTGCAACAGACAAATTCAATTCTTTTTCAACCGCTCCGTTCACCCCTGTCTTACCTCCGTCAGGTCCTCCATGTCCTGCGTCCAAGACAACCTTTCTATTTCCTTTTTCACCGCCTGTCGCTGTTACTTTACCGGAACTTATTTCTTCACTCTCCGCAAATGTTTTCTTAAGTTCTCTTCCAGCCTTCGCACACAGGATCATAACCGCCGCAAGCAAAGCGATCATTGTCCCAAAAACAAATTTTTTCCGCATATAAAAACACCCTCCTTTTCCATATTCATATATATGCAAAAAGAGGATGTCCTTTTCAAATATTTTAATTTACATACTGCAAGATCAGATCCCACACACCGGAACCTTCCATTCCGAGACTCCACTCAGCAACACCGGCAAGTTGGTTTTCTTTGATGACTTTCAATTTTTCTTCTAACGACTGTGTATCTTCCAGCCAGATTTTATAGATTCCGCCATCTCCTTCCCACTCGGCATAATTCTGCTTTGTTTTATCATCCCATACTGTCTGTGCTCCCATTGATGAAACCAGTTCCGCCGCATCATCCATTCCATAAGCAGAACTTGTCACTTTATTCGGATACATCTCAGCTTCTGTTCCTTTTTCAGATTCAAGTTCCTCCTCCGTCTTTGGAGTTTCAAGCCATAGACGGGTATAGAACGGGACACCTGCAATTAATTTGTCGGCAGGAACCGATCTGAGCGCCTCTGTTATTCCGTCCTCCAAGTAACCGATCGAAGCAACCGATCCCGCTTCATAAGAACCGTCTGTATGCTCATCATATCCCATAATGACAACATAATCTGCCACCGCCGCCTGTTCTTTAATATCATAATGCGCATTATACGGCTGCGGAACATAATTATCCACCGAAAAGACGAGTCCGTTCTGTCGGCATTTTACAGACAATTCCCTGACAAACTGAACGTAATGCGGTCCGCACTCGTCAGACACAAGTTCAAAATCAAGGTTGATTCCATCCACTCCGGTCTCAAGAGCTTTCGATATTACCTGATTGATCAGTTTTGCTCGTTTTGATGTATAACTCAATACCTGGTATGTCTCTTCGTAAGAATTGACACCACCGTGGAAATCCCGAAGTACCGCCCACACTTCCAAATTCGACTGATGTGCATAATTCACATAATTAGAATCCGCAAGAGACGTGATATTTCCCTCAGTATCCGCAAGACTAAACCAAGTCGGAGCAATCGTATTCAGTCCCTTTGTCGATGCGATCGTTTCTAAAATATAACTATTGGCATCTGTATTGGAAACATTATGCCATGCCATATTAATGGTATAATTTTCCGAAATATTCGTATATTCCGGTTCTTCAAATTCATGTGATACCATTTCTTTCTTTATATCCCGAAGGGCATTCGTTTGCACATATCCGATAAATCCGTCCTTCGTAGCCACTTTCATCCAATCATCCTCGTCATCAAGAACGATCACTTTATCGGATTTCTTTACTTCTGTCAATATCGGACTTTTCACACCGCCCTGATAACGAACCTGTGTATCCCGTTTGATCGAAGCAGACTTCTTTTCACCCCATTCCGAGGTGATCACTACCCTCGTCGGGTTATCATACACTTCATATTCCATATTTGTGTATTGCTGGATAAACGGAAGGGCTATATATGCAATCTTTCCTTCTGTCTTCAGGATCACATAATCTTCGCTCTTCTTCTCCGTTATGTCTGTATATTCTTTACTGCCTACTGCTGCCGAAACACTGCCGCCCGGAAGTGTATAAAGCAGAACATTCTCATTGGAGTCCCAATAAAACCGTTTATTGATCCGATTATGAGCGACAGAATATTCGATATAATACTGACCTTCATAAATCTTTATCGGATCGGGTGTTGCCTCTTCGGATATATCCTGAGACTGCTTCACAACCTGATTATTGATCACAAGCGCCGGATCATTCTCTGATTCCACTCCATAATATTGTTTCAAATCGGCTTTCTCATTCGTTGAACCGTATCTTTTCCAGATAACAAATCCGCCAATCGCAACTATGATCAACAGGAAAAACAAGAACCACCGGATAATTGCATTCCTTCTTCTCCTTCTCGCCCTGCTGCTTTTCCTTACAGGTCTTCTGTTCTGTCTCGGGCTTCCGCCCGTCGGTCTTGCTCCGTTTTGTCCCGAACGTTTCGTCGGTTTTTGGACATTTCCTTCAGGACGTCTTTTTCGGACGTCTGCCGCCTGACTGCGCCCTCTAGCATCCCGTTTTTCTCTTTCGTCCATGCCGTACCTCCTACTAGCAATTATACGCGTACATTATACCACACTTTTATCACGCGTCATTAATAATTTGCCTCTTTCAACAGATTTTAGACAGATTTTAGACATGTTTTTTACAGAACCTTTTCTTCGTCCGGTATTAAGGGGTAACTTCATCCCGAAAGTGTTCGTTAATATCCGTAAATCTAAGCGTCTCTATATTGCCATCCCCGCTCATAGTATAGTCCCGCATATATGTCCCGGCTTCTTTTACCATATGTGCCGTCACGATCTGAAGCGGACTCGCCTGATATCCGTCTAGCAGCATATCAATCCCCCGCTTCTCGTATTTTTCCAGCTCCATATATAATTCCGCATATTCCGTTTCATCCATTTTCATTTCTTGTAATACTCCTTTCCATGTAACCGTGATAAATATAAGTTCCCGCCTGTTATGTATCTGTTCGGAGGGTTGTGACATACATTCGGAATACAGGCAGGCCAAAAGACAGTCGATACGGAAATAAGAGTTCGTTTTCATCTCTTCCCCCTTTCATTTTATTTACTTATCAGAGCATACCATCTTTTGTAAGTGCCATTATATTGTTCGCTTTTTGTATTTTCAATGTGTTTTTTGTTCATAAGTACATGGGATTTGTTGATAAGTCTTTACATCCTTTTCTTTTTTGTTTATACTTATTTTGAGGATATGTATCTATTTTTATTCGCGATGCATATTATCTTATATAGTATAAAGGATGTGATTATATGAAGATTGAGAAACTCAATGAAAATCAGATTCGTTGTACATTGACGCATGCTGATCTGGCAGCGCGCCATCTGAAGCTAAGTGAGCTCGCTTACGGCACAGAAAAAGCGAAATCTTTGTTTCGCGATATGATGCAGCAGGCAGCATTTGATTTCGGATTTGAAGCAGAAAATATTCCGCTGATGATAGAGGCCATCCCTTCATCCGCTGATTCTATCGTCCTGATTATAACTAAGGTCGAAGACCCGGAAGAATTGGATACCCGTTTTTCAAAATTTACACCGGCCGGAACCCCGGATCCACTGAATTCTGAAACATTGGAAAAACTTCAGGGAGCAGATGAATTTCTGAATCTCCTGAATAAGGTGAAAGAAGCGGCAGCCGCAACATCAGCTCCTGTCGAAGAATCAGAGCCTGCAGTTCCGTTTTCAGTGCGTTTGTTTTCATTCTCTTCACTGGACGGTGTGATTGAAGCTGCGAAATTAATTGCTCCCGCTTATCATGGAGCAAATACTTTATATAAGGATGAAAGCACCGAGATGTTTATTCTCGCCCTTGCGCAGTCTGAACATACTTCCGGCGAATTCAACAAGATCTGTAACATGCTTTCTGAATACGGTTCTCCTGAAAAGGCAGACGCTTCCGTACTTGCATTTCTTGAAGAGCACTGCACAATCCTTATATCGTCAGATGCAGTATGTAAATTATCCGCTTTATAAACTCTTGTGCGGATCACGAATCTTATGCGAAGTTTTCCCTTCTTCGCACTTATACACAATATAGGGGAAAAAAGAGGCTGTGCTTACGACTTATCATCGTATGGCACAGCCTTTTTATGCAGATCTTTTTATACAGTTCTTACTTTCCCATTGCCTTTGCAGCAGCATTGATCTTTTCTACAAGAAGTCCACAGTCGATTCCATGAACCATCGCCGCTTCTTCTAATGTCTCCATCTGAGACGCCGGGCATCCGAGACAGTGCATTCCAATCTCCATAAGGATCGGTGCGCTTTCCGGAAATTCATTAATAAGTTCTCCGATTTTTGTATCTTTTGAAAATTCTGCCATTTTATTTTCCTCCTTGGATTTCATGAAGCTATTATAATCCCTGTGCCGCAAATTATCAACAGTTTTCCCATCTGACGGCAGAGCAGATTTTTTTCACAAACGGTACTTTGTATCCGCCTCAAATTGTCAGATATATTATTCTTTTATTTTTTGTTTTTTTGAATACTCAAAAGTCAATAATTTATCTGCGTTTTTTCGACATTTTCACATTTTCATCATAACTCACCAAAACATTCGTTCTTTTTTTAACATAAAGTAATCCACCGAAAACATATGTTTTTGTGTGGATAATGTGGATAACTTTGTGGGAAATCCGACTTTTTCCACCTTTTTCGTTGTTTTCAATGTGGATAAGTTGAAAACTTTCCTTTTTTCATTTTCGACAATTTTTTACAAATAAATACAAATTTGTGCATTTTGCTTATTTTTTGACTCTTTATGTCGAAAACGGGAAACCTGTATTTTTTCATCAAAATACAGATTTCCCATCTCTGAAAATTCTGTCACAGAACACGCCGCACCGCAATGATATCTGTATAAGTCGCGCTGCATATTCCTATTCCGTCCGTTTCATTCATCGCATTCACGATCGTTCCGTCACCCATATATAATCCAACATGACCATCGTACAAAATCAAGTCACCTGGAAGCGCTTCTTCATAGCTGACCGCATATCCTGAATTTACCATATCATACGTCGTCCTCGGAAGGCTGACTCCAAACTGCGCATAAACCGACTGCACAAAACCTGAACAATCCGCTCCGTCAGTCAAACTTGTTCCTCCCCACACATAAGGATTTCCAATAAACTGACAGGCATAATCTACAACCGCCTGCCCCATTGTATCCGGCGCTGACAAATCTGCATTCTGCCTTCTCTGTACAGCTATCCCTGTCGGTCTTGTCCCATATCTTCCGTCTGTGCTGTATCCGGCATCTGCCTGCTGTTTTTTTGCTTTCTCCTCAAGAAGCCGCTGTTCTTCTTCCTCTTTTGTCTCCCCATAAGAATAAGAGGTTTCTTCAATTACATACTCTCCTGAGACCCAGCCGCTTTTCCCTTCTATATTGACAGGATACCAACCGTCTATAGCCTCTCCTGTCACTTCATATACTTCATCTTTTTTTATCTGTGTCAGGATATCCGTATCTGTTCCTCTGCCTTCCCGCACATTCAACACATATGCCGAGACCGTCACAGTATCTTTCTTATATCCGTCTGCGCGCGCCTGCGCTTCACTCCCTGTAAAAAGCGCATCCTCAGGCACATACCCTTCCACCGAGCCAGAACGGATCTTTGTCCATCCATCCAAATATTCCAGCACCTGGGCCGCTGAATCTTGATAAAGTTTCCCGACCCAGTCGCTGTCATTATTCGGGGCGCTTCTGATATAAGTGAATTCCTCCGTATCAGAAAACGCCATATTCCAATACTCACCCTCTTCTGTTGGTACAAGATAGAGATTTATATTTTCTTTTACTTCTGTCTCGTAACATTTCTCCAGTACCGATTCAATCCCCGATGCCTGTATAAACGGCTGCTGCTCTGTCTTTTCCGCCGCTGATACTTCCAGCACGCTCCCCGGGATCAGAAACATCCCTGCTGCCGCAAAAAGAATGCCTCCAGCTTTTGTGTGTGGTTTTTCCATGTAAAACCTCCTTTATATTTCAGTCAAAATCCTTGTTGCATTTATCTTTTGTAGGAAGCTTTAAATGTTACACATTTGTTAAATTTGTTACATCGTCATTATATCAATTCACTATTTATTTGTCAACTGCTCTTCCGTTTTTTTCATTGACACCTATCGACAATAAGCTTCTATATAATTCTTTTTTCTTTTCTCACCCATTTATTTCATTAACTATTTTGTAACATTTTATCATAAATATTCGCATTTCAAAAAATTTTCTTTTTTGTTCTATTTTTATCTCTTCCTATATACAAGAAAAAATGTATGCCCTCATACCACCTCAGACGCTGTTTTACTTTTTATATTTTTTTCAAAATAATTATTGACAAATCAATTTTTTTGTATTATATTCTAATTACAGTAATCGTTATTATTATTTATTGAATGACGGTTCTCAGTTAGTTATGAAAGGGGGATTCCCATTGGCAGCTTTAAAATATAGTAGGCAACGAGAATCCATCAAGCATTACCTTATGACGACAAAAGAACATCCGACTGCCGATACTGTTTATATGCATGTGAAGAAAGAATTTCCAAACATCAGTCTTGGCACAGTCTACAGAAATTTGAATCTGCTGACTGATATCGGAGAAGCCGTAAAGATATCGACCCCGGATGGGGGAGATCGATTTGATGGACGGATCGAACCGCATAATCACTTTCTTTGTGAAGAGTGCGGACGGTTACTGGATTTGGATCTGGACATGAAAAGCATTGAAGAGGTCAATCACCTCGCAGGCAAGAATTTTGACGGTATGATCACTTCCAGTTCCACCTTGTTTTTTGGTAAATGCGGTGACTGCATTAAAAAGTCATAACAAATAAACAACACATTTTTTAAGAAAAGGAGATTAAAATTATGAAAAAATTCGTATGTACAGTATGTGGTTATGTTTTCGAGGGAGAAGCAGCTCCGGCAGAATGTCCGGTTTGCCATGCAGGCGCAGATAAATTCAAAGAGCAGACAGGCGACAGAGAATGGGCTGCTGAGCACGTTGTAGGTGTTGCACAGGGCGTTAGTGAAGATATCCTTGCAGACCTGAGAGCAAACTTCGAGGGTGAGTGTACAGAAGTTGGTATGTACCTTGCAATGGCAAGAGTTGCACACAGAGAAGGATATCCGGAAATCGGTCTGTACTGGGAGAAAGCAGCTTGGGAAGAGGCTGAGCATGCTTCTAAATTCGCTGAACTTCTCGGTGAAGTTGTTACAGACAGCACAAAGAAAAACCTTGAGATGCGTGTAGATGCAGAGAACGGCGCTACAGCAGGTAAATTCGACCTTGCAAAACGTGCAAAAGCTGCTAACCTTGATGCAATCCACGACACAGTTCATGAGATGGCAAGAGACGAAGCTCGTCACGGAAAAGCATTCGAAGGACTTCTTAAGAGATACTTCGGTTAATCCAAGATTTAAAAGATTTAAAAGATATGTAAATCTTAAAAGGCGTTGGCATTTTTGCCGACGTCTTTTTTTGTTTTATGTGCAATCTTTTTGTTTTATGTGCAATCTTTTTGTTTTATGTGCAATCTTTTCTTGTAACTTTTTCTGTATCTAGTATAATAGAAAGAAAAGGACAAAAAACGAGGTGCTATCATGAGAAATTTTATTGGTGTTGACTTAGGCGGAACAAATATCCGCGCAGCGATCGTTTCCGAAGACGGAACAATCAAATGTATGAAAAAATCAGAGAGTCACCCTGAACGCGGTGCAGAAGCTGTTATGGAAACAATGATCTCCCTGATCGAAAGTCTGGACGGTTATGAAGAATGTGAAGGTATCGGTATGGGAATCCCCGGACCGATCGACACGATCAACGGTAAGATCATCGTTTCTACAAACCTTCCGAAGCTGATCGGTTTCCCGATTGCAGAATATATCGAGAATCATTTCCATAAACCGACATTCATGGATAACGATGTTAAAGTTGCCGCTCTCGGTGAAGCCGTACAGGGCGCAGGAAAAGGATATCCGATCGTTTACTATGTAACGATCTCAACCGGAGTCGGCGGCGCTCTTGTCATTGATCAGAAAGTAATCAGTGGTCAGAACGGTCATGCAGGCGAGATCGGAAATATCTGCATCGACAGAAATCGTGAAAAATACAATATTCTGAACGTAGGAGCAGTTGAAAATGAAGCCAGCGGAACAGCCGTTACCAGAAAAGGAAAAGCAATCTTCGGCGACAAAGTCAACCACGCAGGTGATGTATTTGACCTTGCCCGCTCAGGAGACGAACAGGCTCTTAAGATCGTAGACGATATGGCTTATGATCTTGCAATGATGTTCTCTGCAATCGGACATATTATTGACCCGCATGTATTTGTTGTTGGTGGCGGAGTTATGAAAGGAAAAGACGTATTCTTTGAAAAAATGGAATCCTATTATCGTTCCATGATCCATGTCGGCATGCAGCCGGTTGTGTTCAAAGAAGCGCTTCTTGATGAGCCTGGAATTATCGGCGCTGCAATGCTTCCAATGACACATTTAAAATAAACGGCTTGTAAACCTTACATAAACATTCTTTTTTCATAGAAACTTTTTCCAAAAGAGAAACTGAGCACGACCTAACTCATTGAGTTGTTGATCATGCTCAGTTTTTCTTTTCTGCTCATTTGCTTAATCTCCCATTCACGCCGCATCGCTTCTTGTTTTGTAGAAAATTCCTCCTTATAAACAAGTATAACCGGACGGCGCGCTTTTGTATATTTTGCGCCCCGTCCTGCATTGTGATCTTCAATCCTTTTTTCAAGATTATTTGTCCAGCCCGTATAAAGAGAGCCGTCACTGCACTTTACTATATAGATATAATTCATTTCTTTCCATTCACTTCTTTTGCTATTCCATAAAATTCATCGGATCGACCGGTTCTCCATCTTTTAACACCTGAAAATACAAGTTTGTTCCTTCAACACTGTAATATTTCGTCGGTTCATTCAAACTTCCGATCGGCTCTCCTGCCGCAATGTAATCTCCGGCTTGAACTTGTACGTCTTTTAACTGCCCATATACAGCCGAATATCCATTTCCCATATCCAATGTAACCGTAAGTCCCGTCTCTGCCGATTCTTCGATCGCCGATACTGTTCCTGCTGCAGATGCATTGATCGTCTCACCGATCTCTCCTGCAATGATCATCGCCGGATTATACTTATACTGTTCCAGCGTCTGAAAAAATACGGTCTGATCCATACTGTATCCGTTGATCACAGCGCCGCTTGCAGGCCACGCAAGAACACTTTCCTCTGAAAACCAAAGACTCGATGCTCCGCTTCCGGTCTCCTGTACTCCAGTTTCCGTTCCCTCTGCTCCCGGTACATCTTCCTGCTCTTCCTGTGCATTTCCGTCCATACTGTCCGATTCCGGCAAAAAGATCTCATCTGTCGTTGTTTCTTCTGTTTTATCTTCTGCAAATTCTTCCGCCTGTTTCTCTGCTTTTGCCATCTGCTCACGCATATCTTTTTTGTAGTTTCCGACCGTATATGTCCCTACGATCGCCAAAACTGCTGTAAAGCAGACCACAACGCCAACGGCAGCGCCTTTTCCTTTTAAAAAGGACGTTTTTTCATTTTTATTCATTATCATCACCTCTGGCTATATTTTTGCCTGAAAATGATAACTTTATTCCGTCCTTTCAAAAAAAGATTTTCTTATTTCACAACTGATTATAACTACTTTATTTCTTTTTTGCAACGAAATGTGTATCTTCGGCAAGTTCTGTTCCTTCATAAAAAAATTTCAAAATCTCCTGATATGTTTTCCCCTCTCGCGCCATTTCATTTGCAGTCCAGCAGCTCAATCCCATGCCATGCCCATTTCCTGTCGTTGTGATCTTTATTTTCTCACCGGACTTTGCAAGTGAAAAAGAACTTGAAGGAAGGGACATCGCATCTCGAAATTGATCTCCGGTACAAATTGTTTCCCCCATTCGAAGTTTTCCTACATATCCCGCCGAGTCATATTCTAAGATTTCAAAATCTTCAAATGTATATCCTGCTGCCGCCTTTTCTCCATCTGTTTCTGCCGCCAAAAAATTACGGCACTTTTTCTGTATTTCGGCATAAGAAAATATAAACACACCAATCTCATCTTTCGCTTCTTTATCCGCCGGACATTCTTTTTCCACAAGATAGGGATAATCCGAACTTCCCATCACTTCTTTTGCGCTTCTTGACATTCCTCCGTTTGACCTGTGAAAAGGAGTCCATGCATATGATCCATTATAAAGCAACACTTCATTTTCTGTCTCTTCCACCGCTTCTCTGTACTTTTTATACTGTTTTTTATATTGTTCAATCGGCCATTGTTCCTGCATTTCTTTCCTTGATAAATAGTCGATGTCAAGAACGACATCCGATTCGTTTAATCCATTTTCCTGTGTCTTCCCGTTCAGTCCTCGACATACCTGCGTCCGCACAAGAACTGCCTGCGCCTTTAACGCTTCCTGTTCAGTATCTGCCGGAACATCCTTTGCCAGCACTCCGGTAAGATATTCTGTCCACTCTACTTCCGCAATTTCGTCCGCCTCTTCTTCGTTCGGCACTTTTACTCTGACATAAAAATTTTCCTTCTTTGTGTTTTCCAGATCTACTCCATTTACAAACACAGCGACAATATACGGAAGCAGAATCAAAATAATAAGAAACGCTGCCGCAGATTTGAATTTTTGTTCTATCACATATTTTCTCATCAAAAAAACAGCCCTCCATATTTCTATCATATGAAGCGCTGTTTTTTTTATAACTTTTTTACCGGACAAACGGTCTCTTTCTCATAACAAACAGGCATATTGCCTCGTATATCGGTACCAGCGATGATAATACAGCATGAACAATCGGCATATTTCCTTCCGAGAAATTCTCGTAAATCTGTTTATCGACCAGTATATTCAGCGCGATCTGAACAGCGCCAAATAGAACTGATACAATGATCACAATAAAATATATAAAGAAAAACGCAAGCACACTCATCCCTGCTCCTGCCACATTTCTATTTATGGCACTTCCTGCCAACGTCACTCCGGCGCCAAACACCATCACCATCGTATAGATACCGATCGCACCTCCATAAACCATCGGAAGAAGAAGTTTCCACAAACCTGGATTTTTAATTTCTGTATTTTTCAGTCTGATCGGACCTGCCATATTTCCATGATAATACGTTCTCGCAAAAGGTACAAATGCCATCCATGCATCTGCTTTTCCCATTCGCTTTGCGATTGTATACAGACCAAATGAATGCAGAAGATAACTTCCAAGTACAAATACAAGAAGCGTTACCATAATCACAAGCCAAAGTGAAGCAAACACTACTACAAACATCTCGCCTGCTTCCGACGGATGATACTGATACTCGTATTCATATGCATAGTCATACATATTATTCATCCCTACACCTCCTTATCCCTTTCCGGATCGGTCGGGCAACTCTTTTTACTCTTCAATCGGCTCAACTTTTACTTTCTCCAATTTCCAAATATCTTTTACATATTCTTCGATTGTTCTGTCAGATGAAAATTTTCCGCTGCATATCGTATTCATCATCGCCATTCTTGACCATCTCTGCTGATCTCTGTAAGCTTCCTCCACACGTTTCTGTGCCTCTGCATAAGAACGGAAATCTTTCAGAATAAAGTAAGTATCTGCCTTATCTGTACACTGCGTATTCAGCAGAGAATTATACAGGTTCTTATACATCTCATGATCGCCGTTTGCATATGTGCCGTCCATCAACTGATCGATCACACGTTTTAATTCCCAATCGTTAAAGTAGATATCTGTCGGATTATATCCGCCGTTATTCTCATAATTAATAACTTCTTCTGAACTCAAACCGAAGATAAAGGCATTCTCTGCTCCTACTTCCTGCACGATTTCCACATTTGCTCCGTCCATAGTTCCAAGAGTCGGCGCGCCATTCAACATAAATTTCATGTTTCCTGTTCCTGACGCCTCTTTTGAAGCTGTAGAGATCTGCTCGCTCACATCTGCGGCCGCAAAAATAATCTCTGCATTTGACACACGGTAATCTTCAATAAATACGACTTTCAATTTTCCATTGATGCTTCGGTCATTATTTACAACATCTGCTACGGAGTTGATCAGTTTGATCGTCTCTTTCGCTCTCAAGTATCCGGCAGCCGCTTTCGCTCCGAAAATAAATGTTCTCGGGTAGAATGACATCTCCGGATGTTCTTTAATCTGATTATAGAGATACATAATATGCAGAATATTGAGAAGCTGACGTTTATACTCATGGAGACGTTTTACCTGAACATCGAAGATCGAACGAGGATCAACTTCAATTCCATTGTGCTCTTTAATATATTTGGCAAGACGTACTTTGTTCTCGTATTTAATCTGCATAAATTCACGTCTGGCGTTCTCATCGTCTACATACGGTCTGAGTTTTCCGATCTGAGACAGATCTGTGATCCATCCGTTTCCGATCTTATCTGTAATCCAGTCTGCAAGCAACGGATTTCCGTGTGCAAGAAATCTTCTCTGTGTGATACCGTTTGTTTTATTGTTGAATTTCTCCGGCATCATCTCATAAAAATCACGCAGCTGCTGTGTTTTCAAAATATCTGTATGAAGTTTTGCAACACCATTTACAGAAAATCCTGCAATAATCGCCATGTTCGCCATGCGTACCTGACCGTCTCTTAAGATCGCCATTTTCTTTACTTTATGCTCATTTCCCGGATACATCTCATTTACTTTGATCAG
This sequence comes from Mediterraneibacter sp., assembly GCF_030825015.1. NCBI lineage: Bacteria > Bacillati > Bacillota > Clostridia > Lachnospirales > Lachnospiraceae > Mediterraneibacter > Mediterraneibacter sp. The sequence goes on along the minus strand of NZ_JAPJQP010000027.1, from coordinate 5,711 downwards.
GAATCTTCTGTCGATCTCCTGTACGATCTGGTAAATACGCGGAAGCAGTCTTGAAAACAGGTCGATTGGCCATTTCTCAAGAGCCTCTGCCATAATTGTATGATTTGTATAAGCACATGTTTTGCTTGTTACATCCCATGCCTCTTCCCAGCTTAATCCTTCCTGGTCGATAAGAAGTCTCATCAATTCCGGAACAGCAACTGTCGGATGTGTATCGTTCATCTGAATGATTACTTTTTCATGCAGTTTGCGGATATCAGAATGTTTTTTCTTATATTTCGCGATCAACGCCTGCAAACTTGCCGAAATAAAGAAATACTGCTGTTTCAGACGAAGTTCTTTTCCCGAATAATGATTGTCATTCGGATAGAGCACATCAACGATCAGTTTTGCAAGGTTCTCCTGCTCTACCGCTTTATGATAATTTCCTCTGTCGAATTCATCCAGCTTAAAGTCTGTAATTGCTTTGGCATCCCACACACGAAGTGTATTCACAACATGGTTTCCGTATCCTACGATCGGCATATCATACGGGATTGCAAGAACAGATTCATAATTTTCCTGTACGAATTTTGCTTTTCCTGTTTCCGGATCTTTCTCAAAACGAATATTTCCACCAAAGCGGACTTCTTTTGCATACTCTTCTCTTCTGATCTCGAACGGATTTCCCTCTTTCAACCAGTTATCCGGCACTTCCACCTGATATCCGTCTTTAATCTTCTGCTTAAACATTCCGTAACGATAACGGATTCCACATCCATATGCCGGATAGTTTAACGTTGCAAGAGAATCTAAGAAGCAGGCAGCCAAACGTCCAAGTCCTCCGTTTCCAAGCGCTGCATCCGGCTCTTCATCCTCAATAGCATTCAGATCGATATTCATCTCTTCCAATGCTTCTTTTACTTCTTTGTACGCCGTCAGATTGATCAGGTTATTGCCGAGCGCACGCCCCATTAAAAATTCCATCGACATATAATATACTGTCTTAGCATCAGCCTCGTCATACGCTTTCTGGGTCGCGATCCAATCGTCCATAACTACATCTTTTACAGCATAAGATACTGCCTGAAAGATCTGCTGAGGAGTTGCCTCGTCAATCGTCTTTCTATACAGTGTCTTAATATTCTCTTTTACGGTTTCCTTAAATGTTTCTTTCTCAAATCCTTTATTATGCATAGCTCTATTCCCTTCCTTTTGACACACCTCGGCACATCCCGATCTATTCGTCCCCCGGATGCGCCGCGGCAGTTACACACGCTTAAAACGTCTGTTTTTCAACGCCCATTATAACACTTTCTCCGTTGATCTTCCACTCTTTCACATAACCTGCCGGCTCTGCCTTTACAACTGCATCCGCAAGCACTTCCCCGCTGATCTGTGAACTGTATTTTTCAAAGACTGCTTCTGCCTTCTCACTTCCGTTATATGTGACTTTAATGCGGTCCATAACTTCAAAGTCTGCCTCTTTTCTCATCGTCTGCACTTTGCTGATAATCTCTCTTACAAAGCCTTCTTCAAGAAGTTCCGGCGTCAGATTCGTATCAAGAACAACTGTGATTCCGTTGTCATTTTCAGATACATAGCCTTCGATCTGTGCAGTATCGATCAGCAAATCTTCTTTGAAAAGTGTAATCTCCTGTCCGTTTACATCAAGCTTAAGCGCTCCCGACTCATTGAGTTCATCCATCGCAGCATTTCCGTCTACGCTGTCAAGAGCCGCTTTGATTCCACCTAACAGTTTACCATATTTCGGACCGACAGTCTTCAGCTGCGGTTTAAAACTATACGAAGTAAAGTCTCTTACATCGTCTGTAAATTTAACATTCTTTACATTCAGCTCATCCGTCACAATGTCCTGATAAAACTCAGGAAGATTGAATCCGGCTTTTACAAACATCTGACCGATCGGCTGACGATTCTTAATATTCGACGTATTTCTGCAGGCGCGTCCCATAACGACAAGTTTCAGGACATGCTCCATGTTCTGCTCAAGCTCTGTGTCGATCTGATCCTCATTCACTTCCGGGAACATGCACAAATGAATGCTTTCCGGCGCTGTTTGATCAATACTTCTTACAAGGTTCTGGTAGATTTCCTCTGTCATAAACGGAATCATCGGAGCCGCTGCTTTTGATACGGTAACAAGCGCTGTATACAATGTCATGTATGCGTTGATCTTATCCTGCTCCATTCCCTTTGCCCAAAAACGTTCACGGCTTCTTCTTACATACCAGTTACTCATATCGTCTACAAATTCCTGAAGAGCGCGGGCAGCCTCTGGAATCCGATAGTTTCCGAGGTTTGTATCTACTGTTTTTACCATTGTATTCATTTTTGATAAAAGCCATTTATCCATAACAGATAATTTATCATATTCTAATTCATATTTCGTTGCATCGAACTGATCGATATTCGCATACAGAACAAAGAATGCATAGGTGTTCCAAAGTGTTCCCATAAATTTTCTCTGTCCTTCCACTACGGCTTTTCCGTGGAAACGATTCGGAAGCCATGGTGCGCTGTTTACATAGAAATACCAGCGGATCGCATCTGCCCCGTATTTCTCAAGAGCATCGAACGGATCAACTGCATTTCCTTTTGATTTACTCATCTTCTGTCCATTCTCATCCTGAACATGGCCAAGCACGATTACGTTCTTATACGGCGCTTTGTTAAACAGAAGCGTAGAGATTGCAAGCAAGGAATAGAACCATCCTCGTGTCTGGTCTACCGCCTCCGAAATAAAATCAGCCGGGAACTGTCTCTCGAATAATTCTTTATTTTCAAATGGATAGTGATGCTGTGCAAACGGCATTGATCCGCTGTCAAACCAGCAATCGATCACTTCAGGAACACGATGCATCTCTTTCCCGCACTTCGGACATTTGATCGTCACCGCATCAATATACGGACGGTGAAGTTCGATATCATCCGGGCAATTACCGGACATTTCTTTTAACTCCTCAATACTTCCGATCGAATGCATATGTCCGCATTCACATTCCCAGATATTAAGAGGCGTTCCCCAGTAACGGTTACGGCTGATACCCCAATCCTGCACGTTTTCAAGCCAGTCACCGAAACGTCCTTTTCCAATGCTTTCCGGAATCCAGTTGATTGTATTATTATTTGCAATCAAATCATCTTTTACCGCTGTCATCTTAATAAACCATGATTCACGAGCATAGTAAATCAATGGCGTATCACATCGCCAGCAATGAGGATAACTATGTTCAAACTTCGGTGCGTCATAGAGAAGACCTCTTTCATCAAGATCTTTAAGAACTTCTGGATCTGCTTTCTTTACAAATAATCCTGCAAACGGCGTCTCCTCTGCCATATTTCCTTTTTCATCTACAAGCTGTACAAACGGAAGTCCATATTTTCTTCCTACATTTGCATCGTCTTCACCAAATGCCGGAGCAATATGAACAACTCCTGTACCGTCTGTCAATGTAACATACTCGTCACATACAACATAAAATGCTTTTTTATTCTGTTTCTGTGCACAGTCTGCCGCGCATTGATAAAGCGGCTCATACTCTTTTCCTTCCAGTTCTGTTCCTTTATATGTCTCAAGCACTTCATAAGCGGCTTTCCCTTCTTCTGCCAATCTTCCAAGAACTGTGTCAAGAAGGGCACATGCCATATAATAAACATTTCCATCCGCAGCTTTTACTTTCGCATAATCTTCTTTCGGATTTACACAAAGTGCAAGGTTCGAAGGCAATGTCCACGGAGTTGTCGTCCATGCAAGGATGTATGCATCCTCGTCTTTTACCTTAAATCGAACGATAGCCGAACGTTCTTTCACATCCTTGTATCCCTGAGCAACTTCCTGTGCTGAAAGAGGCGTCCCGCATCGCGGGCAGTACGGCACGATTTTAAACCCTTTGTAAAGAAGGCCTTTATCCCAGATCTGTTTCAGCGCCCACCATTCCGACTCGATAAATGAATTATGATATGTGACATAAGGGTTCTCCATATCAGCCCAGAAACCTACTGTTCCTGAAAAATCCTCCCACATTCCTTTGTATTTCCAAACGCTTTCCTTACATTTGTCAATAAACGGCTCTAACCCATATTCTTCGATCTGGTCTTTTCCGTCAAGTCCAAGCATCTTTTCAACTTCCAATTCTACCGGAAGGCCATGTGTATCCCAGCCCGCTTTTCTCGGAACCATACTTCCTTTCATTGTGCGGTAACGTGGAATCATATCCTTAATAACACGAGTAAGCACATGACCGATGTGCGGCTTTCCGTTCGCTGTCGGAGGTCCGTCATAGAAAATATAATCCGGGCATCCTTCCCGTTCTTCCATACTTTTCTCAAAAATGTGATTATCGTCCCAAAACTTTTCAACTTGTTTTTCACGATCGACAAAATTCATGTCTGTAGAAACTTTTTTGTACATGATTTCTTTCCTTTCTTATATTCTTATATGTTAAGATCCAAGAATTCCGCTGCAGCGAAATTCTGCACATCCGGCAAACATTTGCTTTTTCAAATATACCATCGTGCGACCCTCGGAGTTTTTATATTACTTCTCAACTGCAAAAGTCTTTCTGAATAATATAAAAAGCTTTCGCCCTGTAATAGGACGAAAGCTTATTCTCCGTTTTTAACCACCTGTTACAACATACTTGAATCATCCTTTATTATCATTCGGCAAAAGCAATAATCCAAAACACTTCCTTTGATCTGTCCCTTGCTCCGCTTCTCTGTCATATAAACTTTGATCCGCATATGGTGTCCTGTAACGTCGGACTTACGTCGGCTCTTACTTCCTTTCTTCTATTTCAGAAGCCGCGGCTCAGAAGTGATATTCAGCATCTGTCTACCGGTATCGGGCTTGCACCATCCCCGACTCGCTGCAACATTCGATCAGATCTTACTGTCTCCGTCACTGCCTTTTTCTTCATATTTTTAATATGTCGCATAAAATATTATAAAAAAAATATGAATATTAGTCAAGGTGATTTTTCACTGATTACAGAACAGCTCATTTTTCAATTTTTTAATGTTTTCTTCTATCACGGCAATAATCTCCCGAAATTCTTCATCACTTTTTCCCGTAGGATCTTCAAGTTCCCAGTTATCATCAAATGGTCTTCCGATAAACGGACACTCAACTCCACATCCCATCGAAATCACAATATCAGGTGAAGGAATCTTATCAATCACTTTAGAATACTGTGTTTGTTGCATATCAATATTATACAATTCTTTCACGATACGAACCGCATCTTGATTGATCTGCGGTTTTGTTTCTGTCCCAGCCGAATAACTTTCAAATACATCTGAAGCAAAATGTTTTCCAAGCGCTTCTGCAATCTGACTTCTGCATGAATTATGCACACAGATAAAAGCTACTTTTAATTTATTCGGTTTGCCCAATCCAGCGGTTTTCTTCTTTTTATTCAATTCATTTACCATGTGCGTTTACCTCATTAAACGGACACGCCCCATGAAGGCATTGATTATTTTGCTCTGAACGAGTACATATCACATCCGCTGCTTCCATCTTTATGCCAAGCTTTTCCTCCGTAAATTTCACCGCTTCAATAATAGATAAATAAGAATCCCGTTTACAACATCTCGGACCGCCTGTGCTGGTTGTAGTTTACGCAAATTGTGATATGTATTCCCCAATATCTATGGGGAGTTAGAAATGTATTGAGATTAGATAGCCTTTTTCTCCAAGTCCTCAC
>NZ_JAPJQP010000026.1:11142-24701 GCF_030825015.1 Mediterraneibacter sp. | reverse complement strand
TCCTTGCAAAGCTCTGTGATTTTCTGGAATGTTCCCCAAACGACATATTGAAATTGAAGTAGGACTGTCAGCTTTCGTTGCTTGCAGTCCTTTTTTCTTCCAGTCTGCCGATTTCTTGTAGAAAATCATGTCCTTTTGGAACTAAAGGCGTGTAAAATTCGCTTATCACGCTTGTCCCCACATCACAATAGCCACGTCCCTTGATACGCTTCTGAAAAAACTGCTTTTTCACATCTGAACCAAACAGCATACCGTAACCTAATTCGCTGATACGCCCAAGTCCCACACGGAAATTGAAGTTATCTCTGATACCGTCCGAGAAATACTTTGCGTCTGGACGCTGGCAGGCAACGATAAGGAAATAACCTGCTTGTCGCCCTAACATAACGATTTTCTTTAACTGGCTAAGTAAGCTCACGCTTTCTTTCGTCCCCAGCATTTCAAAAAACGCCACATATTCATCAAAGATAAGAAAGCAGGGTGGCAGTCCCAGATAGGCGTAGTTTTCGCCCGTCTTATAGTTCGGGTGTCGCTTCATTTCCTCGCTTCGCTGTACCATGCCCTCATAAAAAGCATTGACGCAATCTATCATTTCTTCTTTGGTGTGATACACATTTCCCATAACTGTCCCTAAGTCTGCAAGGTCAGCGTTCTTCGGGTCTAAGATATAAAGGACAGCGTTTGTGTGCAGTAAGGCTTCAATGAGCGTCAGCAGAAAATAGGTTTTACCGCCACCAGTCCCACCAGCGATAAGGGCGTGAGGGAGTGCGTCATATTCCCAGACAAGATTTTTCATCAGTCTAAGACAGCCGTTTTCTGCCCGTACTTCATCAATGGTAATGCGGTTTGCTATCATATCATAAAGCAGGGTATATTCGATATAGCCGTCATGCAGGGTCTTGTCGGTCAGCTCACAATACAAGCCACTTTCCAATTTATCCTCTAACCGTAAAAGCTGGTCTTGATATTTTCCTAATGTGATTTCACAGCGGATATGAAGCAGTCCCTTTTCCATTTGATAATAAATCTTTGGAAACCAGACGATTTTTTCCCTTGATCTGCTTTGCAGGTCAGTAAAAAAACCGCTGTCTTGTACGGTATCGGCTTCATACCACTTATTTTCCAGTATCATTCTTGCCAGCTTTTGACGGTGCAGGAGCTTCTTGAAACTGTCGTAACAGAAGCGGTAATACAGAAAAGCGACCAATGCACAAACACCAGTCGCTATCAGTATGGTTATGAAGTTGTAAGGGGAAAGCGTCAAGCCGTTCTCTAACAAGCTGAAATGCTCCCAATCGGTACACATGAGCTGTTTGATATTCAGTAGCAGAAGAACCGCCACGAATACAAACAGAAGCGTCCCTATGGAAAAGTGGTAGACAAGGTGCTTGTCGCTGGCTCTGATACGGTGTCCTTTGTTCCAAATCTTACGCATAAATCAATCACTCCTTTCTGGGTATGAAAAAAGCAGTCAATCCTAAGACTAACTGCTTTGTATAATGGATATGAAATTGTCAAACTGGAATTTTGTTATTTAGATTTATCCTTGAAAAAGCCAATTAAAATTAAAGCAATACCAAGAATTGCAACTGGTATATAAATAATATTAGGTATATGATAAACAAATCTATCAATTCCAGACATAGCAATATAAATAATTATTCCCACACAAATTAAAATGTTTTTATCTTTCATAGCTGGTCTCCTTTACACCTTATTATTTGTCCGTTTCTTCATACCCATATTATAGCAGTTCCATATATCCGCTACAATGAAAATCTATTCAGTAAGCCTATTTTTTCGGCTGTCCCTGCGGTGTATGGTTCTGTGGATTGCCTGCGTTCTGATTGCCTTTATTCTTCAACACAATATCCTCTGCCTTTACATACCAGTCCACATCTGCACCCGTATAGGTCTTTCGTGATACCGTATCGGCTACGGGATTGACAAGCTCCACAACTGCATTGTACGGAAATTCCCTTAACGGTACTTCTGGCGGTACAGACACGGGGATAATTCCACCATGCAGACTGCACTTCAAATCATAGATACGCTTTTTAAGCTGGGTACTCGGTGTCCCGTCCTCATTCTGCAAGAACACATCACGCACCGCTGTAAATTTTAATTCTCCAAATGTTTTCTCTTTGTCAATAACAAACCCGTTTGATAATCTCATAAATTCTTCACTCCTTTACTTTTCTTCAACTGCTACAATATCATCAGCAACTAACACATAATCGGTATGTCCCATATCCCCGATTGCGTAACCTCTGCCGTATAACTTCGGATTGACAAGTTTTACTTTCTGTTCATACTTGAACTTCTTTTCGCCAGCCTGCACGGGAATTTCCACGACAACATTTTCGCCTTTCTGTACGTCAGAATAAAGGTTATAGCTTCGTCTGGCTAAGACCCTGCGGTTATTTTTATCTCTTTCAAAGACTGGCTCGCTTTCGCCTGCAAATTCAAGAGTTCCAAAAGACTGTGCCATATCTGGCACGACATATTTCATTTCCATATTGTTTTACCTCGTTTCTTTCTATTTTTGATAAATTGATTGTGATTTCTTATTCTGGCGGTTCGGGAAGTACCAGCAATCCCCCAGATAGTAAAGGGTAAAATCAATGCTTACGCACCCTTGACTATCCGTGTTCTTGCAGGTTGTTGGCAGACAAGCCAGAATAAGCGGAAGTCTGCCGTTTGACAGCTTCGGCGGAGAACGTGATTTTTCTTTCATCATACCGTTACCGCCTTATGATTTTTTCACTTTACGGCGTTTGTAAAGATATGTTCCAGCCAGTCCACCAGCAGACGCAAGCAACATCACGACAAATGCCATTACATTTGTACTGTCGCCCGTTTTGGGACTGTCGCTAGGTCTGCTAGGCTTTTCTGGTGTCGGTGGTGTTTCGGGTTTCTCTGGTTCTTCTGGCTTTTCCTTAAAGGTAATCGTCTGTCCCTCGTCCTCAATGTCCTTATGCTCGGTAACTTTCTTCGGCTCGTCTGGATTGCTTAAATCGTATAATTCCTCAAAAGTTACAAGCTGTTTGCCGTCAAGGGAAGTAGCGTCAAAGGTAAAGGCAACTTCCACTTTCATAGTTTCGCTGTCAGCAGTAAACGTATAATCACTTTCCACACGTTTTCCATTGATAAGAAGCTCTGCATTTTCTTCTTTCAACATCTGCCAGCCCACAAGTTTGTACTGTGTACCGACTTCTAAGCCCTCTAAGGTTACGGTATCAATGATTGTTACCTCTTTTCCAGCTTCAAGCTCTTTGTTGCCGTCCTTATCGGTAGCAGTCGTATGAATTTTGATGATACGCTCTGTGATAAGTACGGTTTGCCCGTCGTCCTCAATGTCTTTGTGTTCCGCAACTTTTACGGGTTCGTCTGGATTGCTTAAATCATACAATTCTTCAAAGGTAACAAGGTTTTTGCCACCTAAAGCAGACGCATTGAATGTATAGGAAATTTCCACTTTCATTTCTTCCTCATCAGCGACAAAGGTATAATCGTTTTCTACACGTTTCCCGTCAATGATAAGCTCGGCGTTTTCTTCCTTTAACATCTGCCAGCCTTTGAGCTGATATTTTGTGCCTTTTGTAAGTCCGTCCAATTTGACAGTATCAACGATTGTAACCTCTTTTCCTGCAAGGATAGTCTTTTCGCCGTCCTTGCTGGTCGCTGTGGTATGGATAGAGATTTCTTTTTCGTATTCATCAGTCAGCGTTCCTAAATCAATCACAAGATTATTTCTTGATACCACGATTTCAAAAGGTGGGATAAGTTCAAAGCCTTTGTTACTGTCGCAACGCATTTCTTCAATGATGTAGGTATCATAAGGCATTGCACCCTTGCTGTCGTCTGGTTCAGAAGTTCCAAACCACACACCGTCCTCGCTGGTCTTTCCTGCGTTTGTATTGTGCTTATGAGAAGCCCAATCAGCAGAAGTGGAGAATTGCCCGTTATCATCAGTTACCAATACATGATTTTCGCCCGTTGTCTTGCTTGTGATCCGAAACGGAACATCAGCAAGACGCTTGTGTGTGCCTGCACCAATTTTTACGCCCTCAATATCTCCACGCTTAATCTGATTATAGATAGAATGAGCTTCGTCGGTTAAGTCCACGATTTTTCCATTTTCTGTGATTGTAAAATCAATCGGTTTTGCACCGTCAGTTAAGTAACCGTCGGGAGCTTCACTTTCAACGATACGGAATTTTCCATAAGGTAAAAGGTCAGCAGAAGTAGAAGCGATACCCTCAATATCTGTACGAATTGTCTTTACCACTTCATTTTTCTTGTATAGCTTGCCCTCAACCAAAACAGAATTATCATTTAAGGAAATGATGTCAAAGGCAGTATCTTTCAAAGTGGCACTTCCTTGTGGCTTTGTATCGCCCGTTTCTAAATCTCGTTTCTGAATTTTGACACCGCCACGGATAACCTTGTCTGATACGGAAAACTGGTTACTTCCAGATAATACGGCAAGGTCGCCGTCCTCGGTAATCTGTGTTACATATAAGCCCTTAATCTGTTCGGACTTATCGCCAGCCTGCATATATGCACCGTCTAACAAGTAGCCGTTTGGAGCTTTTGTTTCTTCAACGGTTAGTGTCCCAAGTGGAAGAACCGCTTTACCGTCCTGCATATAGAAGCTGTCGCCAGATACCTTGTATGCGTCCGCTAATTTTGTGATGTAGTGGGTTGTCCCGTCGCTGTCTGTTTCAGCGATTGTCTTTGTAACCCATGTACGAGTAGCTTCGGCAGGGAGATTGTCTTTATTATAGAAGCCTGCATAATACTTCCATGTAAATTCCGCACCTGCTAGAGAAGCGTTCCCTTGCGGATTGTCTTTCTGTGTTTCCATATCTATCTTGAAAAGCTCAATCAAAGTGTCCGTTACTTTCGGTGTATCTGATACTTTCAAGGTTGCTGTCTTTCCAGCTTCAACCTTTAAGGAATATACAGTTTTATCCACTTTATATCCTGCTGGTGCGGATAATTCCTTGATATAGACTGTGCCTGCTTTTACCTCTACAATATCTGTATTTCCGTTTTCATCAGTCGTAAGGGTGGCAAGCTGTTTCGTGCAGTCTTTATCAGCAAAGACACCGTATGTTGCACCAGCGATAGAGTAATTCCCGTTACCGTCTGTAATGCTGGTATTACTGGAAGTCTTTTGCAGTTTCGCATTTCCGACATTCAGCTTCGCCCAGAATTGTCCCAATTCCTGCCCCTCGCCAGAGTAGATATAACCGCCACATTCATAGCGTCCTTTATTCTCTTTGACAAAGGCTTTTGCACCAGAGAAAACTTCGTCCTGCGTTGCCTTTGGAATTTCATCATAAGAAGCTCGCACGTTATCACATTGCCAGCCAAGATGTACGCTCAATCTCTGCCAGACTACACATTGTTCCAACAGATAGACTTGCTTGTAGTTCAGTTCCTTGTGAGCTTCGCCATACTGTTTGACATACTCTAAGGATAACGCCACATCTGAAATCTGGTCGGCACTCATGCGTGAGCTTGCGTCAGCTCTGGTCTTGTAGCCATTCTTAAAATCTGTATTGATGTCAATACAATAGGCAGTTTCGCCCTCGACTTTCATATAGCCCTCATTGAATGTCGAACCGATAGAACCGTCATTCATTACTTTTTCAATGATACCGACACGCTCTGCACTTTCCGTCCAGTATTGCTTGCTTTCTGCATGAACGGGTGTAGTCGGTAAAGCAGTAACGACAGTTGCAAGAGCTAAGAAGCCCGTACACAATCGTTTCAATGTCTTTTTCATAAATCTAATGCTCCTTTCATTTTGGGTATAAAAATAGACGCTCATTTCTGAACGTCTACATTACTGAAAGGCTTGTCCTCTCACACATATTCTATTTTAATAGGTACAACAGTTGCCTTTCTCCTTGTATTTTCGTTGTTTTCATCACTTGCGTTATCTACAACCGCCATGCGCTCCCTACTGCGCCAAGGGCTTTTGATGTCATAAGATTAGATAATCCCCATGCCTCCGCTGCCAGTGGCGTCGCTTTTGTAATAATGGACATATACATCCCTGTGCTGACAGCAGCTCCGCAGGCTCCCCAAAAACCACAGGCTCCTCCGGGAACTTCTTTCCCTCTCCGATACATTTCCAGCAACGACTGTTCCAGATCAACATCACCGCCTGCATTATAATATGCCGTCAATAAAGAAGCTCCGACCATCACATGGTGTTCTGGTCCATGCATATGACAAAATGGCATCGACATCATTTTATTGATAATTTCAATCGGATTTTTACTCTGTTCATTCAGACATACTCCTATAATACTGTCCATTCCCTTTGTATGACATTCACTGCACACATAATGTCCATTTACACAACGTGTCTTGCTGTTTTCTTTCTTATGACAGACTGCGCACTCCATCTGTACATCTTCTTCCAAATACTCTAACGGCGCTTTACATATCAGGCATTCATCTTTCACTTTATTATCCTCACCTTCTACAACTATACTATATCGATATCTTATACCGGTCATTCTCCCCGCCTTGATACTCCCGCATACTGCTCCATCAATCTCTCCGCTTCCGTTTTCATCTGGTCCACCACTTCATCAGGACCTACGATCTTGATATCTGAACCGAGTGAAAACACCCATCCAAAAAACTGTCTGCTGACATAGACATTCACATTTACAGTAAAATGCTCTTTATCCGCCGGTATCATCATCACATCTTTTCCGAAACGATCAATTATTACTCCGGCAAGATGATTGTGAACCAGCATTTTTACTGACGTTTCTTTCCCACCGAACATTCTAAAACTCTTCTTCGCATATGCCGCCATATCTAAATTTTTAAAACACTCTTTTCCTTCTCTTCTTTCCTCGGATAATTTGATATGAAGCATTTTGTCTACCCGGTAATGTTTTATCTTTTCAGATTCTGAATCATATCCTAATAAATAATAATTTTCATCATTCCATGACAACCCCCATGGACTAATATGATACCAGGCTCCATTATGTCTAAGTTCCATTTCTTTTTTTGTATTCCACTGATAATACCTGAACTTTATTTTTTTATCCTCGGAAATGGCATTATGAATTGCATCTACTGTATAATAGATACTTTCATTCATCGTTTTAATTCTTCCTGATACATACACCTGCCGCTGCAGTTTCTGTGCATCATATTTACTAACGAGCTTTTCCAGTTTTTTAATCAGCGCATTTGATTTCTTCTCGGTAATAAACTTTGAAGATTGAATCGCATCCACCAAAAGTTTTAACTCCGGAAGTTCAAATTGACGATTCACTACATGATAATGATAACGGTTTCCTATCGGTTCTCCTTCTACATCCACGCCCAAGATACTAAGATCGCGCAAATCTGCATATATACTTTTTCGATCCGCTGTTACACCATATTCCGCCAGCTCCGCCATAATCTCCGGCATCGTAATGTAATGGTCATCATCCGTCTGTTCCTGCATAATCTGAGCGAGATGATACAATTTAAACTTCTGATTGCTTCCTTTTGGCACTCTTCCTTCTCCCTTCGTATAATGATACTATAAATAATATAACATAGGTGAGAAATATATAGTACATCTTTTCCTTTCAATCCAGTAATACAGCAAAAAGCAAACTTTTACCCTCATTTATAAGCTTCCTGCAGCTTTGGAGCTTTCTTCACCTGACTGTTTTTAATCCCTGTTAAAGTCTCAATAAAATGATCAATCACCAGGTAAAACATATTTCTCCTTCCATCTCGACTCAATCACAACTCATTCCTTAATCATCATAGTAATCCCAACCTCCAAAAATATCGTGATTTCTCTGTCCTGTTTTATGTTCTTTCGCATCATAATGTTTGATCTCTCCAGATACGCCTTTTCTTCCATATCCCTCTTTTTTACCCATAATACCTCTCTTGTTCTTCACTTATCAGCACAGGTTTCTTTAAACTTTTTTTACAAACTTTGCAAATCGTTCCTGCCTGCGTGACAAGCACAACTTTTGCATATGCGGTATCTCCAATCTTATCATATAAACGTCCTGCGCTTATCGAATCACCGATAACTGTATAAAAGCTATTCGCTGCATATCCAATCTTTCCAAGCCCCTCATAAGTAATTTTAATCGCCTCTTTATCATACTCATTGTCCGGTTCTTTTTCCAACTTAACTTTCATTCCCTTTTCTAAAAAATCATTTCCAAAATAATGTTTTGTTCCTGTCAGCGTAATAAATACTTTATCCATAATTTTTCCTTTCCCTTCCTATCAAGTTCACATCTTGTCTTTTCTTTGATAACTAGGTTGAATGAAAGACTGCATGTTAGCCTTTCCTCAGCCTCATCATCGTAAATTCGTTTTTGCCCCCTTTTTTGATGTTTTAGAGGTATCCAGTTTTGCAAAACATGTTATAATTAAGCCAATCTAGACGAAAGTAATTGAATTTTGTGTATGCAAAACAGACCGCTTACATTCTTCGTTGAAAAAGTAAATGTAACCAGTCTGTTTTGACATCTATTGACAAGTCAATTACTTCTGCTCCAATCAAATTTTATTAGTTGTTTAATAACTCTGGAGTTAAATGCACTTCATCTGCCGGGATGAGGTGCATTTTTAATAATTCAAATATGCCTGCATATCCTCATCATCTTGTTCCACAAGTTCCATTGGTGACTTCCACTTCAACCCTTTTCGCTTCGTACTATTGATATGATTCATTAACAGAGTCATATCCTCCTGGGTGTATCCATCCATTATTTTTCCCTTCGGTAATACGTAGCGAATATACTCGTGATTTTTTTCAATATGTGGCTTTTGCCATGACGCCATCGGATCACAATAAAAGATATTGGTTCTATAAATCATGTCATCATTAAGCTCTATCTCATCTACTTTTTTAAATTCAGATCCATTGTCAGTTAGAATAACTGGAAACAATCTCCTAAATCGCTCATATCCCAAGCCTGCTTCAAGATAGTCTAGGACTCTAACCACTGAATCAGCCTTACCGTCAGGAAGTAAGAATAAAAGCATCACACTATTTTTTCTAAATATCATGGTGAGAAGACGCTTTCCTGCTCCCTTCTTGCCAATAACCGTATCCATTTCGACCACTTCCCAATCACAAAACTGAAGCTCCAATGATTTTTCGAAATCAGCGTATGTACGACCTTCTCGACAGGCTGTTGTGACTACATCAACATTACCTTTTCTCTTGCGCCTAGCCTTATAGCCAACCTTGCGTCTTAAATCGATATTCTTCACTCCTCGTATCTTGCCTTGATCAATGTAGTTGTAAAGCGTTCTAAGACCAACCCGTAGCTCATTTTCATGCTCAGCATATATATGCGTTAGTGGCTGTCCCTTTCTAATAAGCGGTCTAATGATATCCCCAACTTCCTTTAATTGTTCCTTTGATAGTCTCACTCCACTTCTGCTTAATGATCGTCTTCTTGTTACCGCTGCATCTGCGTATTTAGCATTGTAATAATAGCGGTTCTTTTTACACATCGTTCTCCTGTAGCAGGTGTTACACACGTAAGGTGGATTGTTAGGAAGCTGGCACTCGGATGATTCATAATTATCACAGAGTACATGGCAGCTCTCGCCCCTACACTTTTTACATGGATAATCACATGCCTCTGGATCAGCACCACACAAGCCGGTTCTACGACAACTTGCATAGTTTTTACAATCATTTCCAAAAGCATATTCAGCTGGTAAATGCGTACGATTCTCTTTTACCTCACGAGCTATCGTGCGAGGATGCTTCCTCAATTGTTTCGCTATCTTGGCAAATGACTCCTTTCTGGCAAGTCCCACCTCAATTGCAACCCTATCTGTTAATGTCAACTGACTATTGTTTGGTATATAATCCAATTCTTTCATATCTGCTCCTGACTACAGATAGTAATCGACTTACTTGAATTATAGGTTATTGCAAAAGTCAGTGTAACCCTTTTGGGATGAAAAATAGGGGTAGAGATGACATTTACTTTTTCATTTAATGACTTTGATAACTATATCCTAAACTAACAGGTGGGGTATAAAAACCCCACCTGTTTTTCCTTTGCCCCTTTATATGAATTTAATAGTGCTAACTTGTTTTTTTATTTTTTCAAGAAATACCGCTGTTACTTCGTCACATACAGGATTAAAAACGATAACTCCTTGCAGTTAAAGAGGTAAAACTGAAACTTGACAGTATCAAATTTAACTGTTTTAATAGTGGGATAAAAGATAGTCCTGCGCATAATCTGTAAACGAAATGTTTTGGGAAGAATTCGGCCACAAGGCGAGGAGGGGATCATTTTGCAGAAGATAAAAAAGAATCCGAAATATTTTCAGGCATTAAAAACCGCTTTTCCGCATACGATTCCGATTTTTGCCGGATTTTGGTTTCTCGGACTTACCTATGGCATCTATATGAACGTTTCCGGTTTCAGTTTTTGGTATCCAATGCTGATGAGCCTGACGATCTTCGCCGGTTCTATGGAATTTGTAACGGTAAATATGCTGCTCGGCGCATTCAACCCGATTCAGTCCCTTGCTATGACACTGATGATTAATGCAAGACATCTGTTTTACGGTATTTCCATGCTGGATAAATATAAAGGAACTGGCTGGAAAAAATTTTATCTTATTTTTGGAATGTGTGACGAAAGCTTTTCCATCAATTACACTGCAAACATTCCCAAAAATGTAGATAAAGGATGGTTTATGTTTTTTGTCACTTTATTAAATCACCTTTACTGGGTTTTCGGCGCAACACTGGGCGGCATCTTTGGTTCTCTTATTCATTTTAATACAGAGGGACTTGACTTCGTAATGACCGCCATGTTCGTAGTCATTTTTCTGGAACAATGGTTTAAAGACAAAAGTCACGCCAGCGCTCTATCAGGACTTGGAATTTCACTACTCTGCCTGATTACTTTCGGAGCTGATCATTTTATCATTCCTGCAATGCTTGCAATTCTCGGCGTGCTTACACTATTAAGAAAAACAATGGAGAGAGACGGTAAGACAATATGAGTTTATCCCAGCAACTAATTACAATCCTTATGGTAATAATCGGAACCATGCTGACAAGATTCCTGCCCTTTATTCTGTTTCCGTCAGAAAAACCAACACCAAAATATATTCAATATCTTGGAAAAGTTCTCCCGGCGGCTGTATTCGGTCTTCTGATCATTTACTGTCTGAAAAATGTAAATCTGTTCACCGGCAGCCACGGTTTACCGGAACTTCTTGGGATCATCTTTGTCATCGCACTTCATTGCTGGAAACGGCAAATGCTGTTATCTATTGCCGGAGGAACTATATGTTATATGCTATTAGTACAGCTATTATTCTGATTTTTTCGCTATTGATATATTCTGCGATTTTTAATACAGTTTCTTTTAATTCTTCATTCATTTTCTCGCTTTTCCTTTCTCCGTCTAATAACTCTCGTAAATCAATTTCATAAAAATCCGCCATTTGGAATACCGCCTTTTTAAAACCTATGGCATGAAGATCGAGGACAAACGCACGGTCTATGGGGAATGTACTTACCGTCTGGTTCCCAGGGAGGACGAACCCAGCGTGTGCCTGATGCACGACTGAATCCACCTGCCTAGTGCTTAAAATGCAACGGAAAATATATAAAATTTGTTGCAAAATTATTTCTTTCTAACCATCATTCTAACCAGCAGTTAACGAGAATGGTTAGAATATGAGTAGAATATTTACAGGAGGCGATGAGATGATTTTTCAGGAAAGCGAAACTGTGGAATTGAAGTCGATTGTAGTGGATGATATAAAGAAGGAAATAATTGCATTTGCAAATTGTGAAGGCGGAAAACTGTATATCGGGGTTCAGGATGATGGAACCCTAATTGGCGTAGAGGATCTGGATGGAACTGCCTTGCAGATCAGCAACATGGTCCGGGATGCCATCAAACCGAATCTTACAATGTTCCTGCATTATGAAACATTGAATGAAGATGGGAAACTGATTGTTGCTGTTGATATTCAGCAAGGAACAGAACGGCCTTATTATGTTGCAAAAAAGGATTGCGTCCGGAAGGTGTGTTTGTTCGTCAGGGATACTCGTCTGTACCGGCTACCAATACTGCAATCCGCTGTATGATCAAGGAAACAGACGGCGACCATTTTGAGGAAATGCGGTCACTGGAACAGAATTTAACTTTTGAGGCAGCCAAGAAAGAATTTTCCAATAGAAATGTATTATTTGGGGAAGCCCAGATGAAAACATTAGGAATCATGACCCATGATGGAGTTTATACAAATCTTGGACTTTTGTTGTCCGATCAGTGTGTGCACACAATTAGGGTGGCTGCTTTTGAGGGAACAACACTTAGCGGAAGAAGCAGTAATCAATCTGGCAAACAAGAGCTTCTAAACGAGCACTCGAACAGTTGGATCAGAAAGACGTTTATTATATCTTTCCTCCACTTATGCCAAACACTTCAACACGCGTTGTATTAAAAAAGCCAAAGACAGACAGCATATCCGACGTGTATGGATTCCAAAACATTGGCTTATATTTTTAAAGATTGGAAAACTGGACAGGATGAGCTAAAAGAATTTCTTGGAGAAGAATACAAAGATTTTAATCTCGTTATAGCCCTTGCAAATGGACGCCCATGTGAAGGAAGAGTATTTCTGAAATCATTCGAGGAATTGAGAACCAGGGCAAAACTTCCAAATGTAGTATTTCATTCACTCAGACACTCCAGCACAACTTATAAACTGAAACTACAAAACTCACCAGAACTGGCATCTACACTCGCCCAGCTCTTAGCACAATAGTATTAGCACAAAATCTATCTTTTTTTCTAATTAGCACGATGTCAATTTTATTAGCACGATTGGGGAAAATGGTTCATCCCCTCTTAGCACGATTTTAGTTCAATATGGAGGGCATTTTCAAAAAAAGAAAACGCCATAAACCCAATGTTTATAGCGTTTCTAGCGTCCCTGAGAGGAGTCGAACCTCCGCTGACATGCCTTAGGAGGGCATCGCTCTATCCACTGAGCTACAGAGACACTTTATATATTATAACGGTTATATTTAACCATTACAACCCTTGTATTTACAGCGTTTTTCAGATATTGCGCTGTGCTAATATTTTAGAACTGAACCCTTAGTGTTGGAAACGAACCATCTACCTCTTAGAAGGCGAGTGCTCTATCCAGCTGAGCTATATGGACAAATGCCATTTTTCCTTGAAAACACACTGTTTTCCAGTCTTTGGTAATGGCAGCCTTTATTTAATTATCAGCTCTTTTCAAGCTGTTAATTACAATTATTTTTCATGTTGATGACATCAAAGCACTCCCCTTTCGGGGTAACACCTTTGTGTCAATTTTTATACCTAAACTATCCGTAGATACTTTACCTATTATAGCAGTTTCACATGTATGTCACAACCATTTTTCATATTTTTCTAAAATTTCTGAATTTCCCTATCTATCTTTTTTTCTTTTCTTCTATTCTATTTCTCTTACTTTCTTTCTCTTTTGCCATTTATTATCCT
>NZ_JAPJQP010000026.1:0-11132 GCF_030825015.1 Mediterraneibacter sp. | reverse complement strand
CTATTCTTATTTTTCTTTTCTTATTTTTTCTTTTGTTAGTTTTCCGTTAAATCCACCGACCTTTTTTTGTTAATTTTCTTGTCTTATTTTAAATTTTTGTCACTTATTTTAAAAGACTGTAAGGTCTATTGTATGTATTTTTTTTGAATGCTACGATAACTACCGGTATATGGAAATCTTTTCGTATTTTCCATATCTGACAGATTTTTCTGTTGAAACTAATGTCTTTCGTATCAAACACAATCACATCACCATACGGATGAGACAAACACTTTTACAGGAGGTTATTATGAAAAAAAGAACAGTTCAATTACAGATCGGCGCTGCAGCGCTTGCAGCAATTCTCGGAACCGGAGGCGTTATAAATGCACTGCCTTTTCCGAACACTTCGGTTACCGCTTATGCCAAAGAAGAAGATACCACAGAAAATAAAACCGTTATCAACGAAAGTACAACATGGAAGTATCTTGATGATAACACTGATCCGGCATCAGGACTTTCTTCTCTCACTGCCTGGACAACCTCAGACTTCAATGATTCTTCATGGAAATCTGCCGCAGGAAAATTTGGTGCAAAAAAAGGAAGTTTGACATCTTTTAACGGATTTACTCCAACAGTTCTTTTGCAACAATATCAGGCAGAAGACAGCAGCAAATGTACTCCGACATTTTTCTTCCGAACAACATTTGATGCAGCAAATATTGATCAGATTACTTCTATCACCGGAAGCCTTTTCCACGACGATGCTGTTGCTGTTTATTTAAACGGGCAATTAATCACTTCCGTAGATATGCCGACAGATACACAGGAAAATAATCTTTACTATGCCGGAGTAAGCGCAGGCGCTCCAAAAGAAACATCTGTTGTTCTGACGAAAGACCAACTGAAAGACATCATCAAAGAAGGAACAAACATCCTTTCTGTTGAACTTCATCAGGATCGCGAATCCAGTTCTGACATTTATTTTGAATTTTCAAATCTGTCTCTGAACTATAATGAAAATACAGACGGCAATGAAGGAGACAACAGCACTACAGAAAACGTATCTCAGAAATCAATTTTCCTTACTGTAGGAAGTGATACATCCAGTCAGGGAATTACATGGTATGCGGATACAGAAACAGCAGGAGAAGTTCAATATGCAGTAAAAACAGGAGACACTTTCCCTGAAAATTATTTAACTGTCCCTGCTTCTTCCATTGCCTCAAATGAAAGCGGATTTTACTCTAACCAGGCAGTTCTTACAGGACTCCTTCCTGATAAAGAATACGTTTATCGGGTAAAAAATGGTAATACGATCAGCGACACTTACAGTTTTACTTCAGGCAATAACGATGGATCTTATGAATTTGCTTTTGTAGGAGATCCGCAGATCGGTGCAGGCAGCACAAATACTGATATTGAAGGATGGAATGAAACCTTAAAAACAATTTCTTCAACATTTAATGCTGATTTTCTTCTTTCAGCCGGAGATCAGGTTAATACTGCATCTAATGAAACACAGTATACAGGATACATAAATAAGTTGTTTACTACTCTCCCCAGTGCGACAACGATCGGCAATCATGATTCAAGTTCTGCTGCTTATAACCAACACTTTAATCTTCCAAATGAAAGCAGTGACAAAGGACAGACAACCGCCGGAAGCGATTACTGGTTTGTCTATGAAAACACACTTTTCATCAACCTGAACTCAAACGACAGATCCACTGCTGAACATAAAGCATTTATTGAGGAAGCCATTGCTGCTAATCCGAATGTAAAATGGAAAACCGTTGTGTTCCATCATTCTGTTTTCTCAACTGCCAGTCACGTTGACGACAGTGACATCATTACCAGAAGAGAAGAGCTTCCACAGGTTTTCAAAGATCTCGATATCGACGTTGTGTTAATGGGGCATGATCACGTTTACACGAGAACTTACATGATGGACGGAACAACTCCTGACACGAGCAAAGGAGTGCAAAGCAGTGTTACAAACCCGGCAGGAATCCTTTATCTTACTGCAAACTCTGCATCAGGAAGTAAATACTATGATATC
Source organism: Mediterraneibacter sp. (assembly GCF_030825015.1). Classification (NCBI taxonomy): domain Bacteria; kingdom Bacillati; phylum Bacillota; class Clostridia; order Lachnospirales; family Lachnospiraceae; genus Mediterraneibacter; species Mediterraneibacter sp. Next base: position 9,091 of record NZ_JAPJQP010000026.1, on the reverse strand, counting down.
AAAGCTCCAAATGCAGAATATTCCGCTAAAATGGATCAGTCTTACAGAAGAACGGTAACAGACATTAAAGTAACAGATCAGTCTTATACAATGACTACTTATTATGCAGATGACCTTTCTTTATTAGATGAATTTACAATCTACAAAGCTGACAACACTGCTCTGACTAATAAAGTAAATGAACTTAAAGATTTAAATTTATCAGAATCTGATTATACATCAGCAAGTTGGAACACTTTTTCCAATGCTCTGAAAGCTGCACAAGAAGTATTGCAGAATTCCGATGCAACTCAAACTATGTTGGATGAAGCTCTCACTTCTTTACAGACAGCTTATGACGGACTTGTCAAAGCTGATGAAAATGGAAATGACGGCAACAATGGAAGTAACAACAATAACGGCAGCAACGGCAATAACGGCAGCAACAATAATAACGGCAGCAACAGTAATAACGGCAGCAACAGTAATAACGGCAGCAACAGTAATAACAGCAGCAACGGCAATAGCGGCAATAACAACAATAGCGGCAGCAACAGCAATAACGACGACAACGGCAATCATGCTGCTTCAGTAAAAACCGGTGATATTACTGCTTTCGCCCCAATCGCATTACTTCTTGCGGCATCACTTTCAGTTATCACAGTTATCACGAAAAGAAAAAAAGATCTGTTTAAGATCAGATAGGATAGAATCATGTTGAGAAAAATAAAACAGAATGTGATTGTACTCACACTTATTTTCCTCAGTGTCCTCACTGTGCTGATCCTGCAGCATTTTGGATTTAAAAGCTATTCTCGATACAGTACAGATACTCTCCACTACGATAAAGGTATCGTAGTGGAGATTTCTAATGAGGACATTGAATACGACAGCAAACTAAAACTTTATCTCGGAAGTCAAGACTTAAAAATAAAGATGACAGAAGGATCTCAAAAAAATGAAACAATAGAAGTGACAAATTATCTGACAAAGACACACAATGTTAAAGCAACCATAAAAATGCCCCTTATCATTAATATTGACATGCCGGATAATATCGAACCTTACTATACCGTATACAATTACGACCGTACGCTTCCTCTCATCGCCTGTGCAGTTGTTCTTGCCGCTGCAATCTTTTGTATCGGCGGGGGGAAAGGCTTAAAATCCATTGCAGGACTTCTTTATTCTATGTTTCTTGTAATCGAATTTCTTCTTCCGGCGGTATTTTCGGGATGGCAGCCCATTGCTTCAAGCATCCTATGTGCGATCTTATCAACAGCTGTTACACTTCTGCTCTTAAACGGACAGAGTGGAAAAACATTTTCTGCGATCCTCTCTACAGTGATCGGAATGTTTTTTGCGCTGATTCTTTTTCTCATAACATCTGCTATGATCCATGTAGACGGATTTAGCTCAGCAGATGCAGACGGTTTGATTTTAATACAGGAGGAAACCGGCCTGCAGATTAAAGACGTTCTTTTTGCAGGCGTTGTGATTTCTTCGCTCGGCGCGATCATGGACGTCGGAATGTCGGTTGTTTCATCGCTCTATGAGATTCATCATCACAATCCGTTCCTTTCTGCAAAGGAAATTTTCAGATCCGGCATAGAAATAGGAAAAGATATGATCGGAACGATGACGAACACGCTGATCCTTGCATTTACAGGCAGCGCATTCATCACACTACTTGTGTTCCTCTCATATCAAGTACAGTTTAATCAACTTATAAATTCTAATTATCTCAGCATTGAAATTGCACAGGGATTATGCGGAACATTCGGAATCGTTCTGACAATTCCGGCTGCTTCTGCTATCTCTGCATTTATGCTGACTCGCAATAAAAAGGCAGCTGCGAAACCTAATGATTAACATCTTTTAAAAATTAATATATCCTTGCAGCCAAATTGTCCCCTTAAATCTTCTTCCGATTTCAGGTTCACCCATCGTCTCGGATACGGGAACACATACATCAAACTGAAGTTCATTCACATTAAGCTTCATTTGATATACTTCCCTGCCCGTGGCGATGTTTTTACGCTTGCGCACTGCAAGTATTTCACCCATGATCGAATATAGATCACACTCAATCCCATAAGGCATAAAATAAGTATCTACAATGGAAAACACATCCTCATTAGCAAGTCTTTTGGAAACTTGGGAATATGTATCAATGTCATCCAATGTCAAAGTTTCTATCGCGCTTTGATCTCCGTTTCGCGCAGCATTAATAAGCATTTTACGATTGTCGGACGCTTCTTTTTCAGTCTTTATACTACGCTCATCCTTACTTACCGGAAGCAGTATCATTCCTGACAACGCAAGTCCTGATAATGTTACAGAAGTGGTCGGATCTGCCGGGAATCCTGCCTGACGTTCCCTCATATATTCAATTCCATTTTGTATTGTAAATATCAAACTGATTCCGATCTTCGAATCTTCACACATCCCCAGATACTGTTCTTTTTCTATCTTTCTCTCTACTGCAATTTCTGCATATGTGCTGATTCCGCTTCCTTCAAAATAAGGCAAATAGTAATATGGATCAAAATATTCTCTTTCATCTAATCCGCCGCACAATGCAATCCCCATACATTGTCCGTATTCTTTTTTCAGCTCACAGAAATCTTCTCCAGGCTTATAAGAAACAATGGTCTGATGGGTACATTTTTCTTCAACTTCATTCAGCAGATTTTTTAAGTCTGATCTTGTTTGAATATTATCAAATCCTAATGCTTTCAAATACTTATGCATCTGTTCTTCATCTTTCTATTTCGATCTTTTTCAAGTGTTCTACACTTGGTTCTCTATTTTTTCTTAACTTCAATCTTGTCATTTCCGCCCATATACGGTCTGAGTACTTCAGGAATCCTTACTGATCCGTCAGCCTGAAGATTATTTTCCAAAAATGCAATCAGCATTCTTGGCGGAGCTACTACAGTATTATTCAACGTATGTGCAAAATAACTTCCGTTTTCACCTTTTACACGAATACCAAGTCGTCTTGCCTGCGCATCCCCGAGATTCGAACAGCTTCCCACTTCAAAATATTTCTTCTGACGCGGCGACCATGCCTCAACATCTACAGATTTCACTTTCAGATCTGCAAGATCTCCTGAACAGCACTCCAGTGTTCTTACCGGAATATCCATTGAACGGAACAGATCAACTGTATTTTTCCACAGTTTTTCATACCATTCCATACTTTCTTCCGGTTTGCAGACAACGATCATTTCCTGTTTTTCAAACTGATGAATTCTATATACACCTCTCTCCTCAATTCCATGTGCACCTTTTTCTTTTCTGAAGCAAGGAGAATAACTTGTCAATGTCTGCGGAAGTTCTTCTTCTGTAAGCTGCGTATTTATAAATTTTCCGATCATAGAATGCTCGCTTGTTCCGATAAGATACAGATCTTCTCCTTCGATCTTATACATCATCGCATCCATCTCTGCAAAACTCATTACACCTGTAACAACATTACTTCTGATCATAAACGGAGGAACACAGTATGTAAATCCTCTATTGATCATAAAGTCTCTTGCATAGGAAATCACTGCTGAATGCAGTCTTGCAATATCTCCCATGAGATAATAAAAACCATTTCCTGCAACCTTTCTTGCACTGTCAAGATCTATTCCGTTAAAGGATTCCATGATCTCCGTATGATACGGTATTTCAAAATCAGGAACTACCGGCTCACCAAAACGCTCGAGCTCTACATTTTCACTGTCATCTTTTCCGATCGGAACAGACGGATCGATAATGTTTGGAATCGTCATCATGATTTTTTTGATTTTTTCTTCAACTTCTTTTTCTTCTGCGGATAACTTTTCAATTCTTCCCGCGCTCTCACTGACTTTTTTCTTAAGAATTTCTGCCTCTTCTAACTTTTTCTGAGCCATCATTGCTCCGATTTCTTTCGAAGACTTATTCTTTTCTGCACGAAGCGCCTCCACTTCCTGCTTAATTTCTCTGTTTCTTAAATCCAATTCGATTACTTCATCAACAAGGGGAAGTTTCTCATCCTGAAATTTGTTTTTAATATTCTGCTTTACAATCTCCGGATTACTTCTTAAAAATTTAATGTCTAACATAATTGTCTGCTCCTTTTCTCTCTTTTTCCTTCCAGTTTTCTTCTATCCACATTTCTGTTTCTATCTGCCAGTTATGTTCCTGTTTCCATTTTCTTTTATATTTACTGTTTCTGTTCTTATTACACTTATTGTTCCATATCTCTTAAATCATATGCTTCTTGATAAACCGCCTTCTCAAGACATTCTTTTTCTTCTGAAGACAGTTCGATATAACTTTCGCCATTTACAACTTCTTTTATATAAGTATAACATCCCTCTCTGCTGTGCATTGCATTGAAAATCCATCCATTATTATTTTCATCCAACATTGTGAGGGCAAAACTCAACTCTCCGCCCATCTCATGAAATGCATCATATTTTACGATTCCTACTTTCTGATAATGGGTTTTCATTTTTTCTGAAATATCATTTACTTGTTTTTCATTTTCTCTTACAAGTTCTGCAATCTCATCCAGCTCTTCAAATTTACCGAAAATACTTTTTTCAAGATTCTTTCCATTTTTTCCTTTCATAAACGTTGAATAACTTTTTTGCAAACGTTTATATTTTGTATTCAGCATCGCATACAATACGATCATTACAATCTGTATAATAAATACGATAATAAACAGATAAAATGGATCTACTCCCCAACTATCCAGTATCCCTTTCATTTCTTTTCATCTCCCCATATTTTATACTTCTTCTTTATCTTATTCTTTTCTTTTTATTTTATCCTTTTTACATTTTCAGTCTTATTTTCCAGTATTTTTTCTTTAATCGAGTCATTCTTTAATTGATTTGTTCTCTACTTTATCTATTTCTTTCCTTTTATGTTCACGTCAATTACTTAGATTGAATAGACATAATCAAATCATAGATTCTTTCAAGCTCATCCTCTGAATAATATTCTATCTCAATTTTTCCTTTTCCATTCGCTTTTGGATTCACACTTACTTTTGTTCCTATAATATTTTTCAGGTGTTCCTCCAAATTATTGTAAACAAACGTATGTTCTATTTCCTGCTTCTTTACTTCTTTTTTAGGATTTTTTAAAGCCTTAACAAGTTTTTCTGTTTCTCGAACACTCAGTTTTTCATCAAATATTTTATTTGCCAATATATATTGCTGTTCTTCATCATCAATAGCTAAAAGAGCTCTTGCATGTCCTGTACTAATCATATCATCCACGATCATCTGCTGTACACGCTCGCTCAGCTTTAACAATCTCATTGAATTAGTTACTGCTGTTCGGCTTTTTGAAACACGTTCGGCAACTTCATCCTGCTTCAGATCAAACTCTTCCAACAACCGCTTAAATGCCATAGCTTCTTCGATCGGATTCAGATTTTCTCTTTGAATATTTTCTATAAGAGAGATTTCAACTATTTCCTGATCCGTGTAGTTTTTCACAATAATCGGAACTTCTTTTACTCCGGCAAGCTTTGCCGCTCTCCATCTTCTTTCGCCTGCAATAATTTCATAATAGTCCTTTTTCTTTTGAACAAGGAGAGGCTGTAATATACCAAACTGTTTGATAGAATCTGCTAATTCCATAAGAGCATCTTCATCAAATTCTTTTCTTGGCTGTTCTCTGTTCGGTTCAACTTCATTGATTTTTACTAAGATTTCTCCGGATTCAGATTTTCTTTCGTCTTTTTCCTTACTTACTTCTTTTTTAGCTGCTGTTTCTGTTTTTACAGCCTTATTAGGTATCAGACTGTCTAATCCTTTCCCCAAACCATTTCGTTTTACTGACATAACTACTCTTCTCCTTTATGAATAACTTCTTCCGCCAACAACATGTAGCTCGTTGCTCCTGTTGACTTCGGATCATAGAGATTGATCGGCATTCCATAACTGGGAGCTTCCGCCAATCTGATATTTCTCGGAATAATCGTCTTATAAATATTCTGATTCAAATTATCCTTTACATTTTCTACGACTTGAAGTGAAAGATTCGTTCTTGCATCATACATTGTAAATACAACACCTTCTATTTCAAGGTTTGGATTCAGTCTTTCCTGTACAAGTTCAATCGTATGTATCAACTGACTTAATCCTTCCAGCGCATAATACTCACACTGTATAGGAACTATTATCGAATCTGCTGTTGTCATCGCATTAATTGTAAGCATACTCAATGCAGGAGGACAATCAATTACAACAAAATCATATTCATCCTTTACTTTTTCTACTTCCGTTTTTAAAATATACTCCTTATTTTCGACACCGATCAATTCAATTTCCGCTGCTGAAAGATTTATATTAGACGGAAGTACATCAAGATTTTCAAGTGCATCTCTACAAATACACTCTTCTATTCCCGCATTTCCTATTATCAGATCGTAAACTGTTTTTTCAGCTTCATCCTTGTCAACACCCAAACCACTTGTCATATTTCCCTGTGGATCCATATCAAGAGCAAGTACTTTCTTTCCTTTACTTGCAAGAGCTGCAGATAGATTTATAGAAGTTGTAGTCTTTCCTACCCCGCCTTTTTGATTGGCAATAGCAATTATTCTCCCCATTTTTGCCTCCTCATATGCATTTTTTAACATATTTTATATAATATAAATTTACATTTCAAGGCGCTCACAAGAAGAACACTCTACTTATATAAATTCAAGTTCTTTATGTTCGCGTGTTTTATATTATACCACTTTTTAATTTATTAATCTATAACTTTTGAATGTTTCACGTGAAACATTTTCTTAACTTTTATTAAAATTCTTCTTTCAGGAATTAATACACTATTTTTTCTTTTAAAATATTTTTTTACTTTTCGTTTTTAATCTAACGAAACGATACTAAAATAATTTATAACATCTCTAAAAGTTTCAGAAGTCACGTTCCGGGATTATAAGTGGTCATCAAGGTCTCAAGCAAGACTGAAGTTTGTTTCATCATCACCATTGATCAGATAAAATGTTTCACGTGAAACATTTTATTTTTATCTTCTTAAGATATTCTTATTACACCTTTCTTTCTTGAATTGATAAATTCTGTGTAGTATAATATTAGAATAAATTATTGAAAGATGGTGAAGGAATGGATATGAATAAAACACTGAAAAGACTTGCTGTTTTCACAGGTGTTACTTTAACAACAATGCATGTGTTTAACAGATTATCTACATATATTGCAACTGCTGATAATCTTCTTGAAGAAGATGAATATGCGTTTTATGAATGGAAATATGGTAAAATTGCTTATAAGAAAAAAGGTTCTGGTTCTCCTCTTCTTCTTATTCATAATTTTAATGTATTTTCTTCTTCTCATGAATGGGATAGGATTATAGATTGTTTTTCCGAAACAAACACTGTATACTCGATTGATTTGCTTGGATGCGGATGTTCAGACAGACCAATCTTAACATACACTAATTTTCTGTATGTTCAGCTCCTTACAGATTTCATTAAAGATGTAATAGGTGAAAAAACCGACGTAATAGTTTCTCGAGATTCTTCATCATTCGTCTTAATGACTTGCGCAAATGATGAGACTTTAATTGATCGTATCATTATGATAAATCCTCAGAATTTAGTTTCTCTTGCAAAAGTTCCTTCTAAGCAGAGCAAATTATTGAAGAGTATTTTATACATGCCGGTTATTGGTACTTTCATATATAATATGAAAACAAGAAAAGATATTATAAATGAAAGATTTACTACCGCTTATTTCTATAATCAAAATAAAGTCAATGAAAAAGATGTGCTTGCATGTTTTGAATCTTCACATAGAAATAAATCTCATTCGAAATATGTTTATGCTTGTCAAAAACTCGGATATACAAATGCAAACATTTCATTTTGCCTGAGTAAATTAAAAAATAAAATTACGATTATTATAGGAAATGATAATCCTGAGAATACACTCGCCGCTAACCAGTATCAAAATCAAATTCCTGAAATAGAAATTGTTGGAATCGATCACACGAAGATGCTTCCTCACATAGAAAAATCAGAGGAATTTATTGAAACAGTAAAAAATATTTTAAATTGATCTGTTTAATTCAGTTGTCTTATTTGGAATGAATAATAACATAATAACAATTATAATACAGTCAATAAAATGCGGATAAAATAAAAACGCCCATCAAGGCGTTTTTATTTTATCCATATTCATTTATCCTTTTCTCTGATTTTCCTGATTATAAGCAGTATATCTTGTAAAACTATATGCCTTACAGATTTCTTTCTACAACGGCTCTTTTGAAGGTATTCCTGCTTTTCTAGGATATTTTAACGGCGTATTTCTCAATTTTTTTATATTCACAAGAGATCTTCCCATATCTGTTCCCGGCAATAGAAACTTATCAACTTTTATGATTTCTCCACCGAGTATATTTACTGCCTTTTCTGACTGTTTAATCTCTTCATCAGATGAACCGCTTTTGTAGGATACGAAATATCCGTTTTTCTTTACAAAAGGAATACAGTACTCACTCAATGTTGATAAATTTGCTACTGCTCTTGATACACAAAGATCAAATTGTTCTCTATATTCCTTTTTCTTTGCATAATCTTCCGCTCTTCCATGAAGTGTCTCAATGCCTGTAAGATTTAACTCTTCTGCGACTGCATCTAAAAACTTTATTCTCTTATTCAAAGAATCCAACAAAACAACCTTTATATTCGGAAACGCTATTTTTATAGGAAGTCCAGGGAAGCCTGCCCCTGTTCCTATATCTATAACCGAACATATCTCATTGAGATCCAAAGTTCTCACAACAGTTAAGCTATCTGTAAAATGTTTTAAATTCACCTCATCATAATCTGTTATTCCTGTCAGATTCATTACTTTATTCCACTCTACAAGCATTTGATAATAGCGATCAAACTGCTCTTTTTGATATTCTGTAAGAGTGATATTTAATTTTTGAAGTTCCTCTTCAAATCTACTTTTTTCCGTCATTCATCTTCCCTCTCCACTTACTATCCGCCTAATTCGATATAATATATATAATTGTATATATCATATGGATTATATTTATTTTATGAATGTTTATATAGATATTATATATTATATAATAT
>NZ_JAPJQP010000040.1:0-2571 GCF_030825015.1 Mediterraneibacter sp. | reverse complement strand
GTGCAAAGTTAGTGATTTTTAGTAAGTATATGGAATAATCAGAAATATTTCTCCTTTAAAATTTCTGACAGACCATACTTATTATAAGATATTGTTATTCGGGGGCTTTGCCGGAAGCTGGGAAATTGCAAAAAATGTTATATTGTGATGCAGTGATTTGCACTTCTTTGCATTTAATATAAAAAAGGAAAAACACATGAATATAAATGCCCCTTTGTCTATTCGTCGTCGGATGGGTCTTGAAATATTCCGGCGGTTGGAAAATGAGCGTACGGAAGAGCATCAGTTGAAGCAACTATTTTGGGAATGTACTCTTCGTTGTAATTTGCATTGTCGACATTGTGGCAGTGATTGTAAAAAGATCGCTGGTCATCCTGATATGCCGAAGGAAGATTTTCTTCGGGTGTTGGATAGTGTCTCAGCTCAAAATGATCCGCATAAAATCTTTGTGATTATTACTGGTGGGGAACCCTTGATGAGGAAGGATCTGGAAGAGTGTGGGCGTGCTATTTATGAAAGAGGGTTTCCTTGGGGAATGGTAACTAATGGACTATATATGACTCGTGAACGATTGAATGGGCTGTTGGATGCCGGATTGCATACGGCTACGGTCAGTCTTGACGGTTTTGCGACGGATCATAACTGGATGCGGGGCAACCCGCAAAGTTTTGAACGGGCTGTTGAAGCGATCAAGTTGATGGTACAGGTTCCTGATTTTGTTTTTGATGTGGTTACTTGTGTAAATAAGCATAGTTATATGCGTTTGGAGGAGTTGAAAGACTTCTTGATAAGTTTGGGGGTAAAAGGTTGGCGGCTTTTTACTATATTCCCGGTAGGGCGTGCAGCCAAAGATCCTGAACTTCAATTGTCTAATGAGGAGTTCAGAGGAGTAATGGAATTTATTAGGAAGAGCCGTAAGGAAGGACGGATCCATGTAAGTTACGGTTGTGAGGGATTTCTAGGTAATTATGAGGCTGAAGTGCGCGATACTTTCTTCGCTTGCCGGGCGGGAATATCGGTCGGCTCAGTTCTTATTGATGGAGCGATTTCTGCTTGTCCCAGTATTCGTGCCGATTATCACCAGGGAAATATTTATGAGAATGATTTTATGGAAGTATGGAATCATAGATTCAAACCTTACCGTGACCGAGAATGGATGAAAAAAGATGAATGTGCTGATTGTAAATATTTTCGTTTCTGTAAAGGGAATGGCATGCACCTGCGCGATGAAAATGGAGATTTATTGTTCTGTCATTTAAAAAGATTGCAAACACCATAAAAAAGAAAGGAATGAAGAAGATGAAACAGAAGAAAGTATTGGAGCAGAGCTTATGCGGTGTGCTGGCTTTATTGGGTTTTGCTGCTTGTGCTGAAACCTCAGTGGAATATGGAACTCCTACTATGGATTTCTGGGTAAGAGGTAAGGTGATATCTGATGACGGAAAGGCTTTGAAAGACATTCAGGTAATTGTAAAAAATGAGAATGCATATTATAATGATGAAGAAGGGGAGTTGGTCCGGATGAATGATACTATTTATACAGATTCTGGAGGTGAGTTTGTTTCACAGATGATGAGAGACGGATGGGTCGATACGAAGAAATTGATATTTAATGATATAGATGGTGAGGCAAATGGAGGAACTTTTAAATCGGATTCTGTCTGTATGAAGGATATGGAAAGTAAACAAATAAAGAAAGGAGACGGAAACTGGTATTTAGGTACTTATGAATACAACATGGAAATAAAACTTTCTAAAGAAGATAAATAACATAAAAACTGACTTTAAACTATTAGGGATTATGAACATGAAAAAGAAAATGACAGTACATCGGTTATTGTCCGGAGCGTTGGTTTTACTTGGATTCGCTTCTTGCAGTAATGAAGATGAGAATTGGGAGATACGATGTGAATATGGTACTCCTTATAGCAAATTCTTAGTGAAAGGTACAGTGACTTCGGATAAGGATGAGCCTTTGAAAAACATTCAGGTAATCGTAAGGCAAGATTGGAATAATGGCGTTTTCCCTGCCGATACAATTTATACAGATGAAAAAGGAGAATTCAAGACCGAAGACTTGAGTATAGGTGGAATTAATGAACAGAAAGTCTATTTTAATGATATAGACGGCGAAGAAAATGGTGGTGCATTTAAATCAGATTCTGTTTTAATCAAAGATATGAATCAAAAGAAGTTGGAAGAGGGTGGACATTGGTATGTAGGAAAATTTGAGTTCTCTCCTAAAGGTTCGATAAAGCTATCGAAAAAAGAGAAAAATAGGGAAGATTAATGAACTAAACTTTTCTTATTCTGTTTTTGATGAAAACCTTAGATTGAAAGAATCATGAATGCGTGGTATAAATTCATTTTGAATGTACTTTTCTCTAAAAAGAGTGAGAATAAAGATTGGGAAATGACCGATGAAGAAGAGGATATACTTGCAAATTACATTGAACTGGATTCATTGATGCAGGTCATTTATCATGCAAAGGAAACTGAGCCCGGCAGCTAAACTAGCCGGCCCAGTCTTCTCTATCAAGATTTCTATAGCTTATCGCTTCTGCCAGGTGG
>NZ_JAPJQP010000025.1:0-25681 GCF_030825015.1 Mediterraneibacter sp. | reverse complement strand
ACAGACAGACAGACAGACAGACAGACAGACAGACAGACAGACAGACAGACAGACATAAGTGTAATTAGGCTTATTCAATATGTGTTTGGATATGCGATACTTCCGATGGGGGATTTGTTTGATTTTCGCAATGGCTTGAGTAAAGGCAAGGAGTTTTTTGGAAATGGAATCCCTTTTATAAAATATACAGATGTATATAATAACAGGTTCCTCAGAGAAAGTGATATCACTGCATTGGTAGAGTGTACAGCTGCGGAAATCACAAAACTGGGCGTACACCGCGGAGATGTGTTTTTTACCAGAACATCGGAGACAGCAGAAGATGTTGGATGGTCATCGGTAATGCTTGATGATATGGAAGCTTGTGTCTTTAATGGGTTTACCATAAAAGCGACTCCGAAAACAAATTATTTATTGCCTGAATATTGTGCGTTTTGTTTTGTAACAAGAGATTTTCGAAAGTATGTTGCAAATCATTGTGCATTTACAACCAGAGCCTCTTTAACGGGCAAAACTATTGCAGAGTATCAACTTGCTTTTCCGAGTATAGAAAAACAGCAGGAAATTGTTGATGTGTTGAATAAGTTTCATGTTTTATGTAATGATATTTCTTCTGGACTTCCAGCAGAGATTGAAGCACGACAGAAACAATATGAGTATTACAGGGATAAATTATTATCATTTTAAAGAAGAACTAGAGGTGTAGTATGGGGAAAAACTTAGATGAAATTGCGAAGCAACTCAAAGGCTGTGGTAAAAAAGTACAGTTGATATATGCATTTAATGGTACTGGTAAAACACGTCTTTCCAGAGCGTTTAAAGAGCTAGTTGCCCCTAAAAACGAGTCGGAGGATGAAGAAACAGATTTGTCGGGAAAGAAAATTCTTTATTATAATGCTTTTACAGAGGATTTGTTTTATTGGGACAATGATTTGGAGAATGATATTAATCTGAAGCTGAGAATTCATCCGAATGTGTTTACAAACTGGGTATTTCTCGAGCAGGGGCAAGAACGAAATGTTATCAGTAATTTTCAGACATATATTAACAATACAGCATTAACCCCGAAGTTTAATGAGGAATTTTCAGAGGTTACATTTTCTTTGCAAAGAGGAAATGACCAAGATACTGAAAATATCAAGATATCCAAAGGGGAAGAGAGTAATTTTGTCTGGAGCATTTTCTATAGTTTGCTGGAACAAGTCGTAGAGGTGCTAAATATACCGGAAGAAAGTGATAGAGAAACAGATAAACTGAATAAATTGGAATATATTTTTATTGATGATCCAGTGACATCTCTTGATGATAATCATTTAATACAGATGGCAGTAAATCTTTCAGGAGTGATTCGAAAGAGCGAATCTGATTTAAAGTTTGTTATTACGACACACAGCCCGTTGTTTTATAATGTGCTTTACAATGAATTGAATATCAGGAAGAATGGCTATATGTTGGAAAAGAATGAAGACGGAAGTTATGCTTTGAATACAAAGTTTGGTGATTCAAATAAGAGTTTTTCTTATCACCATCATTTGATAGGTGTTATAAAACAGGCGATTGAAGAAAATAAAATTGAAAAATATCATTTTACTTTGTTGCGTAATTTATATGAAAAGGCAGCGAATTTCCTTGGCTATGATAAATGGTCGGATTTGCTGCCGGATGATAAGGAAGTATATGCACAGCGTGTTATGAATTTTTATAGTCATAGAACTTTATTAAATGAAGAAGTGAAAGAACCAACAGAAGCGGAAAAGCAGACAGTGAAATTATTGTTTAATCATCTGATTGACAACGCAAAATTTTGGAAGGAGTCAGACTGATGTATGAATACAATTCGATAGCAGAATCAAACAATTTTATTGTTTTAGATAAATATGAAAAGTATGCATCATGTATGCGTGAAACAAGTACATATCAGACGGAAGCAGATCTGGAAAACGAATTTATACAAGATCTAAGAAATCAGGGATATGAATATTTACCAGATTTGACAACGCCGGAGGCAATGCTTGAGAATGCAAGAGTACAGCTTCAGGCACTTAACGGTGTCCAATTTACTGATTCAGAATGGAAAAGATTCTGCGAGGAATATTTGAATAAAGCAGGAGATAGTCATATAGATAAAACTCGTAAAATTCATAATGATTATATTTATGATTTTGTGTTTGATGATGGGCGTATTAAGAATATATATTTAGTTAAGAAAGAAGAGGAAAATATAGTAAAAAATAAAGTACAGGTTATTTCTCAGTTTGCACAGACGGGGACGCAGGCTAACCGATACGATGTTACAATTCTAGTTAATGGATTACCACTTATCCAGATTGAGCTTAAGAAACGGGGAATAGCCATACGTGAAGCATTTAATCAGATAAACAGATATAGTAAGGAAAGTTTCAATTCGGAAAATTCTTTATATAAATACTTGCAGATATTTGTGATTTCTAATGGTACTGATACCCGTTATTTTGCAAATACAACGAAAAGAGACAAGAATAGTTTTGATTTTACAATGAATTGGGCCAAAGCAGATAATACATTGATTAAAGACTTAAAAGATTTTACTGCAACCTTTTTTCAAAAAAATACAATACTAAGAGTGTTGTTAATTTATTCTGTTTTAGATGTAAACGATAATTTATTAATTATGCGTCCTTATCAAATTGCGGCAACTGAGAGAATTCTATGGAAAATCAAGAGTTCTTATGATGCCAGAAAATGGGGGACAACAGAAAGTGGTGGATATGTTTGGCATACAACAGGTTCTGGAAAAACATTGACTAGTTTTAAGGCGGCCAGATTAGCTACAGAACTTGAGTATATAGATAAAGTTTTTTTTGTGGTAGATCGAAAAGATTTAGACTATCAGACTATAAAAGAATATCAACGTTTTTCGCCGGACAGTGTAAATGGTTCGGAAAGTACTGCCGGATTGAAGCGTAATATTCAAAAAGAGGATAATAAAATTATTGTTACTACGATTCAAAAATTGAATAATCTCATAAAAGCAGAAGCAGATTTAGCAATCTATAATAAACAGGTTGTTTTAATTTTTGATGAAGCACATCGTTCACAATTTGGAGAAGCACAAAAGAATATCAATAAAAAATTCAAGAAATATTATCAATTTGGTTTTACGGGCACTCCAATATTTCCTGAAAATGCTTTGGGAGCTGAAACAACTGCATCTGTATTTGGAAGAGAGTTACATTCCTATGTAATTACGGATGCAATTAGAGATGAGAAAGTCTTGAAATTCAAAGTTGACTATAATGATGTTCGTCCAAAATTCAAATCAATTGAAATGGAGCAGGACGAGAAAAAATTAACGTCAGCAGAAGCAAAAGAAGCGTTATTGCATCCAGAGAGAATAAAAGAAATTTCGCAATACATCTTGAATAATTTTAAAGTGAAAACTCACCGTTATATTGGTAATAAAGGATTTAATGCGATGTTTGCTGTAAGTAGTGTTGATGCAGCAAAACTTTTTTACGAATCACTTAATAATCTACAAAAAGACTGTGAAGAACCTCTGAAAATTGCAACTATTTTTTCTTTTGCGGCTAATGAAGAGCAGAATGCAATAGGAGAAATTCCGGATGAAAACTTTGAACCAACAGCAATGGATAGCAGTGCCAAAGAGTTTTTAACGTTAGCTATTAATGATTATAATAAGATGTTTAAAACGAATTTTGGTGTTGAAAGTAAAGAATTTCAGAATTATTATAGAGATCTTTCTAATCGTGTGAAGAACAGGGAGGTAGATCTGTTGATTGTTGTCGGTATGTTCTTGACCGGATTTGACGCACCGACATTGAATACACTGTTTGTAGATAAAAATCTTCGTTATCATGGACTTATGCAGGCATTTTCTAGAACGAACCGTATTTATGATTCAACGAAAACATTTGGAAATATAGTTACATTTAGAAACTTGGAACAGGCTACTATTGATGCTATAAAATGTTTTGGAGATGATAATACAAGAAACATAGTTCTGGAAAAAAGCTATAAGGAATATATGGAAGGTTTTAATGATAATGTTACTGGAAAAGTGTGTCGGGGGTATGTGGATGTAGTTGGAGAATTGAAATCGAGGTTTACAGATGTTGAAGAAATTGTTACCGAAAAAGATAAAAAAGAGTTTGTGCAATTGTTTGGCGAATATCTAAAAATAGAAAATATTTTGCAAAACTATGACGAATTTATTAGTTTAAAAGAATTGCAGAAAGTTGATTTGGGGGACTCTGAAGCAGTAGAAAACTTTAAGGTGACATATTATGTTAGTGATGAAGATATGAAAGCCATGCAGTCGATCGATATATTGGATGAAAGAACTATTCAGGATTACCGCTCGACATATAATGATATCCGTGAATGGCTTCGCCGCGAAAAGGAAGGAAAGGACAAGGAAAACTTAAAAATTGACTGGGATGACGTTGTGTTTGAGGTGGATCTATTAAAATCTCAAGAGATTAATTTGGATTATATCATAGAGCTGATTTTTGAGAAAAATCAAAATATAACAAATAAGAATGTTTTGATTGAAGAGATGCGGCGCATCACACGTTCCAGTGCTGAAAATCGAGCTAAAGAAAGTTTGATAGTTAATTTTATTAACCAGACAGATTTAGGTGAAATACAGGATAAAGCAAGTATTATTGACGCATTTTACCAGTTTGCACAAAAGGAACAAAAGAAGGAAGCCGAAGAGTTGATAAAAGAGGAACAACTTAATGAGCAAGCCGCAAAACGATATATTCTTGCATCATTAAAAAAAGAATATGCAAGTGAAAATGGGACGGGATTAAACGAGATGCTTCCTAAAATGAGTCCTCTCAATCCGAAATATCATACGAAGAAACAGAATGTGTTTGAAAAAATCTCAGTTTTTGTAGAAAAGTTTAAGAGAATAGGTGGCGCAATTTAAACAATAAGGTGTAAAATGTGTGATGAGCACAAACTACTATTAAAAAATGAAGGACGAAGTTGTCAGGATGAATTCTATATTGAGTGTATGTGGTTTAGTGGTGTGTTGACGAGTAATGAGAAGTCCTGCGTTTGTAACGTGTTTGCA
Source organism: Mediterraneibacter sp. (assembly GCF_030825015.1). Classification (NCBI taxonomy): domain Bacteria; kingdom Bacillati; phylum Bacillota; class Clostridia; order Lachnospirales; family Lachnospiraceae; genus Mediterraneibacter; species Mediterraneibacter sp. Next base: position 20,601 of record NZ_JAPJQP010000025.1, on the reverse strand, counting down.
ACACCACATTTCAAGAACCCAGTAAAATCAAGCGTTCCCAGTTACCTAAACGTTAATCGTTGGAACAACTCAATACGTTTTATTGCATCTCAGGATGCTTCAGAACCTCTCAGGACATTTGTCTTGGGAGGTTTTTTGTATATTTTTATAGAGAACTGTGGTAGAATTTTATCATAGTAATTTTCGATAGATATGGTATCTGTGTTAAATATGAATTTTTACTCTACATCTAGAAATCCCGAGAATCTTGAAAATATAATTAATGTCGTGAAAATGTATGTAGAGAAATTATTAGGTTTAAATTATTTATCATTTCTGAGAGAAGAAAACAAAAATGTCGTGTTTGTTGGGGGGAATGGAAGTGGGAAAACAACATTGTTAAAAAGGTTAAGGGATGAATATTTGGGAGATATTACTTTAGAAGGATAATGTATATGAAGAAATTAAAAGATAAAGAATATAGAAGATTCGAGGATATAAAGCATATCCGAGATGATGGAAGTGAATTTTGGTCAGCTAGGGAATTAGCCCCAGCCTTAGAATATAATAAATGGGAGAATTTTCATAAAGTAATTAAACGGGCAATGATTGCTTGTGAAAATAGTGGACATATTATTGTAGACGATTTTCCTGAGGTCAGGAAAATCGTAAATGCAGGGGCAACAAGTAAGCCAGTTATAGATTATAAACTCACACGTTATGCCTGTTATTTAATTGTGCAGAATGGAGATCCTCGTAAAGAAGTAATTGCGCTGGGACAGACATATTTTGCAATTCAAACATATCGACAGGAAGTTGCAGATCATTTTAATGAACTGGATGAAGATAGAAGGCGTTTAGTAGTTCATGGAGATATTAAACAATGGAATCAACTTCTTGCAGAAACAGCATATGATGCAGGCGTTATTACAAATGAGGAATTTGCAATTTTTCAAAATGCCGGATATATGGGGTTGTATGGTGGATTGGATGTTGATGATATACATAAAAGGAAGAATCTTGAGGTTGGTCAGAAAATTCTTGACTATATGGGAAGCACAGAACTTATCGCTAATCTGTTTAGAATATCTCAGACAGAAGAAAAGTTACGAAAAGATGAGATTAGTGGTTCTAAAGCTGCAACGGCTACTCATTATATGGTAGGAAAAGAAGTGCGTGGTGCTATCGAAAAGATAGGTGGCATTATGCCGGAAGATTTACCGACACCAGAAAAAAGTATTCAACAAGTTGAAAAGGAGCAACTTGCTAGATTAAAAGCAAAAGCGAAAGAGGGAAAATTGATGCTTGATGAGTAAAATTTTGTAGATTAACAGAAAAAATAAATTCAGAAATTCGAGATGTATCGAGGAGATGTATAGATAAAATGATGGAAAATTTAGAAAAGATGATTACTGTTCGTATCATGCAAGAAGATGCGGAAACTATTTTTTCTCTTATGAAGACCGAGAGGGATCCTATATTTGTAATGGAGATTATTCCATATTATGCATTGTTTATCCAATCTTGCCAGGAATATATGGGAGAAACCTTTATCGAGGGAACTTCTGCGGTAAAAGTCAAAGATATACGTAATTTTATTAAAGTATACGGAGAAAGTTTTGGAAAGTCAAAGAAAAGAATAGAATTGGTAGATATCGATCAGGATGAACAGTATAGAGCGCAATTAAGATTTGATTTTATGAAAAGTTGGAATATCCATTTGAATCTTGGTACATATTGGACAGAAGATCATCATGTTGTAGGAAACACTCAGATGCTTGCTGATTTTTTAGGAATTGATGATATATTTAATCACAAAACAGGAGAACTGCAATATGAATTTGGAAGTCAGATGGGTTCATTTGTGGCATCGATAAGAGAAGGATTTTCGCAAGTTATTGATCCGCCAGAGGTAAAAAGATTGCATACAGGGGTATCAATAGATTATTTTTATGATTTGAATACAAATAAGAATGACGAGTTGTTCGTTGATAATTCATCGAAGGTCTTAAATTTATTCTTTCTTGATTTAGTCTGTAATATGAATTTTGTGAAGTACATTTTGAGACCGTTATTTGACGATAGCAATATGTGGATTTTTCGAGTGGAATATATTGTAACATATTATACTTATCGAGCAATTCAACGGTTAAAAAATTATTGTGACAATAATATGGATCTGTGTATTGAATGGGGAGGGTTTACAGAGACTCTTAGTTCAGCAAAAGTTTTATTCCAGTCTAAGTTTCGTAATTGTATGATGCATTATGGGCTTGAGAATCAGGAAGTAATCTCTATAGAAAATATTCAAAAGCCGTTCTATGGTATTGTTGAAACTTGTTATAATGGAATGGGTTATTATTCTTTTTTGGACAGATTAAGAAGATTAGCAGATAAGATGATTGATTTGTTAGAAAAGCATTTTAATATAGAAAAAATTACATTACAACGCTTATAAAGGATGCGGTAATAACAACGTTTTTCTTATAAAAGGTAGAGGTGAAAACAATGGTGGTGAGATGTTGTGGGTTAGTAACGTGTTTGTAACACTTGTGACTGAAAAATATTATAAATTAATTCCTCTGCATTCCGCGCCTCGAACGGTGTGCAATAGCCATTGAAAAAGTGGGGGCTTCAGCTGCGGTGGAAGTCCCCCACTTTTTCGTTTTTTCGATCAGACAACTCTCTTCTTTGTGTGTCTCCTTTTGGATGGTATCAGTCACCACCTTCACCGCCTTGTCATAGGGCACATCGGAAACCTTATCAATTAGCGTCTCCACGGTCTCAATTTTGAGCGTTAGTTCTTCCAGCTTCTGCTTCATTAGGATATAGTCCTGCTGACAATGGAAAAGAGCGTTTTCGGCGGGACGGATTCTCTCATCGTGCCGATTTGGCAGATGCTTTTCTTTGGACAGGTCCTATTTTTCCACCTCTAGACACCGGAGTAAAGACTGGCCGCCTCTACATACCGCACTGGCTTGTCTAATAATACTGACATCCAACATCATCAGATTTCCAAAACTCTCATGTGTTTCTGGAAATATTAGTTTAACTACCTGTCTGCGAGTATTATTTTATCGAAAAAACGGCCTGTATATCCAAAAGGTTGGAAAAATCCGTAAAATCTACATATTTCCACGCTTTTGGAATCGTGCTGTAATGGACGTAATCATTGGCAAAACGGGTCAGAAATGTTGAAAAATCATTGATCTTCTTCTGCGACAGAGGATGCCAGTGCGTATTCACAGTTATTGTGGGTATTATGAATGCTATATGTTTTTTAAAGAAAACGCCTGTCCGAGCAGATAAAAAGACAAGAACCATCTCAGAATTCTGGCTGAGATGGTTCTTTTATGTTTCTTCATTATAGGTCAACTGCATGTGGCAGATGCTCTTTTTACGTTTTAATGCTTGCTAATTTTTTGCCATATTGGCAGATGCAATTTTTTTCATAGATTTAATTGAGCATATACAAACTATAATTGTCAAAATATCGGCTGCCGGTTGTGAAAAATAGATTCCGGTCACCCCCAAAAGTTTGGGGAGGATAAGGATAAAGGGAAGATAAAACAAACCCTGCCGGATCAGAGAGAGGAATAGTCCATACCGGGAATCGCCGATTGTCTGGTAGGTGATCGTCATCATATAACACAATCCAAAAGCTGGATATAGAGCTACTTGTGAAATCAATAACCATTTCCCATAGTCTACAATCACCGGATTTTGGTTAAACAGCAATATCAGTGGGGTAGACAGCAATATATAAATCAACTCAACCAAAATTGTCAGAAGTAAGGAACCCTTTAAGGCAAAACGTACAGACTGGTGGAATCGATCTTCGTTTTTCGCTCCAAAGGCAAAAGAGGCTACCGGCTGATAACCCTGCATGAATCCCATTACGACATAACAGCCTATAAGAATCAGTCTTTGAACAACTCCGTAAGCGGCAATGATTTCATCCGATTGCGGGAGTCCGGAAGCCGCGATATTCGTTAGAGAAGCCGCTACTGACAGACAAATTTGGATAACGGCTGTAGGAAGACCGATAACGGCAACTGTTTTGATCAAATTCCGGTTAGGGCGGAAGGACTTTCTCTTGATTTTAATGATGGAACGTCCGCTGGCGTAGAACCAGGTCATAATAAAGAATGTTACGAACTGAGAAATAGTAGTGGCTAAGGAAGCCCCCTCTACTCCCATGTTCAATCCCCAGCTAAACATAAAAATAGGGTCAAGCACAACATTGAGCAAAGCTCCGGTAATCACAGCGATCGAAGAAATTTTAACGGAAGATTCGGCTCTTGCTGCACAGTTCATACTTTGAGCCGGAAGATTGGCCAAAGCTGCTATGAACATCCAAAACGCATAATCTTTTGCGAGAGGAAGGGATGCATCTGAAGCGCCAAATGCCCGCATGAGAGGTTCAATAAAGATAATGCCGCCGATACAAAGAACTGCCCCTATGAGGACAGAAACTCCGACGATCGTTGTAACAGTACAACTGGCGCCTTCGCTGTCTTTTGCTCCTAATTGACGTCCGGCTAAAACTGCTGCTCCTGCGGCGAATATATTTTCGATTGATACCATGATTAACAGCAGAGGAACCGTAACGCCTACTGCCGTGAGGGCAAGATCGGAGTGCAGCATTCCGATATAGGCGGTATCAACTAAGTTATAGATGGCTTTTGCCAACAAGGCAAGTGTGGCTGGGATTGCTAATTTTACAATCGCTTTAGCCGGGGAAATATTTCCAAGTATAGATTGGGATTGCTGCTCATTCATTTGTATTTTCATGCTCCTTTCTTTGGATCACACCATAGAGTAAGATGCTTAATGCTTTCAGGCAGTTTTCTTCTCGCTCTTCAAAGGAATGACCGTTTAGATCTGTCATTTGGTAACGGATGTTGATAAAATCCTGAAATTGTCGAAAAGTTTCAATAACATCTTCTATTGAAATATCAGGCCGCAAAGATACGGGGGTTAACAGTTGCCTTAAAATCTGAGTGCTTAGTGTATCAAAATTCTGTTTGCATTTTTGTATTTCAGATTTTAGATGGGCGGGCGGCGCAGTTACCGCTTCGCAAAAGATTCGTTGATAGACGGGGTATGTCTGAAAAAAACGTGTGCGAAGGGTAAAATAAATTTCCAACTGTTTTTCGATGGAACTGTTTTCATAAGAGATATTCGTTTGAAGATACTCGGTTAGTTGTTGGAAGCATTCTTCTACACACGCTAAATATAAAACATCTTTTGTTTTAAAATAATGGTAGACAATACCTTTGGAAATATTTTGGGCAGTACAGATCGTATTGATAGAACTTGCACCATAACCCTGCCTGGAAAATTCAGCTAAGGCGCTGTCCATAATCTTGCGCCGCATTATTTGAGTTTTTTCATCTCGCTTCATTTTTCACCTCGAAAATTAACCATTAAATTTATTTTTGAAAAGCATACCACAAATAGACCTAGTGGTCAATATTTTAGGCTGCAATTTTTCACGAGCTCGGTTTAAAGTGTGGTTCGGGGGAGTTTTTAATGTATTTTGTTAAGAGATAATGATATAATCCATAGCATAGAAACTTGAATTAGAAAATCGAAATATAAAAATGGAATTGAAAAGAGCAAAGAAGCGGCGAGGAAGGAAAAATGTGGTATCAGAAGGATTGGTTTACCGGAAGTGATTATTATAATTTAAAAGAAAAACAAATTCATGCAGAAGAAATTGAGATTAAAAAGCCGGTTGAACAAAGATTCCATGAAATGACAGAAATATATTATGTTAAGAGTGGTGACGCCGATATTTGGATTAATGGAGAGCAATATCAAATTCAGGAAGGAAGTTTCTGCTGCCTTTACATGCATCACTTTTATCGGATCGAGCGGATCAGAAAACCTCTGCGTTGCGTAAAGGTTTCTTTTCATATCGGTTTGTTTATGTTTTTATGCTTTGAACAGCATAAGGCAAATGAGAATGAGATGCTGATGTACGGGGTTTCGCCATTGTTTTTCTTGGATCCGGAAGAAAAACAAAGAGTGCTTCGAATTTTAGACGACTTGTTGACGGAAGAACGGGAAGAAAAATTTTTGCTGAATAACATGAACATTTATCTTGCCATGCAGCTTCATGCATTGTATTGCAGGTATGCTATGGAGAGAAAGAAAAAAGAGGATTCTAAAAGTGATCGTGTGTGGGATGTTATTCACAGAGTGTTGCTGGATACAAGTAAAACAGTGCCATTGGAAGAATATGCGAAGGCAGTGGGAATGACGGCAGTAACATTAAACCGTAAAATTGTACAGCGATGCGGTTATACGTTTTTTCAGCTTCAGAAAATGGGAAAGGTATTTAATGCATGTGCACTGCTGCATTTTCCGGATTTGAATATCCAATACATTAGTGATTATCTTGGTTTTACCAGCATTGAAGATTTTTATAGAGTATTTAAGCGGTACACGAATGTAAGTGTCAGAGAGTATCAGAGACAAAATGTCGGAAATGGGGTGCAAATGCATTCAGAAGAAGAGGCGCTGCAGATTTTAATTTATCTTATACTTAATTTTCATGATCCGTTTCAGATCAAAGAAATGGAAAAAGCGCTGAAGAAGAAAGCATATTTGATTGAAAGAAGGACGAATGAGGTGTTTGGACGAAGTGTTTTGGAGCTGCTTGAGGAAATTAGAATTCGGATTGCTTGCAGTTATCTTGTTGCTACGGACCGAACGATTACACAGATCAGCAGTGATGTAGGATTTGGCAGTATTTCCTCTTTTCAGCGCAGTTTTTTTAAATATATGAACCAAACTCCAAGCCGATTCAGGTCCTGTATGAAAAGTAAATAATTGATAATGATTTTATGAAATCTGAATATCTATTTTCTGCACTTCGACTTATAATAAAATCAAAATACCGGAGGTGACAGAAACATGTTTGAACATTTATTTTCTCCAATCAAAATCCGTGATATGGAGATGAAAAACAGAATTATTTTGCCGGCTATGGGAACGAGAATGGCTGCAGAAAACGGAGCGGTGACAGATAAGCTGATCGCTTATCATGCAGCCCGGGCAAAAGGGGGATGCGCGCTGAATATTGTAGAAGTAGCTGCTGTACATACCCCCAGCGCGCCGGCGCATTTTGTATCGATCAGTGAAGATAATCTGATCGAAGGGCATAAAAAGCTGACAGATGCAATTCATGAAAACGGAGGGAAAGCAGGCGTTCAGCTCTGGCAGGGATCGATTGCCGCATGCATGGATCCGAAGGCACAGATGCTGGTTGTTTCTGATATGAACTTTGGCGCTTATACAATCAAAGCAATTACAAAAGAACAGATTCAGGAAGTGGTCGCATGCTATGGAAGGGCTGCTGCAAGAGCGGTAGAGGCAGGATATGATTGTTTGGAATTCCATCTTGCGCACAATTACCTTCCTCATTCATTCTTGAGCGGAGGATTTAACCACAGAGAAGATGAATATGGCGGAAGTTTTGAGAACAGATGCAGATTTCCGTTAGAAGTGATTGATGAAATCCGCAAAAATATGCCGGAAGGAATGCCGTTATTCATCCGAATTGATGCGCAGGATGATATGTTGGAAAACGGTCTTACGATTGAAGATGTTATTCGTTTCTGTAAGATTGCAAAAGAACATGGCGTTGATGTTTTAGACGTGTCCCGCGGAAACATTATCACGGCGGCATCTATGTATGAAGTTCCGCCTATTGATGTGCCGAACGGATTTAATATTGACAATGCGGCAAGAATCCGAAAAGAGACAGGGATGCTGACTGTCGGAGTGGGAAGAATCAATACGGCGGCATTGGCAGAGGAGATTCTATCCCAGGATAAAGTAGATATGGTTGTTATGGGAAGAGCACAGCTGGCAGATCCGGAGTTTGCAAATAAGGCGCGTGAAGGACGAATCGGTGATATTGTGCATTGCGTAGGATGTAATCAGGGTTGTTATGATGGATTTACTGATGTTGCAAACCGTCCTCATATTACTTGTATGAGAAATCCAATGATCGGTCATGAAGAAGAGTATGATCTAAGTAAAACAGAAGAGCCGAAGAAAGTATGGGTTGTCGGCGGAGGAGTTGCCGGAATGGAAGCGGCGAAGATCCTGCACGAAAGAGGACATGAAGTTACACTGTTTGAATCTTCTGATACATTGGGCGGAGAATTTCTTCTTGCAGGTGAAGCGCCCGGAAAGGCAGAGATGAAAGCGGCGGCGCTTGAGATGGCACAACAGGTAGAAAAGCTTGTGACGGTATGTAAGAATACAAAAGTGGATGCGCAGATGTTAAAAGAGGCAGACGCGGATGCTGTTATCTTGGCGATCGGTTCTTCTCCGATTACAATTAAATTAGAAGGAATGGATAAATTGCAGCATGCATCTGCACCTGAAGTTCTCAGACATGAAGTGTGCCCGAAAGGAAAAGTGGCAGTTATCGGCGGCGGACTGGTAGGACTTGAGACAGCAGATACACTTGCGACAGACGGCTGTGATGTAACAGTTTTGGAAATGAAAGACGAGATTGGCGGTGATCTGGGAAGTCTCCGTAAGATTGCTGTAATGATGAAAATGCAGCAAATGCAGGTGAAAATGCTTCCGAACAGTAAAGTGTGTAAGTTTACAGAAAAAGGGATCCTTTTGGAAGACGGAACTCTTATTCCGTGTGATTGTGCAGTATTTGCCGTTGGATTTTCAGCAAATGATTCCCATTTGCTTGTGGAAGAGTGTGAGAGAAGACAGATTCCTTGTCGTGTGATCGGAGATGCCAAATCTGCCAGACGTGCGCTGGATGCGATCGCAGAAGGATTTGAAGCAGCAAGAACATTGTAGGAGGATGAAGCGTATGAGAACGATGTTTACTCCGCTTAAAATTGCGGGAATGGAAGTAAAAAACAGAACTTTTATGGCTCCTATGTCATTGGGGTATGAAAGTCAGGATGGGACTGTAAACGAAAAAATGGAAGCGTATTGGCTCAGGCGCGCAGAAGGCGGTGTTGGATGTATCATCGTAGATGCGACAAGTGTGGATCCGAACGTTCCATATCTTGGAAATACACTTTGTTTTCGGGATGAAGAAAGTATCAAAAAATATAAAAGTTTTACAGACAAGGTTCATGCGTACGGCTGTAAGATCATTCCGCAGATCACGCATCCGGGGCCGGAAAGTATCAGTGCATTTTTCGGAGTAGCGCCGGTAGCCAGCAGTTCCTATCCGAACTCTATGGGACAGATGACAAGAGAATTGTCAAAGGAAGAATTGCCGGGCATTGTCGCTCTTTATGCAAAAGCATCTAAGAATGCGAAAGAGGCCGGATTCGACGGAATAGAACTGCACTGTGCTCATGCATATATGCTGCTTGGATCGTTTTTGTCACCTTTGCGCAACAAACGTACAGATGAATACGGCGGAAGCTTGCTGAATCGAGCGCGTCTGCTGTTTGAAGTATTAGATGCGATCAAAGAAACATGTGGAGAAGATTTCCCGATCGTTTTGAGGATGTCCGGGAGTGAAAGAGATCCGCAGGGAAATACGTTGGAAGATATGAAACGGCTGATCCCTTATTTGGAGAAACACGGTGTTGACTGTTTTGAAATTAGTGGCGGAACACAGTATGAGCGCTGTAATAAGATCATTCCGTGTCACGGAGAAGAAGAATTTACGAACTTAAAAGAAGCGCGGGCAATCAGGCAGATAGCGGCAAAGCCGGTGATTACAGTTGGAAAGATTTTGGATGCACAGCTTGCAGAAGATGTGCTTGAAGCAAGCGAAGTGGACGGCGTTGTACTTGGTCGTGCTCTTTTGGCAGATCCGGATTTTGTAGACAAAGCAGAAGCAAAACGTTACGATGAGATTGCGCCTTGTGCGGCTTGCGGAGTCGGATGTGTAGGGGAGCAGACGAAGAGGCGACCGGCATCTTGCGTCATTAATCCATTGGCGGGAAGAGAACTGGAGTTTGAAGAAAAACCGGCGGCGGAAGAAAAGGATATTTTGGTCATCGGAGCAGGAATCGGAGGGCTTGCAGCGGCAAGAATTCTTGCAAAACGAGGACATCATGTGGTGGTTTTTGAGAAAGAGGGAAAAGCGGGAGGTCAGTTAAACCTTGCATGCCGCGCTCCGTTTAAACAAGAGATTTCGAAATGGATCGTATATCTTTTACAGGAGTGTGACAGATATGGTGTAGAGATTCGCTATGAGACAGAAGCAAACGCAGATGTGATCAAGGCAGAGAATCCGGATATCGTAATTCTTGCAACCGGAGCAAAACCGATCGTACTCCCGGTAGAAGGCATGGAAACTATGATTCAGGCAAATGACGTATTAAGCGGAAAAGTCCTGATCCTCGGTGGAAATGCAGCGATTATCGGAGGCGGAATGGTTGGAATAGAAACGGCAGAATATGTGCTTCACCATTCCAGAGGAGCGGCAAGAGTGACTCTTATTGAGATGACAGACAGCATTGGTCAGGGGATGGTTCCCAATAATCTGGTTCCGACTATGGTTCGTCTCGGACAAGAACGTGTACAGATGATCACCGGGGCAAAAGTGAAGAATGTAGATGCAGGAACGATTACTGTAGACACAAAACAAGGTGAAATGAAATATCCGGGATTTACACATGTGATATGTGCGGTCGGTTCAAAAGCATGGAATCCGTTGCATGAAGAAATCAAAGATACATATGAAACATATGTGATCGGAGATGCGAAAGAGGTGGCGCAGGCGCTGGAGGCTGTGCGCGAGGCATATGAATTGGGATATCGGTTATAATATTAAAATGGAAAACGACGATCATTTACCGTGTTAAAAACGTAAGAAACATCAGGGAAGAAAGAGGTGAAACAGATGAAAAAAGTGAATTTTGGAAGTACGGTTGAGCAAGTTCCGGCTATTGTTATGGGATGTATGCGTATGAAAGAATTGTCTGTGAAAGAGGCTGCAGAGCTGGTTGATACAGCGATGTCAGAGGGGGTTAATTTTTTTGACCACGCGGATATTTACGGAAGAGGAGTCTGTGAAGAACGTTTTAAAGAGGCGGCAGAAGAGGCGAACATAAGGCGTGAAGACATGTGGATTCAAAGCAAATGCGGAATAGTACCCGGAGTAATGTATGATTTTTCGAAAGAGCATATCATAAAATCTGTAGAAAATTCTCTGCAGAGACTCGGAACAGACCATCTGGATTCCCTGCTTCTTCACAGACCGGATGCGTTGATGGAACCGGAAGAGGTGGCAGCAGCTTTTGATGAACTGCATGCATCAGGGAAAGTGAGATATTTTGGTGTGTCTAACCAGAACACAATGCAGATGGAGCTTTTAAGCAGATATGTCAGTGAGTCGCTTATGGTGAATCAGCTTCAGTTTGGCGCTGCTCATGCATCCATGATAGCAAGCGGAGTGGAAGTAAATATGGCGACGCCGGGAAGTGTTGATCGGGACGGAAGTGTATTGGATTATTGCCGCCTGCATGACATTACGATTCAGGCATGGTCGCCATTTCAGTACGGAATGATCGAAGGAGTGTTTTTTAACAGCGAGAAGTTTGCAGATCTGAATGAAAAACTCCGTGAGATTGCGGGAAAGTATGAAGTCAGCGACACAACGATTGCCACTGCATGGATTTTAAGACATCCTGCACATATGCAGGTTCTTTCCGGTACAATGAATCCGCAGCGGTTTAGAGAGATTTGCAAGGCGTGCGAGATCGTTCTTACGCGGGAAGAGTGGTATGCGATTTATATGGCGGCAGGTCATATACTGCCATAAGAGAGAAAGAAGAAAATTTTTTTGAAAAGAGCTTCAGCCCTCTTAGGACATCGGTCTGGAATGAATGAAAAAAGGCGAAGGCAAAAATACCTGGCGCCAACTTGATAAAATGATATGCACATGATATACTTCTCCTGAAAATAATTTATTTCAGGAGGAGTATTTTTTATGGACGCAGACCCTGCGGGGAATTCTATTTTGTTTAACTTGTTGCTGCTGTTATTTTTCACCTTGCTGAATGCCTTTTTTGCCGGAGCAGAGATGGCGGTCGTGTCGGTGAATAAAAACAGGATTCGAAGTATGGCGGATGAAGGGAATAAAAAAGCGAAGGTGATCGAAGGGTTATTTGAAGATTCGACGAAGTTTCTTTCGACGATCCAGGTTGCGATCACATTTGCAGGATTTTATTCGTCGGCATCAGCGGCGTCGGGGATTTCACCGGTTTTGGCACAGTCGCTTGAAGCAGCGGGCGTTCCGTACAGTTCGCAGATTGCTTACAATGGGGTGACGCTTGTACTGATGTTTTTCAATCTTGTGTTCGGCGAACTTGTTCCGAAAAGGATTGCGCTGCAGAAGGCGGAAGCATTTTGCATGCTGACAGTGATGCCGGTGCATTATATATCGATCATACTGTCTCCGTTTATCAAACTCCTTTCTATGTCTACGAAACTTGTTTTGAAGCTTCTTGGAATGGAAACAGAAGACGAAGAAGAAACTGTGACGGAAGAAGAAGTGAAAGCGCTTTTGAAGATGGGAAATGAAAGCGGTACATTTGACGATGACGAGAAAGAGATGATCGATTCGGTATTTAAGTTTGACAGGAGAACTGCGAGAGAGATCATGGTTCCCAGACGAGAAGTGATTGCATTTGATATTGACGATCCGTTTGAGGAGATGATCGATGAGATTCTTGAGACAAGGCATAATCGAATCCCGGTATATGAAGAAAATATTGATAATATTATCGGTGTGCTTCATGTAAAAGACATGATGATCGAGATGCGGAAACATCCGCTGAATAAAGAGGATATTAGACAGATGCTTCGCAAACCGTTCTTTATTCCGGAAACGAAAGAAGCGGACGAACTGTTTCGGATCATGCAGGAAACGAGACATCATATGGCACTTTTAGTTGATGAGTACGGAGGATTTTCGGGGATTGTAACGATTGAAAATCTTGTTGAGGAAATCATGGGCGACATTAATGAGGAATATGAAGAAATTGTTCCCGAAGTAGAACTTGTTAAGGAAAATGAATACAAGATTGACGGAGGGATCCTTATTGATGATCTGAATGATGAACTTGGACTGAAACTGGAAACAGAAAATTATGACACATTGTCGGGATATCTCATTGAAAAGTTAGGACATATTCCTGCGAAAGAAGATCGTGATATAATAGAAACAGACGATCTGATTTTTAAAATTGAGGAAGTAAAAGACAATCGGATTACGCAAGTCCGTTTGCAGAGAAATTATTCAAAATAGGAATCCTGTTGGCGTTAGACAATAGGGGGATTTGCGCGAAAACAAAAATTTGAACAGAGAGATGAAAGGAGATACAGTGTAATGAAGATGCTGTCTATTGAAGAAGAGCTGAAAAACAATTCTTATCCGGGGAGAGGGATTATTATTGGAAAGACACCGGACGGAAAGAAAGCTGTAACGGCTTACTTTATTATGGGAAGAAGTGAAAACAGCAGAAACCGTGTATTTGTGGAAGAAGGCGAAGGAATCCGTACACAGGCATTTGATCCGGATAAATTAGAAGATCCGAGCCTTATCATTTACGCACCGGTGCGTGTTCTCGGCAATAAAACGATCGTTACAAACGGCGATCAGACAGATACGATCTACGAAGGAATGGATAAGCAGATGACATTTGAGCAGTCACTTCGTTCCCGTGAATTTGAACCTGACGGCCCGAACTATACACCGCGTATCTCCGGCGTGATGCATATAGAAAACGGAACGTACAATTATGCGATGTCTATTTTGAAAAGCAATAACGGAAATCCGGACAGTTGCTGCAGATATACGTTTGCATATGAGAATCCTGTTGCGGGAGAAGGGCATTTTATTCATACTTATATGTGCGACGGAAATCCACTGCCGAGTTTTGAAGGAGAACCGAAATTGATCGGTATTTCAGATGATATGGAGAAATTTACCGAGACTTTATGGAACAGTCTGAATGAAGATAATAAAGTATCCCTTTTCGTGCGTTATATTGATATCGAAAGCGGAAAGTATGATACGAAGATCGTAAATAAAAATCAGAAATAGAAATCAGAGACAAAATCAGATTCGAAATCAGAAACAGAGAGTAAGACAGAAGCAGATATAAAAAGATTTAACAGATCATAAGGAGCGGATAAGAAGATGAAAGAATTAGAATTGAAATATGGATGCAACCCAAATCAGAAACCGTCCAGAATTTATATGAATGACGGAAGTGAACTTCCGATCAAAGTGCTTTGCGGACGTCCGGGATATATTAATTTCCTTGATGCGTTTAACGGATGGCAGCTTGTGTCTGAGCTGAAAAAAGCGACAGGACTTCCGGCAGCAACTTCCTTCAAACATGTATCTCCGGCAGGGGCGGCAGTCGGACTTCCGCTTTCAGACACACTTGCAAAAATCTATTGGGTAGACGATCTCGGAGAATTGTCTCCGCTGGCATGCGCGTATGCAAGAGCGAGAGGGGCAGACAGAATGTCTTCGTTTGGAGATTTTATTTCTTTGTCTGATGTATGTGATGTGGATACAGCGAGACTGATCAAGAGAGAGGTTTCTGACGGTGTAATTGCACCGGGATATGAACCGGAAGCACTTGAGATTTTGAAACAGAAGAAAAAAGGAAACTACAATATCATAGAGATTGATCCTGATTATGTTCCGGCGGCTCTTGAACATAAAGAAGTGTTTGGAATTACATTTGAACAGGGCAGAAATGAATTGAATATCGATAAAGACTTCTTCTCTGATATTGTGACAGAAAATAAAGAGATTCCGGAACAGGCAAAAATCGACCTTGCAATTTCGATGATTACTTTAAAATATACACAGTCAAACTCTGTATGTTATGTGAAAGACGGACAGGCAATCGGTATCGGAGCAGGGCAGCAGTCAAGAATTCACTGTACGCGCCTTGCAGGACAGAAGGCAGATAACTGGTGGCTGCGTCGGAGCCCGCAGGTGCTGGGACTTCAGTTTAAAGATGGAATTGGCCGTGCAGACAGAGACAATGCGATCGATCTGTATATTGGGGATGAATATATGGATCTGCTTGCAGACGGCGTGTGGGAAAATACATTTGCAGTAAAACCGGAAGTGTTTACAAGAGAGGAAAAGAGAGCCTGGCTTGACAAAATGACAGATGTTGCGCTTGGTTCAGATGCGTTCTTCCCGTTTGGCGATAATATTGAACGTGCACATAAGAGTGGCGTGAAGTATATTGCACAGCCGGGTGGTTCTGTAAGGGACGATAATGTAATTGAGACATGCAACAAGTATAAGATGGCGATGGCGTTTACGGGCATCCGTCTGTTCCATCACTAGAACATCACTAAAAGAGGCATTATAACATGATTTTAGAGACAAACAGTCCGCAGGAAACTTTTTTGGCAGGTCGGGAACTGGGAGAAAAGGCGTTTCCGGGTCAAGTGATTACATTGACAGGAGATCTAGGCGTCGGGAAGACGGTTTTTACACAGGGGCTTGCCAAAGGACTTGGGATTGAAGAGCCGGTAAACAGTCCGACTTTTACAATCGTGCAGGTGTATGATGAAGGGCGGCTTCCGTTGTATCATTTTGATGTGTACCGGATCGGGGATGTTGAAGAGATGGATGAGGTTGGCTTTGAAGACTATGTGATGGGCGAAGGGGTTTCTTTGATTGAATGGGCAAACCTGATCGAGGAAATCCTTCCGGAAAAGCGGACGGAAGTTACCATTGAAAAAGACCTTGAGAAAGGGTTTGACTATCGAAAGATTACGATTATCGAAGTAGATGAATGATTACTCAAAACGGTACGATCACATGAAAAGGAAAGCAGGACGTAAAAAATGAGAGTTTTGGCAATAGACAGTTCGGGTCTGACAGCTACGGTTGCGATCGTGGAAGATGACACGACGATTGCGGAATTTACGATAAATTATAAGAAAACACATTCGCAGACACTTTTGCCGATGATTGATGAAATGGTGAAAATGGTAGAAGCGGATTTGGATTCGATTGATGCGATCGCGGTTGCGGGAGGTCCGGGATCTTTTACAGGACTGCGGATCGGATCTGCTACGGCGAAAGGGTTGGGGCTTGCTCTTGGCAAGCCCTTGATCCATATTCCGACCGCAGATGCGATGGCATACAGCATCTATGGGTGTGAGGATATTATATGTCCGATTATGGATGCGAGAAGAAATCAAGTTTATACAGGAATTTATTCTTTTGTTCCGAAAAAGGAAAAGGAAGATTCCGGGCAGTTGAAATACGCTTTTCAGGTAATCCGTGTTCAGATGGCGGTTTCGGTGGAAGATTTGATTCGGCGTTTGAATATTTATGGGCGAAGAGTTGTGTTTTTGGGGGATGGAGTTCCGGTATATAAAGAGATGTTGGAAAAAGGACTGAAAGTACCCTATTTTTTTGCTCCGTCTTACTCAAACAGACAGCGGGCAGCAGTTGTCGGGGCACTTGGTATTCGATATTTTAAGCAAGGCAGATATGAGTCTGCGGCAGAGCACAGACCTGATTATCTGCGTGTTTCACAGGCAGAACGAGAACGGGCAGCGAAAGAAAAAGATGCAGCGCCTGAAATCCGACGCATGGTGATGGAAGATGGTGCGGCGATTGCGGAACTTGAATATAGCCTGTTTCGTGATGCCTGGAGCGAAAAATCAATTCTTGAAACAGTGAAACAGCCGGGTGCTATTTGCCTGACGGCAGAAAAGGCAGGCCGTACGGCGGGATATCTTTTGGCATATACAGCAGCAGGAGAAGCGGAAATCGCTCGAATCGGGGTAGTAAAAGAATTACAGAGGCAGGGGGTTGGAAGAGAATTGATCAAAACCCTTGAAACAATCGGAAAACAATCAGGAATTAAGAGGATATTGCTTGATGTCCGCTGTAAAAATAAAGCGGCGCGCGCATTATATGAAAGGGAAGGATTTACAGAAGATGGAATTAGAAAAAGTTTTTATTCCAATCCCGAAGAAGATGCGGTTTTGATGAGTAAAGTGGTTTCCGAAGAGTGACGATGCCAGAAAACGACAAAAACGGAATTGGTTTCCGATAGTAATTTGAAAAAAAATCAGATATACTTTGGGCGTAGCAGAAACGTAAATTTTTATTTACAGGAGGATAAAACATGCGCCGATATTATTTGAAAGAAAGAAAAATGGTAAAAGAAACCGAGGCTGTTATCTGCAATCGATGCGGAAAAGAAATTCCGGTCAGGAACGGAGAACCGCAGGAAGGCGTATTCAGCGCAGATTATGAATGGGGATATTTTTCGGAAAAAGACGGAGAAAAACATCATTTTGATTTGTGTGAAGCATGTTATGACGAGCTTGTGGATTCCTTTAAAATACCTGTCGATGCAGAATGAGAAATTAAAAAGAATGGACAGAAAAAATAGATGTTAGATGTATGTTTGTTAGGATGCGGCGGAATGATGCCGCTTCCTTATCGCTATTTGACAGCTCTTATGACACGATTTAACGGGAGCAGTATGCTGATAGATTGTGGTGAAGGGACGCAGATTGCGATTAAAGAAAAAGGATGGAGTTTTAAACCGATCGATGTGATCTGTTTTACACATTATCATGGCGATCATATAAGCGGTCTTCCGGGACTGCTTCTTACGATGGGAAATGCAGACCGCACAGATCCCCTTACATTAATAGGGCCAAAAGGACTTGAGCGGGTGGTGAGCTGCCTTCGGGTTATTGCGCCGGAACTTCCGTTTCCGATTGTTTTTAAAGAAATAGAAGGCGCAGAGCAAACATTTGAAATGAATGGATATCGGCTGAAAGCTTTTCGCGTCAATCATAACGTACTTTGTTACGGGTATACGCTGGAAATTGACCGTGCCGGGAAATTTGATGCAAAACGGGCGAAAGAGCAGGGAATTCCTCTGCCATATTGGAGCCGGCTGCAAAACGGAGAGACAATCGAAACAGAAAATCAGGTTTATACGCCGGATCTCGTTTTGGGACCGGCAAGAAAAGGGATTAAGCTGACGTATACAACGGATACCCGCCCTACAGATTCGATTAAAAAGAATGCGGTTGATTCTGATCTGTTTATATGTGAAGGAATGTATGGGGAGAAGGAAAAAGCAGCGAAAGCGGTAGAGTATAAGCATATGACATTTTATGAAGCGGCTTCGCTTGCACAGGAAGCGAAAGCGAAAGAAATGTGGCTGACTCATTATAGTCCGTCGTTGACAAAGCCTGAATATTATATGGATGAAGTGAGGCGTATTTTCCCGAAAGCGAAAGCCGGAAAAGACGGTATGTCTGTGGAATTGATGTTTGAAGATTGAGAGGCGTGAAATGAAAGAGATAAGAAACATTAATATTTTGGCGATTGAAAGTTCATGTGATGAGACGGCGGCAGCAGTTGTTCACAACGGAAGGGAAGTACTCTCCAATGTGATTTCATCACAGATCGATCTGCACAAATTATATGGCGGTGTTGTGCCGGAAATTGCTTCACGCAAACATATTGAGAAGATAAATCAGGTAATTGAAGAGGCGCTGAAAGAGGCAGAAGTAACGTTGTCAGATCTCGATGCGGTTGCGGTCACATATGGACCGGGGCTTGTGGGGGCGTTGCTTGTAGGAGTGGCTGAAGCGAAAGCGATCGCGTATGCAGCTGGGCTTCCTCTTGTCGGAGTGCATCATATTGAAGGGCATATTTCAGCAAATTATATTGAAAATCCGGAATTGGAACCGCCCTTTCTGTGCCTTGTTGCATCGGGAGGTCATACTCATCTCGTCTGCGTGAAAGATTACGGAAAATATGAAATACTTGGCAGGACAAGGGATGATGCGGCGGGTGAAGCTTATGACAAAGTAGCTCGTGCGATTGGATTAGGATATCCTGGCGGTCCGAAGATTGACAGAATTGCAAGAGAAGGTAATCCGGATGCGGTTAAATTTCCAAAAGCAAATATTGATGGAGCAAAATACGATTTTAGTTTCAGCGGTCTGAAATCAGCAGTTTTGAATTACATCAATGGATGCAAAATGAAAGGGGAGAATTTTGATCCGGCAGATATCGCTGCATCTTTTCAGAAAGCGGTTGTAGAAGTATTGGTTGAAAAATCTATGCAGGCGGCGGAAGATTACGGCATGCATAAATTCGCAATCGCAGGAGGCGTTGCGTCTAATACGGCGCTTCGTTCGGCTATGGAGCAGGCGTGCGCGATGCGAGGGATTCAATTTTATCATCCATCCCCGATTTACTGCACCGATAATGCGGCGATGATCGGAGCGGCAGGTTTTTATGAATATCTCGCAGGTACGCGTCATGGCTGGGATTTGAATGCAGTGCCGAATTTGAAACTCGGTGAACGGTAGAAAAGTTTATTATCAAAGGCAGAGTATTTGAGAAGGGGAAGGGATGAGAGGATGACAAAAAAATATTGTACTGCGATCGTGCTTGCGGCAGGAAGCGGAAAAAGAATGGGAACAAAGATTCATAAACAATATTTAAAGTTGTGTGAAAAACCAGTGCTGGCTTATTCGCTGCAGGCGTTTGAGGAATCGGAACTTATTGATGAGATCATCCTGGTGACGGGGAAAGGAGAAGAAGACTTTTGCCGTTTGGAAATTGTAGAGAAATATAATTTTTCCAAAGTAAAGAAAATCATATGCGGCGGATCAGAACGGTATCATTCGGTTTGGAATGGATTGAAGCAAACACAAGACGGGTATGTGTATATTCATGACGGCGCTCGTCCGTTTGTAGATGGCGAGATGATTCGAAGAGGGTACGAATGCGTTTCTCAGGAACATGCGTGTGCTGCGGGGATGCCTGTGAAAGATACGATTAAAATTGTAGATGATAATTGTACTGTAATGCAAACGCCGGATAGAAAATATGTGTGGCTTGTTCAGACCCCCCAGGTATTTGAATCGGAGCTGGTAAAACGTGCATATAAGCTGCTGGAAGAATGTGGAGAAACATCAGTAACGGATGACGCTATGGTTGTAGAAAAAATGTTAGGGAAACCGGTTAAGTTGTTTGAAGGATCTTATGAAAACATTAAAATTACAACTCCTGAAGATCTGAAAGTTGCGGAGTCGTTCGTCGAACAGTGATTATAGTGAAAATATGGATACTCACAAAATACAACAGAAGAGAAGTTGTATCATTATGAGATATGAGAAGAGACGTGCTTACTTTGGGCAAAGCGTCTCTTTTTGGCAATGGCGACCGCTTACAATTCCGGAATGTGCCTTTTGGCGCTTCCGATGATTTGAAAGAAGGAGCTGAGAGTGGTTAGATGACAGCGCTTTGTCAGTAATGGGAGGATTTTTTTGGAATAATATGAGGATATAAAGGGGATATAAAAAAATATAAAATAAGGCTTGACATAGAAAAGACACCTGTGATATTATAATGTACGTTGCACAGGGGAAGTTCAAAAAGCCGATTTTCACTGTTGTAAATATGGAGAGGTATCGAAGTGGTCATAACGAGGCGGTCTTGAAAACCGTTTGTCCGAAAGGGCGCGTGGGTTCGAATCCCACCCTCTCCGTTCTTGGAGAAGTACCCAAGTTGGCTGAAGGGGCTCCCCTGGAAAGGGAGTAGGTCGTTAGTAGCGGCGCGAGGGT
>NZ_JAPJQP010000024.1:0-25922 GCF_030825015.1 Mediterraneibacter sp. | reverse complement strand
CTCGCCCATTCTTATCATAGAAGATCTTATTTACAGACTTTTCTTCATAGTCTCTTTTCTGTAAATACTGTTATAAAAGGTCTTCTATGATAAAAAACATTTTATCATAAGGAGACCTTTTATTATGGCAAAAGACTTCAGCAACCTGCATAGTGATTTTACCACTCTGAAAGTGGTAAAACGGACTTATCTTTCACTGTCATACTATTTTTTCTTGTTAAAATTTGTATTACCGTATGCAGAACGGCGTTCCATTGCTCTTTGTGCCGCTTTCAGTTTCTTATCTTCTGCTGCCAGTCTTCTCGCTTCCATTCCCTGCATGGTTTTCTCATACCGACGCCTTAATTCTTCTTTCTGCATCGCACCACTTTCCCTCTTCCAAACTTCAACCTCAGCAGTTATTTCTGTCTGTAAATCACAATCTTTTAAAGACAAGAAACCATTAAAGCATGATGGATAAGGAAACTTACTTACTTTTCCTTTTTCCGCAAAATCCACTTCCAAATATTTTTCACCCACATTATGGATGATACCTTTTCCATAGGATTTATGTATGACTGTCTGATTTACTAATTTCTCCAAATCCATAACTGTTTACCTCACTTTTCACACCTAAAAGGCGTGCAATTACCATTTTTGAGATAACTGCACGCCTTAGTTTCAAACATACGACTAATCCAAATAATGTCCTACCGGAGATGTATTATATTGTTTCTTAATCTCAATAATAACAGAACCATCCGCCTGTGTTTCCTCTGAAAGAATCTTGTACTTTGTCTTATTCTTGTCAAGCTGTTCTTTGTACCTCTTCACTTCCTCGGTAACAAGTTTTTTGGCATATTCCTTACCAATATCTTCTTTTAATAAGAAATGTAATGTTTGTGTAATGCAAGCTGCCTTTACTCTTTTCATTCTAATCTACCTGCTTTCTTTGTTGGTTGAACAAGTTTACATAAAACATTATAACTAAAAAAATTTAATCTCGTAAGAAAAATATAGTTATTTTTTTGCTTTTTGTCACTTTTACCACTGTATCACCATGTTTGTTTTGGTATTTTTGCACATATATTTATTCCAAGTTTTACCTTTCTAACTCATAGACATTACCTTTTTTGTATTCACCCTTTTCATAAATACTACGGAAACGATTACAGATAATACTTCTGCTATCACAAAACTCATCCATACAAGCCACGTTCCGCACATACCGGATATAACTATTTCCACAAACAGATACGCCACCGGAATCACAAACAAGAACTGTCTGCATACGGAAATAATAAAAGATTCCATTCCGCTGTCCAATGCCTGAAAAACGCCCTGAAATGCGATATTGGCTCCAGCAAACACATAACTGACGGAGATAACACGCATTGCACTGACACACAACTGTTTTGTTTCCCCTGACAGTCCAAAAATACCGGCAAATGGTTCTGCAAATACTTCCAGACCTGCAAAACCAATCAACATAATTCCAAGCGTATAGATAAGTCCATACTTGATTCCTTCCTTCACACGTTCCTTACTTCCCAAACCATGATTAAAGGATACAATCGGTGTAATGGCATCCCTTAAACCAAAGGCGGCAAACAATATGAACTGCTGTATCTTATAATACAATCCGTATGCAGTTACCACGTTTTCTCCAATACGAACAAAAATCACATTCAAAAGGTACGTCATTACAGACATCAGAGCTTGTGCAATGATTGCTGCAAATCCTATAGAATAGATTCCCTTAATGATTCTTCCTGACGGTTTCATATAGGCAAAAGTATTCCTAATCTCCTTGTTTGCTTTCAGATGTAAAACAAGACCTACAAGTGCTGATACAATCTGGCCTATAATGGTCGCATATGCTGCACCCTTTACCCCGAGTTCAGGACAGCCAAACCATCCATAGATCATAATAGGGTCAAGAATAATATTTACTACCGCGCCTGTTATCTGTGCAATGGTGGAATAAACACTTTTTCCAGTTGCCTGTAATACTTTTTCATACAAAGAAAAAAATAAAATACCGAATGACCAGACACAGCAGATTTTCAGATAATCCGTTGCCATTTCTGCAATAACCGGGTTCTTTGTCTGGGACGCGATATAACTTTCCGTACCGAACAAACCAAACAACAAAAATACCACATAAATTACCACCATTAAGAATACACCGTTACCTGCAGTCTTACTGGCTTTTTCCATATCCCCCTGTCCCATTCGCTTTGCAAGAAGTGCATTTACACCCACACCGGTTCCTATACCAATCGCTACCATAAGCATCTGTACCGGGAAAGCAAGAGTCAGCGCGTTTAACGCCATTTCTCCCGTGCCTTCCATATTTGCCACAAACGCACTGTCTACAATGTTGTATACTGCCTGCAGCATCATAGAGATAATCATAGGTACTCCCATGTTCACCATCAGCTTATTTACCGGCATAGTTGCCATCTTATTTTCTTTCACTGCTGCCTTACTCATTTCCCGCTGCACCTCCTACCGCATCTACGATCAGCGCAACAGATTTTTCAATTCCAAGAAAACCACTGTCAATGCTCAAATGATAATTCTGTCTTTTCCCCCACTCCTGCTCCGTGAAATACTTATAATTCAACTTTCGTTTTTTATCTTTGTCCGCCAATCTCTTTTCCGGCTCAACTGCACTTTCTCCATACTGTTTGACAATACGCTCTGCACGGAGTTTCTTATCGGCATACACAAACACATTCAAGCAGTCTTCACGTCCCTTAAGAACATAGTCCGCACATCTTCCCACAATAACACAAGCTCCTTTTTCAGCAAGCTCCTCGATCACTTTCTTCTGTGCGATCCAAATCTTATCTGCATTAGATAATCCGTCCAGTCCTCTGCCAATAAACATATATGCAAGACTGTTACTGTTTGGCGCATACTCACTTTCATCTGCAATAAACTCTTTTGCGTATCCTGTTTCCTCTGCTATCTTTTCGATTAAATCCTTGTCATAACATGGAATACCCAGTTTTGCTGCCACTTTCTTGCCAATAGTTCTTCCGCCACTGCCAAATTCTCTGCTGATTGTAATAATCTTAATCATCTTCTTCCTCCTTCAGAACATAAAAAGCGTGTAACCCCCGTAGTGAAACTACTTTAGATTACACGCATAAATTCTGCTGGACTTACATCTACCGATTACACGGTTTTCTTTTTTCAACAATTCAATAATATAGCACAAAATCTGATTTGATGTAAGTAAAAATTTAATTTTTTATTCATATTATTGATTCGTTCATTAAAATGAAAGAAGGAGATGGAATACATCACGGTAAAAGAGATTTGTGAAACGGCAGGCGTCAACCGCTCCACCTTTTATCTGCACCATGAAACCATTGGTGATCTGCTGGCAGAAAGTGTACAGTACATAAACCAGCAATTTCCAGAACACATGAATCTTAGATCTTTTAAGATTCCTTTTTATTGTTCAAATATTTGGATTCCATCCTCTGTCTTGGCAAACCAGCACTGCCCCGTCTTCTCCGTCACAGCCTGTCCGTTAGTCCCTTCCATCAGCTCTTTCATCAAAAAGCCTTCTTCATCATCCGGCACAAGAACGAGAAGTTCTACCTTATCCGTGTATACGGTATCAAGAACCGATAATCCCATCTGCCCTAAAATATACTGGATTTTTCCAAGTCCTGTATAATCTGTAATAATTTTCAGTTTAAACCCACGGATCTTGGTTATAATAACCGTATGTGCAAGCGCCTCTGCCGTCGCAGACGTATAAGCTCTCACAAGCCCCCCTGTTCCAAGAAGCGTTCCCCCGAAATACCGGGTGACAACAACAAACACATCGGTCAGATTTTTTCCTCTTAATACTTCCAAAATAGGCTTTCCTGCTGTTCCCGCCGGTTCCCCGTCATCACTCATCCTCTCCGCCGCCGGATTTCTTCCGATTACATATGCCCAGCAGTGATGCCTTGCATCCCAATTCCTTTTTCGGATTTCTTCTAAATGTGCAAACGCCTCTTCTTCATTCGAAACCGGAAATACTTCTGCAATAAAACGGGACTTTTTCTCAACAATTTCTCCCGTTCCTTCTGTATATACAGTATGATAACACTCCATCTCATCTTCTCCTTCTCTATATAAAACGGTCCTGAACTGTCTCTACTATAACAAAGACATGAACTATGTACAACCATTGTAAGCTTTACTCATAAAATTTTTACACAAGTTCAACTTTAAAACTCCGCATATGCTGTTGTTATCATTAAAATTCTTTATAAAATATGAAGATTTTATTTTTTTCTTTATTTAAAAGACCTTATTTGATATAATCATAGAAGTTGAAAAGGAGGATGTTATTCGTGAATTACGGGAAAAATAACCTTTCAAAGAGAAAATCATCAATCTCTTCGAAAAAGAAAATGAAAAAGAAACGTGTAGGAGTCCGTTTTTTCAAAGCAGTCATCACCTGTATGCTCCTGCTTGTCGTCATCGGTCTTGTCGGCGGCGTGATCTTTGCCAAAAAGATCATAGACAATACCCCTGACGTATCTGCCGAAGACATTCAGCCGAAAGGATTTACAACAACGATTGTTGATCAGAACGGCACTGTCATTGATACGCTGAAAGACTCTGATTCTAACCGTGTCTACCGGACTTATGATGAGATTACGGCAAAATCAGATTTTCTTCCTCATGCATTTGTAGCGATCGAGGATGAGCGTTTCTATGATCATAACGGAATCGATATTCAGGGAATTTTAAGAGCCGGCGTCGTCGGAGTTATGAATGGTTTTGATTTTACCGAAGGTGCCAGCACTCTGACACAGCAGCTTATTAAAAACAATGTATTTGATTTCGTCAACGAAAAGACATTTTTTGACAGAGTAGAACGTAAATTACAGGAGCAGTATCTTGCCCTTGCTTTTGAGAAAGAAATGGACAAAAACGAGATACTGGAGGCATATCTTAACACGATCAACCTCGGTCAGGGATGTCTTGGTGTACAGACGGCATCTACAAGATATTTCAACAAAGATGTGGCGGACCTGACTCTTTCTGAGTGCGCGGTCATCGCTGCGATCACACAGAATCCGACAAAATATGACCCGGTAACAAATCCGGATTCCAATGCCAAACGCCGGGAAAAAGTTCTTGACAATATGCTTGAACAGGAATACATCAATCAGGCGCAGTACGACGAAGCCCTTGCCGACCCTGTATATGACCGCATCTTGCAGACAGCCGCCATTACAGAAGACACAACGCCTTACTCGTATTTTACAGACGCGCTGATCGAAGATGTAATCCAAGATCTCATGGATGAGAAAGGCTACTCAGAAACACAGGCCTACAATCTTCTTTACAGTGAAGGATTGACGATTAAATCCACGCAGGATCTTGCAATCCAACAGATCTGTGATGAAGAAGCTTCTAACGATGCTTATTATCCGATCGTAGAATACGGTATCACAGACTATGCGCTCACGATCCACCGTGCAGACGGCTCTGCTGAAAACTACAGCAAAGAAAATCTGAAGCAGTATCTGATCTCTGTAAGAGGCGCTTCCGCCCCCTTCGTTTTCAGCTCGGAAGATGAAGCGCGGGCAGCCGTCGAGCAATATAAAGGAACACTCGGCATTGATACAGAAGCCGGCGATATTGCGGACGAACGTTTAAATATTACCCTTCAGCCGCAAGTATCCGTCGTATTAATGGATCAATATACCGGACATGTCAAAGCGATTGTCGGAGGGCGGGGAACGAAAACAACTAGCTTATCACTGAACCGCGCCACTGCTTCTCCAAAACAGCCCGGATCTTGTTTCAAGATTTTATCTACTTACGCTCCGGGGTTAAACGAATGCGGCATGACACTGGCAACAACGATCAAAGATGAACCTTATCGATATGCCAGCGGACAGCCAGTCAATAACTGGGATAATAAATACATCGGCAACACACGCGTCCGCTATGCAATCGAGCATTCCATGAACGTATGTGCCGTACGCACATTGACCGAGACGGTCGGACTTGAAAAAGGATACAAATATCTTGAAAACTTCGGATTTACGACTCTTGTCAATAATGATCCGAATTATCCGGGTATGTCAGATATCGCTCAGGCTACAGCCCTCGGCGGTATCACACGAGGAGTTTACAATATTGAGATGACTGCCGCTTATGCTTCCATTGCCAACGGCGGCGTCTATACCGAACCGATCCTTTACACAGAAATCCTTGACCACGACGGAAATATCCTGATTGACAATTCCAAGCCGATAACACGCCGCGTTTTAAAAGATTCTACAGCGTTCCTTTTAACAAGCGCTATGCAGGACGTAATCAACCGCGGAACAGGAACACCCGCAAGGCTGAACAACATGCCTGCTGCAGGTAAAACAGGTACGACAGAAAACAGTACCGACCTCTGGTTATCCGCATACACGCCTTACTACACCTGCTCCGTATGGACCGGATACGATGAAGATAAGACGTTGGAACAGTTTTGGAATCAGTCCTGGCACGAAGTTATTTGGAAACATATTATGGATCGTGTTCACGCAGAGCTGGAATATAAAAACTTCACTCCTCCTGCTACTGTTGTACAGAGAACGATCTGCACCCAGACAGGAAAAATCGCGGTAAGCGGTTGTCCTTCTATCACAGAATATTTTGACAAAGATACTTTGACGAAAGAAACTTGTCCCGGACATGGTGATACAGATGAGGATAAAGATAAAGACAAGAAAGACGAAGACAGCGACACTACAGACACAGACACAAATACAGACAACAACAACTCAAATAATAATGGAAATTCCAACAACGGAAATAACGGAAACAGCGGAGAGGATGTAGAACCGATCCCAACACCGGATCCTGAAGAACCGGAAACACCGGAAGTCATACCGCAATCCCGAAGTCGGATTTCCCCTTAATCCTTCCAATTATCCCTTTTTCCAAATGTCTGAGATTGATTTGGTCACAAAAGAGGATATCGCAAAATCATCTAGTTCAGATGATTGAGCGATACCCTCTTTTTTTCTCTTATTTTTTATAATTTTGAAAGAATTTATTATAATCTGTTTTCCAAAATAATACTTTTCTCCCCATACTTTTACAGTTTTATTTGACCTTTATTTGTAATATGTCTCCTTATTTAACACTTTCTCTTTGAAACATACGATTACGTTTGTCGCTGCATCTCCGATTACATTCAATGTAATAACCGCCATTCCCGGAAGATAATTCATCGCCAGCACAAGAGAATATCCGATCATACACAATTCAGAACTCATTCCCAAACCGGTCATAACGACATATACCATCGTTGTTCCGGCTACCGGAATTGCCGGAGTTCCCATTGCAGTACAGATCGAAAGGAACGCTGCTACAGCAAGTGTGGACGGCTTAATATCGATTCCTGCCGCTGTTGCTATAAACGTGATTGCGATCATATGCATCGCTGTCGTACCGTTCATATTGATCGTCATACCTGTCGGAAGAACAAAACTACTGATCTCTTTTGAACATCCCAATTCTTCTGTACATGTTTTTGTATTCAGCGGAAGCGTTGCTGCCGAAGAGTTTGTTGCCGCTGCAAACAATCCAACTTTCAAAGTCTTTTTCACGAATGGAATCGGATTTAATCCTGTTGTTAAAAAGATACCGATCGGATAAATCGTAAATACAAGCGCCAAGCTTACAACGATCGTAGTAACGATCCATACAAGTGTCGGCTTAATGTATTCAATTCCATATACAGCAAGTGTTCTTGTAATCATACAGAAAATTGCTACCGGTCCGATCTTATCGATCAGGAAATTCAGGAAAAGCTGAACGACATCATTCAGATTTTCGATTACTTTACGAAGCGGTTCTGTCTTTTTTCCAAGCACCGTCATACATAAACCAAGAATAATTGCAACAACTACGACAGATATAATCTCATTATTGGAAGAAAATGCTGAAAAAATATTGGACGGAACAGCATTTACAACTGTTACAAGCGGATTATATCCTTCCATCGTCACCGCCTCTGTTGCCATCTCGTTCGGAAGCTGTACATCAAACCAACCCATTGTTTTTACGAAATATGCCGCCGCTCCGGCAAGTGCTGCCGCCGCTGCATAAAAACAAATATAAGTAATAAATGTCTTGCCTGCGATTTTACCGAGTCTCTCAGGGTCTGCCAGGCTGCACATAGCCAGACTTAACGAGGTAAGTACAAGGGGAACGATCGCCAGCTGCAGTCCTCTCATAAACAGCTGTCCGACAATATACAAAATACCGATTCCTTCAATTCCATTTGTCTTTGTTACATCTTGAAAGAAAATTGCATCAAGCGCTTTCCATACTCCTGATTTACCGCTCTCTACGAGAAACTCTCTCAGAAACAGCATAAGAAAACCAACCACAAATCCGGCTGCTACCGCGAAGATCATCCGCTTTACGATCGTATTCTTTTTTTCTTTTCCTTTCATCTCTCCATCTCCTTCGTTTTCTGTGTTTTTCGTTTTTATCCTTTTCTGATCATATCGCTAAATATAAAGGATTTCCTTGATTTTTATTGTACATTTTTGTCAAATCAATGTCAATCCTTTTTCTTTGAAACAAAGATTTTCTATGTTTTTAACAGAATTTTTCTTATATTTTTGTTATATATTTTTTTGTTTCACTCTACTTTCTTTATTTCAAATATTTCTAACCCAGATGATTATTCTTGTAATCACCGGAAGTGCCAAAAGGTACATTCCGGGATTGTAAGCGGTCGCCAAGGTCTCGGCAAACCCGGACTTTGGCTCGTCGCCATTGCAAAAAAAGAATGACTGCCGCCCAAATGCAAAACAGTCATTCTCTTTTATTCAAATGATAATTTTTAATCATAAAGTTTAATAAACTAATTTAATTCCTTGTTCTTCACAATAATCCACCCATTCATCCGATGGTCTTCTGTCTGTAATAATATAATTCACTTTTTGAAGATTGATCAAATTCACAAATGCTGACTGATCGAATTTTGAAAAGTCAACCAAAAGAGCCACTTCTTCTGCCTGTGCCAACATTGCCTTTTTGACTTCCGCTTCACTTTCGTTTGAATCAAGCACCCCTTTTTCAATACTCAGTCCTTTGCAACTGATCAATGCAAGACTCACGTTATATTTTAAAATATTCGTCTTGGCGAGCTGCCCCTGCAAAGAGAGAGATTTCTTATTATACTCTCCCCCTGTGGAGATAATATTAAAGGACGACTGCTGAAATTCTCGGAACACCTCCGTTGAATTTGTCACAACCGTTATATCAGGCGACTGCGGAAGAAGCTTCAGCGCTTCCATCACAGTCGTACTGGAATCTGCAATAATCGTTGTCTTTCCTTCGAAAAGCTTTGCCGTCTTCCTTGCAATCTCCTGCTTTTCTTTCAGATGCCTGCTCATCCTCCTGTAAAAATGAACACCTTCTTTTTGAATGCCTTCATTCCAGATTGCGCCGCCGTGAACTCGCGTCACAACGCCGTCAGCCTCTAATTTATCAAGATCTCTGCGTATCGTTTCCTCCGTCACCCTGCATATTTTACTCAACTCTGCTACAGACGCTTTTTTCTGCGTCTGAATCGTTTGACGGATTGCCATTAATCTTTCTTTGCCCGCCATGCTTTCTTCCCTTTCTATACCTTTACCGCTATTATTCACACCACTTTTATTTAATAATAACTCTTCTGTGTTGGTTTTTGCAAGACTTTTATTCTTTGAAAGCATGATTTCTCCTTTTGAAATGTTCAGACTCGGAAATAGATACGTCTAAACAATCTTTAAAATGCAGGCACTCTTATTTGTCAATCTCTTCCGCAAGGTCACGCATATATGCAACATCTTCCGGATCGAGTTCTAATTCTGCCGATTTTACGTTTTCTTTTATCTGATCTACCGTTGTGGAACCACTAAGAAGATTCAGGAAATCTCCTTGTGCCAAAATCCATCCAAGCGCCAGGTTCGCAATCGTACAATTATATTTTTCGCAGAGCGGTTTCCACTTATCCATCATATCCATTGCCGCCTGCATATTGTCCGGCTGGAACCATTTCTTCGGGATCTGTGCTCCGACCGGTTTATAATCTCTCGGCATTGTTCCTGAAAGCAATCCCATTTCAAGTGGAGAATATGCCTGAATCGTAACACCGTTTTCCCGGCAGCACGGAATGATCTCATCTTCAATGCCGCGATCAAGGATCGAATATTTTGCCTGAACAATATCAAGATCTCCCCATTTCAAATATTCTTTGATCTGGTTAATATCTACATTCGCAGCTCCGATCGCACGGATCTTTCCCTGCGCTTTCAGTTCATTCAAAACATCCATTGTCTTTTGAATCGGTACATAATACTCAGTTCCTTCTGTTGCCTGCCAGTGAGTCATATATACATCTACATAATCTGTTCCGAGACGCTCAAGAGAACCGACGATTTCTTTTTTTACCGATTCGCTGTTCAGGTTTTTGTAAAGCTGGATTCCGTTTACTTTATTGAAAAGATCCCCTTTCATCTCCTGATCCCATGTAACACCGCATTTTGTAATGATTACAACATCTTCACGATTCATTTCTTCAAGAGCTTTTCCGAGAATTTTCTCACTGTTTCCGAAATTGTATCCCGGAGCCGTATCGATTAAGTTTACTCCTGCCTTCGGAGCCTCTCTGATCGTATCCACAACCGTCTGAAGTTCGTGATCTCCGCCCCATGCAGAACCGCCGCCGATCGACCAAGTTCCAAGTCCGATTCTTGAAATATCAATTCCTGTCTTTCCTAATTTCATCGTTTTCATGATATCTGTCTATCCCTTTCTTTACCTATTCCATCTGATTCCTTGTTCCTTAAAGCAATCCGAAAACATTATTTATAATCTTCGCGGTATTTTGCCAGCATCTCGTCTACGATCTCTTTGTCTGTCACACCGCCTGTTGCTCCGACATACTGAACAGAAACAGCAGCCGTACAGTTTGCATAGATCGCACATTCACGGATATCCTTTCCTTCCAAAAGACCTGTGATAAATCCGGATGCAAAATTATCGCCGGCACCGATCGTATCAATCGCCGTTACACCTTTACATGCCGGAACGATCATTGCGCCTTCGGCGTTACGGATATAACATCCTCTTTTACCGATCTTCATGATCACATTTTTTACACCACATGCATATAATTTGTCAGCTACTTTTGCTTCATCCGTCTCTCCTGTCATCTCACTTGCTTCCTCGAAGTTCGGGAAGAAATAGTCAACATAGCTTAACGCTTCTGTGATATCTTCCAGCTTCTCGTTCAACCTTGGAGAAACCATATCCGCGCAGATGATCATGCCTTCTTCTTTTGCTTTCGAAAATACGGATACGAGCGCTTTATTATCAAAAAGAGGATTATTGAAAATACTTGCAAATGAAAGAATTTTTGCACCTTTAAGCGCTGACATATCCAAATCTTCATATTTGAATTTCCAAAGGCTTCCCTGACGGTTTGTAATAAAAGTTCTTTCTCCGTCAGCAGCTACCAAACCAACATTGATCGAAGTATCGATCGTTGGATCCTGTTTAATATATTTCGTATCAATGCCTGTTCTTTCACAATGACTTAACACAAACGCTCCTGCCACATCTACTCCGATACAGCTCATTAAAGCAACTTTATGTCCCAGTCTTGTAATGATAGTCGATTCATTGATCGCATCTCCTCCGATCGTCATTGCAATTCCGTCTACCGGATAAGATACAACGTCAAACACTTCTTTACTTACCGGGCGCAGCGGCAGATCTACGATCGCCGCCCCGATAATGATTACATCCAAATCTTTACTCACTTTATTCATCAGCCCTTCCGTCATCACCGAATAATTTAATCTTGTACATTGCGCGTTCTTTTACAGCCTGTCTTACCGCACGTTCTACTGCCAGGAACGGCTCGTCTTTATGCTCGTTGATCGCTTCCATTGCAGCCTGGCAAAGTTCTGTATGTATATTAATTTTTGCAATTCCAAGAGAGATTGCTTTCTTAATGTCTTCGTCTCCGATTCCCGATGCTCCATGAAGTACAAGCGGAACGTCAACTGCGTTTGCTACTTCTTCCAAAATATCAAACGCCAGCTTCGGCTCAGAAGAATAAACTCCATGTACATTACCGATCGCAACTGCCAAAGAATCGCATCCTGTTCTGTCAACAAAGTCTTTCGCCTGCTTCGGATCTGTGTAATGATACTCTGACAATGCTTCTTCATAGATTGTCTCGTTTCCTACGTGTCCAAGTTCTGCCTCTACCGGAATGTTATATGCGTGGAAATAATCTACACATCTTTTGATCTCTGCTACGTTCTCTTCATACGGAAGTGCGGAAGCATCACGCATTACAGAATTCATGCAATGATTTACAGCATTCTGAAGGATCGTCATATTGCGGCCGTGATCCCAGTGAAGAATTACCGGAACGCTTGCTTTTTTCGCCATAGATTCCATCATATAGCAATAATCTTCAAAAGATGTATTTCCTGTAAATCCTGTTCCGAATGAAATGATGATCGGTGCGCGCAGTTCTTCTGCAGCGTCGATAACGCCCATCAGCATCTCTGCATTCCATACATTAAAATGAGGAATTGCATAATGTCCTGCACTTGCTTTCTTTTCCCAATATCTGATATCTGAAATCATAATTTTTCTCCTTTTCTTTTCAGCGATCCGGCTGCAGACGTTTCCGCCTGCTTCTGCCGGATATATTCACAGTTTCTTATTCCGTTACTTTGATTACGCCTTTCACCATCTCTGTCTTTTTCACAGGATCGATCGCTTCTTCAAATGCAGTCTGCACATCTTTGTAATCATAAACATTTGTTACCATATCTTTGACATTAAATCTTCCTGATGAGATCGCTTCGATCGTCTGCGGGAAGTTATTGCAATAACGGAATGACGTCTGGATTGTCACTTCACGGTTGATTTTCAGGAAATCGATCGGAACCGGTTTTGACTGTGTTCCTACCATCATAATCTTACCGCCCCGGCTTACGATCTGTACCGCCTGCTGTGCTGTAAATACAGCTCCTGCCGCCTCAAACACAAGATCCACACCGTGATCTCCGTACATTTCTTCGGACCGAAGAACTGCAACTGTATCTTCTTCTTTTCCGTTGATCACTCTGGCTGCTCCCAGTTTCTTCGCAAGTTCCAATCGTTTCTCGATCACATCGACAACTGTAATATCTGTTGCTCCAAGGCTGATACATGCCTGAAGAACCATTAACCCGATCGTTCCTCCTCCAAGGATCACAATACTTTTACCCGGCTGTGCTCCACCGAGAACTGCTGCATGCATTCCGACTGCCGCCGGCTCTACAAGAGCACCTTCCATCGTTGTCATGCCTTCCGGAATATGGTACGTCCACTCTTCCGGATGAGTCATATACTGTGTCAGCGCGCCTTTGTAATTCGGCTGTGTCGCCATAAAGTCAACTCCCGGACAAATGTTGTAGCGTCCTGTACGGCAATACTCACATGTATCATCCGGAACGCCAGGCTCAATGAGGACTTTATCTCCGACTTTAAATTTCGTTACTTTCGCTCCTATTTTAACAACTTCTCCTGCCACCTCATGTCCAAGACCGATCTTCTGATTCGGATCTTTCGGAGGAATAAACGGTCCGAATTCAAATCCGTGAATATCGGAACCGCACATTCCAACATACTCTACTTTCATAAGAATTTCATGATCTTTCGGCTCCGGAACCGGACACTCCTGTATTTCAAAATGTTTTGGTGTCACTAAGATCGCTTCTGAATTTTTCATTTCATATCCTTCCTTTCACCTTTTACTATTTTTCCTGTTCTCCATACTAAGAGAACAGGAAACTTATTTATCTGTTTATCTTTGTTTAGTCAACATTTCCGATATCTTCTACAGATTCTCCTCTTGTCTCTACACCGAAGATCAAAATACATATTGCAATTACTACGGCAACGATAGAGATCAGGACGAATACTCCCGTACTTCCCATAGAACCTGCTGCAACGCTTGTTACGAGGAACGGGAAGAAGATATTACTTACACGACCGATCGCATTACAGAAACCGGAACCGGACATTTTCGCAGATGTCGGCCACATTTCCGGCACATACACTGCAGATGCATAACATACATACATATAAATTACTGTGTTCAGCAAGAATGTTGTTACGATCAGCGCTGTCATTGTTGTCTGCTGTCCTGTAATAACTCCAAGTACAGCCATAGCTGCCAGAAGAATAACACCCATTACTCTTCTCGGAATTTTATCCATGATCAATGATGCGATAAAAATTCCAAACGGAGCGCCGAACAGTCCGAACATTGTCATAAACTGTGACTGTGATGTATCATATCCCATTGATTTCAGCAAGGACGGCATCCATGTCATCAATGTATACTGGATCGTGTTCATACCGATCAATACAAGAGAACCAACAATCGTTCTTCTCAAAAGTTTGCCTTTAAACAGCGCTGAATACGGAAGCTGTTTTACTTCTTTCGGTTCTTCTGTTACCGGCGGAAGCGGTTTTCCTGTTGATGCTTCGATTTCTTTTTCAATCTTTGTAAGGATCGCGTCTGCTTCCTCAACTCTTCCCTGTGACTCTAACCAACGCGGAGATTCCGGAAGTTTTTTTGCAATAATGATAGATGCAATAATAGAAAGAACTGACGGGATCATGTACTGGATTCTCCAGTTCATACTATAGCTTACTCCAGTTGTTACGATCAAAAATGCAATTCCGTTACAAATTGGGTGAGCCCAGTTTCCGATAAAGGAGTTACGGCTTGACCATACACCACGGTTTCTTCCCGGTACATACTCTGTAAATCCTGCAAACAGAACAACGAGAAGTGCTCCAAGTCCAAATCCCTGTACAAGTCTGAATACATACAATACATAAACATTTGGTGCAACAGCTCCGCCGATCATGGCGATAATATGAATAATTTCATACAAAAGAATACTTTTTTTACGACCAATCTTATCTCCGATCGGACCGCCTACAAGCGCTCCGAAGAGCTGTCCTGCCGTATAAGTTGTTCCCCACATTGCAAGAAGTTTTGTTCCTGGTTCTAACCAGTGAAGTTCATTCAGCAAAATATTCTGAACCGAACCTCCGATTCCGTTTGACCAGCATACGAGCAGAGCAAACGCTGTTACCAGCCACATTTTTATATGCCATCCTGAATTCGGAAGACGATCAAGTCTTGCGCCGATGTTCGCGCCTTTTTTTGTTCCCATAATTAATTCCCTTTCTTTTCTCATTCTTTGCAGCAGCAGTCTCTTTTTTGTATGTACACAGACTGTCTGCTTTGTATTTTATTTTCCGGCGAGTTCGCTTTCTACTTCTTGTTCCATAATCGCCCACGCCTTTTCGATATCCTCGTCTTTATTCCAAAGAGCCGGAGGGCCAAGTACGACCATATCTGCGCCCGCTTCATAAAGAGGAGCATAAACACCTGCATTCATCGATCCGTCTGCCTCGATCAGAAAATCAAGTCCCATCTCTTCTCTCCATTTCACAAGAGTACGGATCTTATCATACATTTGTGTAATCACCTTTTGTCCGGCATATCCTGCATCTACGATCATAATCGTCACTTTAGACAGAAGGGGAAGGTAGTATCGAATTGCTTCTAATGGGGCTGCCGGGTTCATGGCAATCCCGGCTTTGCACCCCAGTGAGATAATCTTGTTGATCGTCACGAAAGCATCGCTCTCGATACAATCTGTGTGCGGAGTAATATAAGCTGCTCCGGCTGCAGCACATGCCTCAATATAATCCTGCGGATGTTTTACCATCAAATGTGCATCCATCGGTTTTTTGACAACTTTTTTCAAGGCTGTCATAAAATCAGGACCAACGCCAAATGTCTTTACATAATTTCCATCCTTTATATCAATGTGGAGGAAATCTGCATGTTCATCAATAAACTTTACCTGATGACCGAAATCGTACAAGTCACAGCAGCCCATAGACGGTGCAAGCAGTAATTTCTTTTCCATCGTATCTTTCCTCCGCTTATCAATCCTCATCATCAAAGTCATATGTGAAGATTACTTTGATTGCTTCTTTTTTCGCCATCAGTTCAAATCCTTTTTCCCACTCTGAAAGTCCAAGTCTGTGAGTGATCATCGGCTGTACTTTGATCTGTCCGGAAGCAAGCAGACGGATTGCATTTCTCCATGATGTGGAGTCATATGCCATATGTCCGATAATGCTCTTGTTCCATGAAGTAATATCGTTGATTGAAAATTCAAGCGGTTTGAATCCCATTCCGACACGAACAACCTCTCCGTTCGGACGAAGCATCTCGATCGCCTGTTTCAGAGCAATGTTTGCTCCTGAACATTCAACAACAAGACCTAAGTTATCTCTTCCGCAGATTTCTGTACATCTTTTTACAACATCTTCTTTTGAACCATTTACACAATGTGTAGCTCCAAGTTCTTTCGCAACCGGGAAACGAACCGGAACATCCTCGTCAAGTCCTACCATAACGATGTTGACTGCTCCCATAATTCTTGCCACCTGTACGGCAAACAATCCAAGCGGACCTGTTCCGAATACTACAACATCCTGTCCCGGAAGGAGATGGCTCTGCTGCGCGATTGCTTTGTATGAATTACAGATCGGATCGAGAACTGCTGCCTCCTCATATTTTACGTTTTCCGGAATTTCCCAGATTGCATGTTTGTGAATTCTCAAGATCTCTCCCGGAACTTTACAGTATTTGGAAAATCCGCCGCCCCATGTATTATTGTCAAGACCTAAGTTTACTTTGTTTTCACAGCAAAGAAAATCTCCCTGCTCACATGCCGGGCAAACACCACATACATGAGCGCTGTTGTCAGATACAACTCTTTGTCCCACTTTCCAGTCTGTCACTTTCTCGCCGACTTCTACGATCTCACCCGCAAATTCATGTCCGCGGATCGAGTTGAATTCATCGGAGCCATTGTCCACTTTATAATGTTTCATATCTGCTCCACAGATTGCAGCCGCCTTGATCTCAATGATGATATCCTCCGGACCACATGTCGGTTTCGGAACGTCGATCATACGATATCCACCAAATTCTTTTCCATATCTTGCTAATGCTTTCATCTTTTCATTCTCCTCTTTTTTCCATTCTGTATTCGGGCTTTCTGTTCACATTTGATTTTCTTTTTCAGCCTGCCCTTGTATTAAAATGTTCTTTTGTTTCCGGCCAGAAACTTTATTTCTTTGTTTGTCTATATTCTACCACTTTTTTCTTTTTAGTCAACACTTTTTCTTTGTTTCAAAGATATTTGTGTGTTTATACAACCATTTTTAGGTTTTTCATCGCTTTCTTTCTTATTTTTTGTGTATTTTTTACAGATTCATCTATACAAACAAAAAACAAAAGAACCATAACACTTGTATCCCCCGCTTTTTCACTCGGTTTATACTGTATTATGGTTCATTTTTTTATATTTTTCTTATATTCAGTTGCTAGTTTGTTTGTTTTAAAGATATTTTCTTTGTTTCGGGTATTTCAAACATGAACTATAGAAAAATCATTTTCCTCTCTCATCCAGCACAAGCTTCACGGCCCCGCAGATTCCAGCATCATTTCCCAACTGTGCAAGAACAAATCTTACATTTTTATCTGCAAAGAACGCTCTTTCCTTATATGGTTTTTCTATATATGAAAGAAGCACTTCTCCGGCTTTGGAAACTCCGCCACCGATAACGAACACCGCAGGATTCACAACTGCCGCAAGATTAGCAAGTCCGTATCCAAGATATTTTCCGAAAGAAACTGCAATTTCATCTGCGACTTCATCTCCTGCTTTCACCGCGTCAAATACGTCCTTTGCCGTAATTTTTTCTTTGTTCAGCATCGTTTCCCGTTTTTCTGTCTCTAATTTCTGTTTTGCCAAACGGACAATGCCTGTTGCGGAGGCATACTGTTCCAGGCATCCTCTATTTCCGCAGCCGCAGCAATCCTTTTCCTCATAATTCACGCAAATATGTCCGATTTCTCCGCCGGCGCCATTGCAGCCGACAAGCATCTTTCCGTCTATGATCACTCCTCCGCCCACTCCGGTTCCAAGAGTTACCATAATCATATTCTTCTCTCCGGCGCCGCCGCCTTTCCACATTTCTCCGAGCGCTGCAACATTCGCATCATTCCCGATAAACGCTTTCAAACCGGTCAGCTCTTCCATCTCTTTCTTTACTTCTTTATATTTCCATCCAAGATTCGCGCTTCCGTTTACGACTCCTTCTGCTGTCACCGGCGCCGGAACTCCGACTCCGATACCGAGAATATCTTCTTTTTCCAATTTTTTTTCTTCTATTTTTCCCACCAAAGAAAAGGCAATATCCGGCAGGATTGCCTTTCCTTCCGCCAATGTATTCGTAGGGATCTCCCATTTTTCAAGAATGGCTCCTGTCTCTTCAAACAGACCCATTTTCACTGTTGTGCCTCCGATGTCTACACCAAAACAATATTTCACAGCTCCCTCTCTCCTCTCTTATATTTATCTTTTTTTCGCAAGATTTTCCTGCACTCTTTTATACAATTCCTGTGCTGCGTTATAGCCCATCTGTTTCTGTCTGTGGTTCACCGCCGCAGACTCTACAATAATCGCAAGATTCCTTCCCGGTCTGATCGGAATACTATGGCATACAACTTTGTTTCCTAAAAACTCTGTATATTCCTCTTCTAATCCAAGCCGGTCATATTCTTTTTCTCTGCTCCAATCTTCCAAAGTAATTACAAGATCAATGTTCTGAGTTTCTCTGACACTTTGCACACCAAACATAGATTTTACATCAACAATACCGATTCCTCTCAGTTCAATAAAGTTCTTCGTCACATCCGGCGCCGAACCGACAAGTGTTTCGTCACTCACCTTCCGGATCTCCACAACATCGTCTGTCACAAGACGGTGTCCTCTCTTGATCAATTCAAGGGCAGCTTCACTTTTCCCTATACCGCTCTCACCCATGATTAAAACACCGACACCATACACATCCACAAGAACACCATGAATGGAAATACTCGGAGCCAGTTTTACATTCATCCAACGGATGATCTCTGCTGAAAAATCAGAAGTCGGTTTCACCGTACTAAATACCGGCACATTACTTTCTACTGCCTTTTTCAGGAAAATCTCGCCCGGCGTCATTCCCCGGCAGAATACCATACATGGGATCGGATGCTGCAGCAGCATTTCGTAAATATAAATCCGCCGTTCTTCCGTCAATGTCTGCATATAATTATATTCTACATTCCCAATGATCTGCACGCGATTGGAATCAAAGTGATCAAAGAACCCGGCTAACTGAAGCGCCGGTCGATTGACATCCGGCACATGGACTTCTTTTTCTGTCAGATCCACTTCCGGAGTCAGATTCTTCAGATCCATCCTTTCAACAATTTCTCTTAACTCAATTCCTCGTCCCATATATTTCCCTTCCTTTCGCTTTCAGCACTCTTCTCTTCGATGCCTTCGCTTTTTTTGATTTATATACCGCTCGCTGTTTCTATCATATCATGTATGAAAAAAATTGTATACTGCCTGCGCCGCCTTTTCGTTCATAGATGGAATCGCAGCAAGTTCTTCTTTTTCAGCCGCCTTTATAGCATCCAGACTTGCATAATGGCGCATAAGCGCTTTTCTTCTCGCAGGTCCAATCCCTTCTATATCGTCCAAAATCGAATGCACCTGTCCTTTTCCTCTAAGCTGACGATGATATTCGATGGCAAACCGGTGAGCTTCATCCTGAATCCGTGTAATAAGACGGAACGCTTCAGAATTTTTTTCAATCGAGATCTCCTCATTCTGAAAATATAATCCTCTCGTTCGGTGGTAATCATCTTTCACCATTCCGCATACCGGAATATTCAAATGCAGTTCCTCCAGTACTTGAAGCGCCACATTGACCTGTCCTTTTCCGCCGTCCATCAGGATCAGATCCGGAAATACCGTAAACTTCCCAAGTTCGCCGCTTTCTTCCCGTTCTTTCAATCCATGTGTAAAGCGCCTGGTCAAAACCTCCCTCATACTTCCATAATCATCCGCACCCTGGATTCCTTTAATTTTAAATTTCCTGTAATCATTTCGTTTCGGCTTTCCCCGCTCATAGACAACCATAGATCCGACCGACTCGAATCCGTTTGTATTTGAAATGTCATAAGCTTCCATACGCCTGATCTTTGAAAGACCGAGTAAAGATTCAATCTCCTTTACCGCTCCGATCGTACGGCCTTCTTCCCGGCGCATTCGCTCTTTGTCCTTGCTTAAAACGAGCTTCGCATTATCAGAAGCCAACTCTACAAGCTTTTCTTTCGTTCCTTTTTTCGGAACTTTTACCGTCACTTTCTGCCCGCGTTTTGAAGTCAGCCATGTTTCTATAAGCTCCCGGTCTTTTATTTCCTCCTGAATCATTAATTCTCTCGGAATATACGGAGTTCCCGCATAATACTGCTTAATAAAACTGTCTAAAATATCGGCTGTTTTTTCCCCATTGGAAATACGAAGATAAAAATGATCTCTTCCGATCAGCCTGCCTCCTCTGATAAAGAATACTTGAACAACCGCATCCTCACCTTCAGAAGCCGCAGCCAAAATATCCCTGTCTTCCCCGCTTGCATCTGTGATCTTTTGTTTCTGCGCAATCTTTTTTACACTGTTTATCAGCTCTCTGTACTCGATCGCTCGCTCAAATTCCAGATTCTCCGACGCCATGTTCATTTTTTCTTCCAATTCTTTTAAGATCGCATCGTAATTTCCGTTCAGGAACTTTAACACTTCCGTAATCGCCTTCCCATATGCCTCCTGTGAAAGATATCCCTGACACGGCGCATCGCATTGCTTGATATGATAGTTCAGACAAGGACGTTCCTTCCCGATATCTTTAGGCAGATTCCGGTTACAGCTCCTTACATGATACAATTTATGAATGAGATCAATCGTATCTCTGACCGCCAGCGCACTCGTATAAGGTCCAAAATATTTTGCCTTATCTTTCACCATCTTTCTTGCCAAAAGTACACGCGGGAAAGGCTCATTCACCGTCACCTTGATAAACGGATATGTCTTATCATCCATCAGCATCGTATTATATTTCGGATGATGCTCCTTGATCAGATTACATTCTAAAACAAGCGCCTCCAGTTCCGAATCTGTCACGATATACTCAAATCGTCTGATGTGAGTCACCATCTGTTCGATCTTGACCCCTTTATTCCTGCTGCTCTGAAAATACTGGCGCACCCGGTTTTTTAAACTGATCGCCTTGCCGACATAAATGATCTGATCCCGCTCGTCATGCATAAGATATACACCTGGTCTTGCGGGAAGTTTTTTCAATTCTTCCTGTATGTTAAAATTATTATTTTCCATAAATTTAATTATACTTGCCGTGCACAAAAAAACAAGGAAAATTTCTTTCTCCATCCCTTCTTAACGAAGAAAATCCTTCCCTAAAGTCCGCCCATGTTCTATATTTAGAAGCGCTGCTTTCCTCTCAATTCCTCCTGCATATCCTGTCAATTTTCCATCTGCTCCGATCACTCTGTGACACGGAACGATCACCGACACCGGATTGTGCCCTACCGCATTTCCGACTGCCTGAAAAGCCACTCTTTTTCCGCCTCTTTCAGCCTCCATTCTTCCCGCAATCTCCCCATACGTCATCGTCTGCCCGTAAGGGATCGCACAAAGGATCTTCCACACTTCTTTTTGAAAATCAGTTCCTTTCAGATGAAGCGGGATCTGCTCCTTTGGCTCTTTTCCCGAAAAATAAAGATCCAGCCATTTTTTTACATCATAAAAAAGAGGAATCTCCACTTCCTCATTCTCTTGTCCCAGACAACAGGCAAAATATTTCTGCCCTTCAAACCACAACCCGGTCAATCCGATTTCATCTGCAGCCAGCAGGATCTTTCCTAGCGGTGACACATAACAACTTATATATTCCATCCTCTCTCCCTTTCCCCTTCATAGAAAAAGGACTGCTCTGCCGCGTGATAAAGCGGAGAACAATCCTTTCCGTCCTATTTTCTTAACAAGATTCCGTTCCGTCGGAAAACGTATTTTTTTCTTCTGACGATACCGTTTTATCTTCCTGCACCGTATTTTCTTTCATCGCAATTCTTCCACGATCTTCTGTTTTCGGCGCCTCTCCCTCTTCCGGCTCAGGAATTCCTTTCACCTCTCTGAAAATCTTCATAAACTCTTTTCCGGTGATCGTTTCCTTTTCAATCAGAAACGCCGCAATCTTATCAAGAGCTTCCCGATTTTCCGAAAGAAGCCTCTTCGCTTCTGTATAAGCAGACTTAAGCATCTTCATTACTTCTTCATCGATCTCTCCGGCTGTCGCCTCACCGCAGTTGAGCACTGCCCTGCCGTCCAAATACTTGTTCTGAACAGACTCAAGTCCCATCAATCCGAAACGTTCTGACATTCCGTACTGCGTAATCATCGCGCGGGCAATCTTTGTCGCCTGCTCAATATCGTTGGATGCCCCTGTCGTCACCGTATCAAACACGATCTCTTCTGCCGCCCGTCCGCCAAGCGCAACAACGATCATTGCTTCCAGTT
The DNA here is from genome assembly GCF_030825015.1 of Mediterraneibacter sp. Lineage (NCBI taxonomy): Bacteria > Bacillati > Bacillota > Clostridia > Lachnospirales > Lachnospiraceae > Mediterraneibacter > Mediterraneibacter sp. The sequence continues at coordinate 3,315 of NZ_JAPJQP010000024.1, read as the reverse complement.
CTTTCTTTGTATTCAGGAATTTCTCTTCTTCCGGAGTCTGCATCACATAACCGAGCGCGCCCATCGTTCTCGGAACAATCGTAATCTTCTGTACCGGTTCTGTATTTTTCTGAAGCGCAGTGACAAGTGCATGCCCAACCTCGTGATAAGAAACGATCTTGCGTTCCTCTTCACTCATAATACGGTCTTTCTTTTCTTTTCCGACCAGAACAACTTCAACCGCCTCAAACAGATCTTTCTGACTGACAACCTGTCTTCCATGCTTTACCGCATTGATCGCAGCTTCATTGATCATATTCGCCAAATCCGATCCGACAGCGCCGGATGTCGCAAGTGCGATTGCTTCCAGATCTACGCTTTCATCCATACGGACGTCTTTTGCATGTACTTTCAAAATATCGACGCGGCCTTTTAGATCCGGCTTATCAACAATAATCCGTCTGTCAAAACGACCCGGACGAAGAAGCGCAGGATCAAGGATCTCCGGACGGTTTGTCGCTGCCAAAATCAAAAGACCTTTATTCGTATCAAACCCGTCCATCTCGGCAAGAAGCTGATTCAGAGTCTGTTCTCGTTCGTCATTTCCGCCCATCGCCGTATCACGTGTCTTTCCGATAGCATCAATCTCATCGATAAACACAATACACGGAGCCGACTGCTGCGCCTGTTTAAAAAGATCACGAACACGAGATGCTCCGACACCGACATACATTTCTACGAAAGCCGAACCGGACAAAGAGAAGAAAGGAACTTTCGCCTCACCTGCCACCGCTTTTGCCAGAAGGGTCTTACCTGTTCCCGGAGGGCCTACAAGAAGCGCTCCTTTCGGAAGTTTCGCTCCGATACCACTGTATTTTCCCGGATTATGCAGGAAATCCACAACTTCCTGAAGCGATTCTTTCGCCTCATCCTCTCCTGCCACATCCCGGAAAGTCACCCCGGTTTCTTTTTCCATGTACATCTTGGCATTGCTCTTTCCAATGCCCATCATTCCGCCGCCTTTGTTCATCCGTTTCATCATATATGTGAACAGCCACACCATAAGCAAAAGGGGCAGGATTACCGTAATAAACATCTCAAAAAACAACTGTCCAATCGTATCCGGAATCTCACTTTTAAATTCGACACCCGCACGGTCAAGTTTCGTCACAAGCGTATCGTCATCGACATACCCCGTATAATAATCAGGAGCATGTTTCGCGCCTTCTTTCTTAACTGTCGGCATCTGGCTTCTCATTCTTGCCATCGCCTCTTCGAACGGACTTAAGAGACCTTCTTCTTCCGCCTTTTCAACAGCTTTCTCCCTCTCTTCTTCTCTTGCTTTGTCCGTCAGCGTGATGTAAATCTTCTCACTGTCTAATTTTACTTCCTTCACTTTATGTTCTTTCACAAGAGTAAGGAATTTGTCATAACTGATCTCCTTTTGGTTCGTATTTCCCATAACAGAAAACAATCCGAAAACTACAAAAGCTACCAGCAGGGTCGTTATAAGCACAATGCCCAAACCCTGCCGGTTATTATTCGGATTATTTTTATTATTCTTCTTATTCTGGTTGTTATCCATCCTGTTCCTCCTCAAAATCTTCAGCGCCAATGCACAATATGCATGGCGTTATTACCATTATAAGTACAGCTTTTGCATAAATCAATAAAAAGATTATGAAAATATTGTAAAACAGGCAGATTTTATAGTATACTGAGTACGAAATATGTCCTGCGGAAAATCTTTTCCCTCAGGATAAAAATGAACGAAAAAGTGGAGAATAAGAAAATGAGAATCGGTTTTGACAATGAAAAATATCTAAAAATGCAGTCCGAACACATCCGAAACCGGATCGGAAAATTTGACAACAAACTTTATCTCGAATTCGGAGGTAAACTGTTCGATGATTATCACGCTTCCCGTGTGCTTCCGGGATTCGCTCCTGACAGTAAACTTCGCCTCTTAAAAGAATTAAGTTCTCAGGCAGAGATCGTCATCGTCATCAGCGCCAAAGACATCGAGAAAAATAAGATCCGTGGAGATCTCGGTATCACATACGACACAGAAGTTCTTCGCCTGATCCAGACATATAAAGATCAGGGTTTATATGTAGGAAGTGTTACAATCACTCAATTTTCCGGTCAGGAAAGCGCAATCCTGTTCAAGAACAGACTGGAGAAACTGCAGATTCCGGTATATCTCCATTATCTTATTCCGGGATATCCGTCCAACGTTCCGCTCATCATCAGCGAAGACGGCTATGGAAAAAACGATTATATCAAAACAAGCAGACCTCTTGTCATCGTTACAGCTCCCGGACCGGGCAGCGGAAAAATGGCAACATGCCTTTCCCAGCTTTACCACGAACATAAAAGAGGGATTCTCGCAGGTTATGCAAAGTTTGAGACATTCCCTGTATGGAATCTCCCGCTTAAACATCCGGTCAACCTTGCATATGAAGCTGCAACAGCTGACTTGAACGATGTGAATATGATCGACCCATTCCACCTTGAGGCATATGGCGAAACAACTGTCAACTATAACCGCGACGTCGAGATCTTCCCTGTGTTAAATACGATCTTTGAAAAGATTTACGGAGAAAGTCCTTACAAATCTCCTACCGATATGGGCGTCAACATGGCCGGAAACTGTATTTGCGATGATGAGGCCTGCCGTGAAGCCTCCAAACAGGAAATTATCCGCCGCTATTTCGATGCGCTGAACGCTCTTGCCAAAGGCAGCACCTCAGACAAAGAAGCGCAAAAAATCGAACTTCTCATGAATATGGCAGGAATTACCGCCGCAGACCGAAAAGTGGCGGTTAAAGCATTAGAACGTGCGAAAGAGACAAACGGTCCTGCTGCCGCGCTTGAACTGCATGACGGAAGAATCATCACCGGAAAGACAACGAATCTTCTCGGAGCAAGTGCAGCCCTTCTTTTAAATGTACTGAAAGTACTTGCCGGCATCGATCACGAAGTACACATTATTTCACCGGAGTCAATCGAACCGATCCAGAAACTGAAAGTCGATTATTTAAAGAGCAAAAACCCACGACTTCATACAGACGAAGTTCTCATCGCTCTTTCCGCAAGCGCAGCCACGAATCCGCAGGCGCGCCTCGCTCTTTCTCAGTTGCCTGAACTTGCCGGATGTCAGGCACATACATCTGTCATGCTGTCAGATGTGGATATTAAGATTTTCAAAAAATTAGATGTTCAACTTACTTCCGAAGCAGTATACGAACATACATTATAAAATTTTAAAACGTTATTTCAAAGGGGCTGTTGCAAAATAGATGAGTAATCATCTATGGAGCAATAGCTCCCTTT